>CAZODP010000009.1:9934-23358 GCA_964578595.1 uncultured bacterium
GGGATCGGTGCCCAGATTGAACGGGCGATTTTGCCCATCGAGGGATCCTAATCAAGGATCCTAATCAACTAGATTTGGGATGACGTCGCTTGCCAGTAGGCGGTGATGTCGTAGCCCAGCTCAGCCATCATATGCCGCAACAGGGGCAGGCTGAGGCCGATCACATTGCCGTGGCAGCCCTCAATCCGCTCCACAAAAATGGATCCCAGTCCATCAATGGCAAAGCATCCGGCACAGGCCAATGGCTCGTGGGTGGCCACATAGGCTTGGATCTCAGCATCTGACGGCTTCGCAAAAAAGATGCGGGTTAGTCCGTAGTGGGTGAGGTGCCTGCCCTGGGCGGTATCAATCAGTGCATGGCCGGTGTAGAGTTCCCCCACTTGCCCCCGCATCTGATGCCAGCGGTTTTCCGCCTCTTGAGGGCTGTCAGGCTTGCCATAGATTTCGCCATGCAGATACAGAACCGAGTCCGCTCCTAGGATCAGGGCAGGTTCGAGATGTCGTTGAGCCACGACTTTGGCTTTTTCAAAAGCAAGCGTTTTGACCAGATCCACCGGATCCTGGAGTTGCACCTGGTCTTCATCAAAGCCGCTGGGTTCGACCCCAAACCGGATCCCGGCCTTAGTGAGCAGTTGCCGTCGGGCCGGAGATTGGGAGGCCAGGATCAGAGGGGGGGGCTGCATCACTCAAAAGGGCCTCAAGTTAAATCAGGGCAGGATCCCATCATGCCATTGGGATCCGATCTGGATGCGTGATCGGTTTTTGATCCGCCTTTGATCCGCTACTGAGACGTTATCGTAAATCCGAGAGACCCCAGTCAGCAACATCCTTCGGTCCACCGCTGCTAGACAACTGGGGGAGGATCTGAATCGCCATCATTTTGGATCCAGCACCGCCAAGGATGTGCCCTGGTAGTAATGGCCCAAGATTTGCTGGTAGCTCCAGCCCTGCTGAGCCAAACTCGCCGCCCCCCATTGGCTCATGCCGATCCCATGACCAAAACCCCGACCATTGACCACAAATCCAGCGGATCCCCCGGCCAAACTGGCGGTTGTGGCAGCTCCGCCACTGATGGTAAACATGGTGCTTTTGAGGCCCATGCGCTGGCGAAACTCTCCGGCACTGATCTCCCGCTGCCCTTGGCTGCCCTGGATCCGCACCCGCATGGCTCGCCCAAACGGAGACCGCTGGCTGACTTCGACACTGGTAATGGATCCGATCCCAGAGGCCGCCTGCTGGAGCTGTTGGGGCGACAAAGAGACCGTCCAGCTAAACACCGGCGCATTGCTGTCGTAGTCGGGCACCCCTCGCAAATAGGGCAGTGGCTCGATCCAGACATTGGCTACATCCTCGGTATGGCCCCCCGATGAGGAGTGAAATACCGCGTTGATAATCTCGCCACTGTAGGTCACCACTTGGGCACTGGTATCCCGCGAGGCCGCCTGAGTCAGATTGGATTCGGCATCCACCCCTTTATAAACTTGCCACATCTGATCCACCCCCAGATCGTAGGGGCGATCCAAGCGTTTGTTGCGATGAAATAGGGCGTAAGTTCGGGAAGCCACCGCCTGCGCCCGCAAAGCCTCGGTCGGAAATCGGTGCCCCATCTCACTGCCAATCACGCTGGATACATAGTCATCCAACCCCACCTGGTTGATGGCCATCACCCCCTGCTCGCCCGGAATCAACTCCACCAGGCCGCGATACCAATGGCGATTGATAAACACCAACCCATTGCTGGTCACAGGCTGCACAAAAAGCCGGGATCCTGTGGTGGAACCCACCTGGACAGTGGATCCTGAGCGGGTGGCCCGGGCGGGTGTCATGGCACTGAGACTGCCGACGGGTTGCCCTTGGGCATCCAGGATCCGCGCCTCAGTGGAGGTGCCCAAAGTCACGCTAGAACTATTGACCGCCACCCCCACCCGCATCAAAATGGGGCGGGCCGAGACCGGTAACACCAACCACAGGATCAGCCAGAGGCCGAGGGCGATAGCCTGACCTAAGGTGCAAGCCAGGGATCCTGCAACTTGAGAAGATTTGGCAAAGATAGTCATGGGTGAAGAGGAGGGAACACAAGTCAGATCTCAGGGCCAAACGGGTGATGAACCCAATGGGCGGCCCAGTAGGCGATAGGCCAGGCTTTGATCACAAACTCTTTGATCACAAACCCTTTGATCGCAACCTTGTGGATCAAGATCAAACCACGCCCAACTTTATCAAAACCGCCTCACAAAAGCATCGTCTCTAGGACGGTAGAATTACGGATCTTTAGGCCGAGCCACTGCACATCCAGGATTCAATCCTGACTAGCCCGCATGCCAATCACCTCAATCCAATCACCTGCAGGTAGCCCTGCACCAAGGGATCCCCCCACAGAGCCGCCAATCCCCCCCCCATCGCCAGGTATGGCCCAAAGGGGATCGGCCTGCCCCACTGCACCCGCCTCAGCCGCATACCCACTAGCCCCACCAGTGCCCCCACGGCACTCCCCAGCAGCAAGGTGAGCAGGGATCCTTGCCAGCCGATCCACATCCCGATCAGGGCCAGCAGTTTGCCATCCCCCAGGCCCATCGCCTCTTTTTTGAGGATCCCTCGCGCCAGCAGACCCAGCAATTCCAGGCTCCAGATCCCCACCACCATGCCCAGGATCCCATCTGTGAGGGCGGTCAAGATCCCTGAGGATCCCCCCTCTAGCCAGCCGACCGCGATCCGCACCAGGATCCCGGCCACCAAGCCTGATCGGGTCAGGGCTTCGGGTAAAAGAAAAGTTTCCAGATCAATCAGGGCCAGCGACACCAGCCAACCCCACAACAGCGCCAGACTCGCCGCCTGCCAGGTCAGCCCCAGCACCCCAAAGGACAGGGCATAGAGTGACATGGTCAAGGCTTCGACGGCTGGATATCGCCAAGCAATCGGGGCCTGACAATGGCGGCACCGCCCCCGCAGCCACAACCAGCCCAAAATGGGCACATTTTCAGTCGGCCCCAGCGGGGTCTTGCAATGGGGACAGTGGGATCCCGGTCTGATCAGAGACAGATTGCGGGGCACCCGATAGACCACCACATTCAAAAAGCTGCCGACACAGGCTCCTACATATAGGATCACAGCCCAAATTAGCAGTTGAAGTCCCAGCATACGCACCTGCCAGTGTCACAGCTTATCCCGCTATAGGGTGCCCTGTGGATTAGGGTGTGCTCCACAGGGGGATCCTAGACCGCTTGCGCCTCTAGCATATCAACCGGAATGAATAGCTCATGGGGCAGCAGAATCGGGTAGTCCGAAAAAATCAGATCCCCCCGTAAGGTACTGCGGTGGATCACCACGCCGCGCGGGGTTTGATAGGCCACATCCGGGCGAAGCTGCACATGATCGTCATAGATTTGGCGGGCAGCTTTGATCAGGTTGGTTTCCATGCCAGTGGCTCCACATCGTGTTGGGACAACGCCCTCAAAACATTTCCCTACAATAGCTGCAATTAGCGGTTCCGGGCAGGATCCGGGTCAAATTAACACCGCAGGTAGTGCCTGCTGCTTTTTGAGCCTTACCTTTTTGGCTGCACCTCGCTCCGGATCCGCAGAGCCAGGACAGGGTTGTCGGTGATGATCCCCACCAGGTTGGGGTTGTGCCATAACTCTCGGATCCGGGTGGGATCGTTAACTGTCCAGGGCATTAGAGGGGGCATCAGGGACTGGGCTGGGAGGGATGCACCCGCAACCAGCAAACTCCAGTGGGGTAGCAACAGGTCTGCGTGAGTCTGTTGATAGAGATCAAGAAGGGCTTGATTGAGCGGGATCCCCTGATCCACCAGCAGCCCGACCATGAGATGGGGCCAATGGGTTTTGAGGGTTCTCACCACCGCCGCATCGAAGGCCGTCAGGATGAAATCACCCGGATCCAGGGTCGCCAGCAGGCAATCCACCACCTGATCTTCGAGGCCGGGTTCTTTGAGTTCCACATCCAATCGGATCCGACCCTGAGTGGCTGCCACCGTTTGGGCCAATGTGGGCACAGCTTTGGCGTGGCGAATTTGCTCCAAGCTCAGGCTAGACAGCGGGATCCCCTCAATCTCGGCATCGTGATGCACCACCAGCGATCCATCCCCACAGCGGCGCACATCCAGCTCGATCAGGTCGGATCCCTGCTCAATAGCCCATTCAAAGGCGGCGAGGGTATTTTCGTGTTCACCGGGTTGACCCCGATGGGCCACCACCGCCAGGGGGGGAATGGCGTTCATATCGTTCATGACTCTGGTGCCCTCGCTTTGGGGGTGATGTCCAGACCGGGTAGGTGCTCCAGTTTTTCATCTGCTGGCGCGGACTGGACTGGGGGGACGATGACTATCAAACTCTGGGGCAGACATTCAAAGGTCAGGGGAGCCGCCGCTAGCATCTCGCCATCCATGACCACAGACTGGGCCGGATCCGTGGTGAGGGTCACCCGCTTGGCCCGCAGATAGCCGATATCGTCTCGTTCGGCAGCACTGCCCTTGAGAGCTGACTGCAAGAGGTGATAACCGGTCATGATCCCACTCGAAAACCCCGCACTCGAAATAATGGTGATATCCAGTAAGCCATCATCAGGAATTACCCCGGCTGGCCCGTGAGCCAAGATTGAAGTGGACGGGGCCGCATTGGCAACCGTAATGGCACTGGCCTGGACATGAATGGTTTGATCCTCGGTTTCCAGTTGGGCCTCAAACAATTGTAGGGTTCGGAGTTGCTGTAAGCCGGATAGCACATACGCCAAAACCCCCAGCCGATCTTTGGCCCTTCGATCTGCCCTCTCGACCGTATCCGCCTCAAAGCCAATCCCCGCCAATAAAATCATGATCCGCTCTTGATCATTTTGCCGCACCAGAGCTGTATCCACCCGCCGTTGTCCACCCTTGAGAATTGCTTGACAGGCGGCATCGATGGTGTCAGGGATCCCCAGGGCATGGGCAAATCCATTGGCGGTTCCCCGCGAGATCACCCCAAAGGGGACATCGGATCCCACCAAAGCGGTGGCTGCCGCCGACAGGGTGCCATCCCCCCCGCTGGCAAGAATCAATTGGGATCCGGCCTGCAATGCCTGATGCGCCAAAACATCGGCACCTTGCTCAGGGGTGGTTGTCCAAAGGGTCAGCTCCAGCTCTGGCTCCAGGTGCTGGCAAATCTGGGCCAGATCAGGATCCGGATCCCCTTGTCCCGCTACAGGATTAAAAATCAGGTGAGCAGAGCGGGCCATAGAGAAAACACTCAACTGAAGAGTCTAACCAAAGGGGCTATCGAGCTTATGGCAGTTCGCTGTTTGCCCATTGTTTCTATTGTGCCTATGGAGTGGAGTATGCCCACAGGACAAGGGCATGAAGGAGAGATAGGGTAGGGGCTGAGAAAAGGAGGATCCGATGCTATTTGCTGCTGAGCTAGCTGAACAGGCCGCCGGGTTGCTGGCGGAGGACGAAGTGATCAAAACCAACCTAGAGCGATTTGTGCTGGTGATTACCGTTGCCCTGAGTGTGGCCACGTTGCCGCAGGTCTTGGGTTGGGTACGACAGATCCCCTACACCCTTTTGCTGGTGATCACGGGGCTAGGACTGGCTTTGGTGGATGTGCGGCTGGTCAATCTATCGCCAGAGTTGATCCTGACTATTTTTTTGCCGCCATTGCTGTTTGAGGCGGCTTGGAATCTGCGTTGGTCGGCTTTGCGGCGAGAATTGGTGCCGGTGATCCTGTTTGCGGTGGTGGGGGTGGTGATCTCAGTGGGGGGGATCGGCTGGGGCTTGCATCAGTTTGTGGGGATGGGCTGGCCTGTGGCCTTGCTGATTGGGGCCAGTCTAGCGGCTACGGATCCGGTTTCGGTGATTGCGCTGTTTCGAGAGTTGGGGGTGGGAGAACGGCTCCGCACCCTGATGGAAGGAGAAAGCCTACTCAATGACGGGGTGGCGGTGGTGGCCTTTGGCCTGTTGGTAGGGATCCCGCTGGGGCTAGAGGAGTTTGACCTTCAGGTGACGGTGCTGCGGTTTCTAACCTTCGTGGGGATTGGTCTGGGGGTGGGCAGCTTGATCGGCTTCGGGATCTCCTATCTGACGCAGCGGTTTGATCTGCCATTGGTGGAACAATCCCTGACCCTGACCGCCGCCTATGCCACTTATTTGGTGGCTGAAGAATTGGGGGGATCCGGTGTGATTGGGGTGGTGATCACAGGACTGGTGTTGGGCAATTTTGGATCCCGAATTGGCATGAATCCTCGCACCCGGCTATTGGTGAGTGAGTTTTGGGAGTTTTTAGCTTTTTTTGTCAATTCAATTGTGTTTTTGTTGATAGGTGATCAGATTGAATTTGCCAGTTTAGGCCAAACCTTTACGATCACAATGGTGGTGGTGGCGGCTATGATCGGATCCCGTGGGCTGGGGATCTTTGGGCTGGCAGCTCTCAGTAATGGACTGGCCCAATCCAACATTGGCTGGCGGGATCAGACTGTGCTGTGGTGGGGGGGATTGCGAGGATCCGTGTCCATTGCCCTGGCATTGAGTGTACCGACCGCCCTGCCGGAGCGTAATCTGATTATCTCGATTGTGTTTGGAGTAGTACTTTTTACTCTATTAGTCCAAGGATTAACCGTCAAACCCCTGTTACAAAGTTTAGGGCTACTGGGGGATCAACCGATCCAACAAAAATATCAGGAGATCGTAGCTCGCCGGGTGGCAATGCAGCGGGTATTGGCCTATTTAGACACAATAGAAGCTGATTTGCCTGATACTGACTCAGATCTCTATCGCTATCAAAAAGTCTTGGTTCAGGGCCAATTGGATGATGCTCAAAAAGATCTGGACACATTACTTCGCACTCATCCCAACCTCAAAGACTTGGTGGCCCTACAGCTCAAGCAAACTCTCTTGGAGATTGAGGAAGAGACGTATGCCGAATTGGTTCGCTCTGGTCAGCTCAGTCGAGAGTTAGCCCCTTATTTGGGGATCAGTTTAGGTGGATCCTAGCCTTTTCAAAAGAACCTCAAACAATCATTAGGATCCCTAGGTTAGGCACTTGATCACTTGGCTTTGAGTCCAAAATCGTCGGCTAAAACTGTTTGCCCCTGAACCTCAAAGGATCCGACATCTCTGTGCCGATAGGTTGAGGTAGGCTGCGCTGGTCAGAGGCTGCTCCGGGTTAATGGGTTGATACCTCAGTTATGCTCGCCACACGCATACTCAGTCTGTGAGCAAATTCTTTGAGACCTGTTGAGGTAGTATCCCAGCCGTAGCAGCACTTCGCTAGGATAAACTTGGGCAATCAATAACGGGTCAAGGATCCAACTTTCGATGCTGCGAGTCAAAGAGGTCTCTCGACAACTGGGACTGAATCCACAAACCCTTTACTTTTATGAGCGGATTGGCATGATCCGGCCCTTGCCACGGACGCAGGCAGGGTATCGCCTGTTTAGCCCTCAGGACGTGGAGCGTCTGACTTTTATTATCCATGCCAAAACCTTGGGCCTCAGCTTGGATGAGATCCGTGATGTTCTCAGCCTCAAGGAAAACGGATCCCTTACCTGTCAAGCAGTTTACGAGCGTCTAGGGCAAAAGATTCAGGATATTCGGATCCAAATCGACAAGCTGCAACGACTCCATGACGATCTCATGCCTCTAATGCAGCAATGTGAGGCTCGATTGACTCACCCAGATCCTGCTCAACCCTGCGTTGCGTTGGAGCAACCTCACTCCCCCCATCAATCCGCCAGCCAACCCAACTCTTGACCTCATCCCCCTTGACCCTATACATGGGTATAGAGATTAGGGTGGAACCACTCAACTCTAGGAGAGTTCCATGCTGAAATCGGTAACAAATCAGGTGGCGGTGGGCTGCGTAACGGAGCCTGAAGTTTTGCAGCAACTTACCCACCAGGGTTACCAAACCTTGATTGATCTCTGCCCAGGGCCAGAAGGCACCCAAATGGATCCAACGATAGTGGAAAGTCTAGGGATCCAGTACGTCCACATCCCTGTTTCTCCCCAAAACCTCAACGATCAAACTCTGAAAACCTTTCAACAGGCCCTAGATAGCTCCCCTCAACCGGTCTACGTGCGGTGTTCGTCTGGAATACGGGCAGGGGTACTGACCCTATTAACACTGGCCGAGCAAGAAGGTTGGACAGAATCGCAGTATTTGGCCCAACGTCAAGCACTTGGATTAGAGCACAAACCCGGCTGTCTACTGGCAGAATTTGCTCAGTCGCGATTCAAGCCTGTCTAGGTTTCTAGTTTGTAATTTGAACTCAGACTGGGGATTTCAAACTGGGATCCTGGTCGGTATCTCTACTGTTTGATCCCATTGATCTGAACTTTAGGCTTTCTTTTTCTTCAGGAGATAGATGATGACAATCCTCAAAATTGATATCTTGGGCACCGGCTGCAAAAAATGTCAGACCCTAGAAGCTAATGCCAAAGAAGCGATAACGGCTCTCAATTTAACCGCTGAGATTAATCACATTACGGATCCGGTTGAGATTGCCATGCGAGGGGTAATGTCCACTCCAGCCTTGGCCATCAATGATCGAGTGGTGAGCACAGGTCAAGTTTTAAGCCCAGCTCAGATCCAACCACTTTTACAACAATAGGATGCCATGTTTGATCTTTTCTATCCTTTTGACTGGCTGTCTACAGTTCTAGTCACTCGTGTTCTGGGGCTATCTATCGATTCAGCTTTGGGATCCAGTTTGCATTTCTTTTTTTATGATGTTCCCAAGGTTTTGACTCTGTTGGTGTGTATCAGCTTTGTGGTGAGCACACTCCAAAGTTTTTTGTCTCCAGAGCGAGTCAGATCCTTTTTAGAACATCAGCAATTGCTCGTGGGTAATGTCTTGGCTGCCAGTTTGGGGGCGATCACACCCTTTTGTTCCTGTTCAGCCGTTCCTTTATTTATTGGATTTTTGACGGCTGGGGTACCATTGGGAGTGACTTTTTCTTACTTGATCTCAGCCCCGATGGTGGATGCCGTTGCGATTGCCTTACTTTGGGGTTTATTTGGACTGCGGGCAACCCTGATGTATGTGGGATTTGGAGTTAGTTTAGCTGTGATCGCAGGGTTAGTTATTGGGCAACTACACCTCGAAAAATGGTTAGAACCTTTTGTGATCCAACTTCAGGCTCAAGCGGCTACATCAGCTCTAACCGAGGGATCCGATGTTGCCCCTGATCAAGTCTTCGCAATCTCTTGGCAGGAGCGGATCAATCAAGCCTGGTTTCAGACCTACGAAATCCTGAAATCGGTTTGGATCTATGTGGTGATCGGCATCGGGGTTGGTGCTGCCATTCATGGATATGTGCCTGCTGACCTAGTCACTCGCTGGGCTGGGCCAAATAATCCTTTTGCTGTGATAGTGGCCGTTTTGTTGGGGGTACCTCTTTACACCAATGTGGCCGGAGTTTTGCCCATTGCTGAGGCTCTGGTCAATAAAGGGATGTCCATCGGGACTGTACTCTCCTTTACGATGGCGGTTACGGCCCTGTCGTTACCTCAAATGGTGATTTTGAAAAAAGTGTTGCGGCCTCAGCTCCTAGCTGTTTTTGTGGGCCTGACTTCACTAGGGATCATTGTTGTCGGCTATCTGTTCAACGCATTACGAGTTTGAGGTTGGAGCCGCCGATTCATTTTGAACTATCCTGAGGGCACCTCGAAAAATCCGAAAGAGCCTGTGGGGTAGACATCTTCCCAAATACAGCGTTTCCAAGTCTCGTGAGGTACAGACCTAAGCTAGGATCTTTACCAGCCAAGAACTAAAAATGTCTCACCTGAGTGGAAAACGCTGTAATCGAGGTAGCTATTAGTCTCGTCAACGCCAGTGAATTAACAAACTGGTTTAGGCAGTGTATTTGTTGTAGCGACTGATTGAGGGAAGGAGTACACGAATCACTTCAGATTGCTATCGCTGAACACTTCGGCCAAAGCCTATGGGAGAGGTAGCCTGGAAGAGCAGCAATTTTGGGTGCCCAAGGAGGGATCCGGGTGAGTGGGTTGCAAGCAGTCTTGATAGGGCTGAGTGGGGTGGTGGCAGATGATGAGCGCATCCAAGCGGATCTGATCAATCAATTGCTGGTGGACAGTAATCTCAGGCCATTGGCAGCCACAGATTGGCCCCTCTATCGACTCACCCATGCGGGGCAAGCGGATTCGATCCGGCTGCGCGCCCTCTGGACTGAAAGAGGTCGGATCCTGGATGAATCCACTCTTAAAGCCCTGATTGAGCGCAAGCAAACCCTCTACTGTCAACGGCTGACTCAAGTGGACAAACTCCCTTTGATCAGTGGCATCCGAGACCTGATCAACACGCTGGAGTCTTTGGGGTTGCAGTGGATCCTGGTGGCAGGGACAAGTGGCACCGAAGTGGAGGCCTTGCTGACCAAAACGGGCCTAACGCAGCGATTCACGCAACGGGTGACCGGAGATGATCTACCCCATCAAAATCCCTTGCCGGAAGGGATCCTGCATCAGCTTGCACTGCAAAAACTAGGACTCTCCTGTCTGAACTGCCTGGGTATTGAGGCCACCTATGCCGGGATCCAGTCGGGTCTGTCGGCGGATCTGGAGATGGTGGGGATCCCGACGGTGGTGCCCATGCACATGTTGCAGCGGCGGGTGGATTGGGTGTTTGACAGCCCGGATCGGATCGACTGGCGGCGATTGCTCCATTGGCGAGAAGCTGGAGAAGACCGGGAAGTCCTTGTGGATGATAATGGGCAAAATCAGTAAGCAAAATCTTTGAACTCCACCTGTGATGCTATGGCCGATGGTTTTGACTGGATCGTGATTGGGGCTGGGATCGCCGGATCCGCTCTGGGCTATGAGTTATCTCGTCAGGGCTGCTCAGTGCTGCTGATCGAAAAAGATTCCCCTTTGCAGGATGCCACCCGCTATAGCTACGGGGGCTTGGCCCACTGGGCCGGTCGTACCCCCCTGATGAAATCTCTTGGGGCGGCTGGGATCGAGCGTTATCGCCAACTGGAAGCGGAGCTGGGGCAGTCGATTCAGTTTCGGGAGCTGGATCTGCTGATGCCGATC
Organism: uncultured bacterium; assembly: GCA_964578595.1. GTDB lineage: Bacteria > Cyanobacteriota > Cyanobacteriia > Thermostichales > Thermostichaceae > JAAUUM01. The sequence goes on from CAZODP010000009.1 coordinate 20,974, forward strand.
CCTGAGACGGCAGATCCGCAGCAGGTGGCCCAAGACTATCAGGCCGTCCGGATCCCGCCGCAGTTGTTATCCCCTGCAGAGGCCGTAGCTCTGGAACCTCTCTTGGATGGATCCCGGCTCTCGGGTGCTCTGGTGGCACGGCATGGGCATATTCGGCCTGAGTTGGCGGCGGCGGCCTTCGCGGATGGGTTGGTGCAGCGGGGGGGACAGCTTTTGATCAACACGGTGTCGCAGGTGCGCCCAGGATCTGTCCAGGCGGGGGCCAGAACCTATCATGCGGACCAGATTGCCATCTGTGCCGGGGCCTGGGGTCGATCCCTCCTCCAAGCACAGGGGATCCGGGTGCCGTTATATTTTACCCATGCGGAGTTGGTGGAGGTGGATCCCTCTCAAACTGCTGGGATTTGGATGCAGACCATGATCACCCCGGCACTGCTGCAACGCTTTGAGCTGGAAAAGTCTGCGACTCAACCGGACAGGGATCCCCTCTGGAACCATCCTGACCAGGAAGTGCTGCCCAGTATTTTAGACAGCGGCGTGATCCAGATGAGAGATGGCAGCTTACGGATGGGGCAGATCAGCCGAGTGTCGGCTAGTTTGGATCCCATCGCCAATCCAACCCAAAGCGAGGCCCAGATTCGAGCCGGGATTGGCCAGTGGATCCCTGCGGTTCGGGATGTGGCGGGGATGTGGCGGCATTGCCGAGTGGCATTTTGTCCCGATCAGTTGCCGCTGGTGGGGACCGTGCCAGGACTCAAAGGACAAGTTCACCTGTTTGCTGGCTTTAGCAATCCTTTGGCGGTGGTGCCGGTGGTGGCGGAACGGTTCGCTCGCGCTGTAACCTCCGGGTCGGGCACCATTCATCAAGACACCATTCATCAAGATCAGATCCTGGCCCAGCTTGATCCCGGTCGGTTTGCCCCGGCTATCTCTAACGGTAAAACTAGCATTAAAACCGTGTGAAATGTGAAAACGCTCTTGCAGGTGAAGGCCGCTAGCGAGCCAGATCCCACCCCAAGCACTCCTGCATGATCTGGCCAATTAAGTACAGGGATCCACAGACCACCAGATGATCTGGTCGCCCCTGAGGATCCCAGCTTTTGAGTAGCTCTTGCCAGCTTTGTAGACTATCGAGGGCAGACAGATGGCTGAGCCGAGGCTGCACCTGGCGGGCAATTGAAGCCAAGACCTCCGGCGGGATCCCCAAGTGATCCTGGATGGGCAAGGTATAAACTTGATCCCCCGGCTGCAACAGCACCTTCAGGATCCCGGCGGCATCTTTGGTTTCCAAAATCCCCACAAACCAACACAGGGATCCAGGGCAATGTTGATCCAGATACCGCCGCAGGGCGATGGCCGCCGGCAGATTGTGGGCACCGTCCACCAAAAGGCTGTGTCCCGCCAACATCAGGGTTTGCAATCGTCCCGGCCATTGGGTTTGGGCCAGCCCTTGAGAGAGATGTGAGTCCGAGATCAGATAGCCCCGCCGCCGCAAAGCCTCAGCCGTTGCCAGGGCCAGAGCACTATTGGTCAGTTGCACATCTCCCCTCAGCGGCATGGGTAACACCTGCCCCTGCCATTGGATCCCAACTTGGATCCCACTTTGATCGGTAGCCCACGTCAGAGGATCGACGATTTGCAAAGGGGCCAAAACCCGCTGGGCCTGGGCTTGCAAGACCGCCAACACCTCCGGATCCTGGGGCGCACTGATCAACGGGATCCCTGGGCAGGCGATGGCCGCCTTTTCAGCAGCAATCAGGGGCAATGTCTCCCCCAACCGCTGCCAGTGATCCATGCCGATAGAGGTAATGACCGTCGCAATCGGCTCGATCCCGACCCGGGTGGCATCCAGTCGTCCCCCCAGCCCCACCTCCAGCACCACCAGGTCTACCTGTTGGGCGCAAAAATACAGCCAAGCTGCCGCTGTGGTGACCTCAAACTGTGTGGGCCATTCCTGGTCAGGGGGATAGTCTTGAAGCACCTGAGCCAGCTCAAACAAAAGTCGGCTCCACTCTGACTCCGGGATCCAGTCTCCATCCACCCAGACCCGCTCCCGCCAACTGACCAGATGGGGCGAACTGTAGCGGCCTACTCTATAGCCTGCGGCCCTGAGAATCTGACTGAGCAGAGCACAGACGGATCCTTTGCCATTGGTGCCCGCCACATGGATCACCGGGATCCCCTGCTGAGGCTGTCCCAGCCGATCCAGCAGACCTGTCATCCGCTCCAAGCCCAACTGCACCCCAAATCGCCCCAATTGCTCCAAAAACGTTGACCACCGCCAGGATTTTTCTTGAGCTGGGATCCAAAGCTGTGGCCCGGTAGTAGACGATTGGGTGGCAGAGGATTGGGTAGCAGGGGATTGGCGTTCAGTCATGCGAGACA
>CAZODP010000009.1:23458-44504 GCA_964578595.1 uncultured bacterium
GATTGGGTGGCAGAGGATTGGGTAGCAGGGGATTGGCGTTCAGTCATGCGAGACAAGAGTTCTGGGACAACAAATAGGATGGGATCCTATGATGAGAGCTGATGACCCCCAAATCAAGAGGGATCCCCAGTCAGTATCAATCGCAGCTCTTCAGCTAAGATTTTTATCCCAAATCAGCAGTTTTTAGCACGCAGAAATCCCTTAATCACCACCCAGAGCGTCAAGATCCGGATCTGACCCCTAGCCCTTGAGCCTGTGGGATCTGTCTCTAAGGCTAGGGATTTAAGCAGACAAGCCCAGAGTGATAGAACTGAACCAGCTTCAACCATTGGTAACCCAACCAAGGATCTCGATATGCCCCCAAAACTTTTTGCCCAAGCCCTTTCAGCAACTTTGCTAGCAGCTTCTGCTGTGCTGATGGTCTCTGCCTGTGGAGAAGACGGTCACCACCCCAGCTTGGTCAGCCCACCGGCGGCTACTCCTACCCCGACTAGCAATTAGCCCTAGCCTTTTTTCTGAAAATCTCTCAATCTAAAAATCTCTGAAATTGAGTCAATCTTCGTAAGGACATCGGCCACCCGTGCTGAGGCCACTCTGGGTAGGATTATTGTGTCTGCTGCTTTTGGTGGGCTGTGGGGGCAGTCAGGGATCCGTGACTGGTCTGGTGCCGCCCCCAGCCGGAGAAGTCCCGGCAGCTCAGCTTTTGTGCCAACTGGATCGGACTACCCGGACTTTTTCAGGACAACTGTATATAGAACAGCCTGATGTCGCCACCTGCAATCCCGGTCAATTGAGTCCTCAAGCGGCTCAGTTTATGGTGGAGCGGCTCAACTTTTTGCGGCGACTGCATCTGCTCCCCCCGGTGACACTGGATCCGGTTTTGCTAGAGCGGGCACAACAGGCCGCCCTGATGCAAGTGGCCAACGATGCCCTCAGCCATAATCCCCCCTCCACCTGGCGGTGCTATACCGAAGCTGGGGCGATGGGATCCCGCATGGGCAGTCTGGCTATAGGGCCGATCCTGGAGCTAGATCGCCAAGCTGATTTGGGGCAACTACTGGCCCGCCAAGTGGATATCTACTTTGCCGAACCTGGCCCTGAAAACCGAGTGGATGTGGGACATCGCCGCTGGAATCTATTTCCCCCTTACGCCCAAGGATCCTATGGGCTGGTCTATGATCCTCGCGCTGGATCGGTGACCCAAGCCAACTCCAACTGGCTCTTTAGCTTTGATGACAGCGTCCCCAGTCCAGACTTCATCTCGTTTCCAGAACGGGATGGCTATCTCTATCGGCTAGAGGGCTTTTCCCGACTGCCTTTGAATACCTATCGCTGGTCATTTTCGGTTCCCACTGTCGGCGGCCAGTCCGATCTCAGCCAAGCTCAAATCCGCATCACCGATGCAGAAACCGGCCAAGCCATCCCTGTCAGCGCTATCCAAGTGGGGGATCCCGCCTATGGCTGGGAGACAGTTTCCTACTCTGTGGGATCGATCTCACCCAACCGGAACTACAACTTTGAGATCAGCCAGATCCGCGTGGCAGGATCCCCCCCCCGCACCTATCGCTTCTCCACAGCACTCTACGACTGCGATCTGGTTTCAAGTTCTGTAACCCCGCCATCTGATCCCAGCGTTGAAGAGATGCTGCAACAGCAAGAAGGCTTGGGATCCGGGCCAAGATTAGATGGGGAGGATTAACTAAGTGTTAGTTATGAGTGCTAACTGAGACGTCTCATGGAATCAGGATTGGATGGTTCAAAGCACATTCAAAGCACTCAAAAGGGAGAGATGGGACTGTCCGTGTTTCGTCCGCACCTCTCCCTCTTGATGTCCACTCCTCACCTGGAGAAAATTGTAGACTATCCCGCCTCTGGGTTCAACCCTGATTGCCAGCCCCATTTAACTCTACCAATCGCGTGACAGATCGCGTCCTTCTTGAAATCAGCCCATGAACTCTGTCAAAATTGCATCCTCATCCTTCGAGACACACCACTTGCATCAAAGCGTAGACGAGATGACGGCTGTCCCTCACTCTCGCTGCCAAGGACAACAGGCAAAAGGAGAATTGCAGGTCTATAATTAAGTTATGTAATCTTTACTTCTTACTTGCTCTAGCCCGATGTCTACCTCATCTGGGCTGTGTTTCTATTCTGAATCGGTTTCAATACTGCCTCGAAATCCACATAGCTGGATTTAAACGCGACCACAAATGGAATGCGAGCAAAGGCGCCCTATGGGCGCGAGGTTGTAACCATCGATGCGGCTCTGCCTCGGCATCTTCTCGATGTTCTTGGGAATAATAGAGTAAGAGTAAATGTTGAGAAGCCTGCTTGGGTTTTCCCCAGGTCTGCTTCAACCCTTGATACGATTTGCTGCATCAGGATGCTTGCCATCATCGCTGATTAGGCTTAGAGGCTACTCGTCGCCTGCCCCAATGGGATTTATCTGAAGAACCCTAGTCCATTAGAGGTTCATTAAAGTAAAACCAAAACTGCGATTGTGGAGCACTAGCCCCGAAAAGACAGAACCTGTGAAGCAACGTCAAGCCAAAAGAGCGAACCCAGCAAGAGATGTTTAAGCCGAACTTAACCTTTGACTGCAGGATCCTAGCCTAAAACCTGTGCTTATCCAATGTTTTGGATGATTGCAGCGATGATGTGAAGCCCCAGGGGTGCCCTGTGTGCCCTTTAGCGTCCACCCTAGACCACAACGCCATACATGCCTACTTATCCCATCGACCCTAACGAAATGGTAACCATCGAAGAGCAGGATCCCACTGGGGTTGCTGTTGACTTCGGCGAAAGTGAGTATGTCGAGGAGGAACCGAGCCGCCGTTCCACCGATTTGGTGCGGCTATATTTGCAAGAAATTGGTCGTGTGCCCTTGTTGGGCCGCGATGAAGAGGTGTCACTGGCCCAAAAGGTGCAGGACTACATGAAGCTGTTAGAAGTTCGCTTTGGGCTGCGCCAAGATTTGGGCCGGGATCCGACTTTGGATGAGTGGGCTGAGCGGGCCAAGCAAGAGCCAGAGTGGGTTGACTTCACCCCCGAAAAGGTGCAGCAGTTGCAGCGCACGGGTGATCGGGCCAAGGATCACATGATCAAGGCCAATTTGCGTCTAGTGGTTTCGGTGGCTAAAAAGTACCAAAATCGGGGTCTGGAGCTGCTGGATCTGATTCAAGAGGGTACCCTTGGCCTAGAGCGGGCTGTGGAGAAGTTTGATCCCAAGAAGGGCTACCGCTTTAGTACGTATGCTTACTGGTGGATCCGGCAGGGAATCACCCGTGCCATTGCCACCCAGAGCCGAACGATTCGGCTACCGGTTCACATCACCGAAAAACTGAACAAAATCAAAAAAGCCCAGCGCAAGATCTCCCAAGAGAAGGGGCGTACCCCCACGATTGAGGACATCGCGGCTGAGCTGGAGATGACCCCTCCCCAGGTGCGAGAACTGTTGGTGCGGGTGCCCCGATCGGTCTCACTGGAGACCAAGGTGGGCAAAGACAAGGACACCGAGTTAGGTGACTTGCTCGAAACCGACGATATCTCCCCGGAAGAGACCATGATGCGGGAGGCTTTGCATCGAGATCTACAACACCTGCTGGCAGACTTGACCTCGCGGGAGCGGGATGTGATCCGGATGCGCTTTGGCTTAGGAGATGGGCGCACCTATTCCCTGGCTGAGATCGGGCGTGCCCTGGATCTATCGCGGGAGCGGGTGCGGCAAATTGAGGCCAAAGCTCTGCAAAAGCTACGTCAGCCCAAACGTCGTAATCGAGTGCGGGATTATTTGGAAGCGATGGGCTGAGCCTCCCTCACCTAACGCGACCCATTCGCCCACCCATTCGCCCTAGGATCCCTGGATCCTGGGGTTTTTGGTCAGGGGTGGACTGAGGGTATTGGGGACCGTTGCTATTATGGGTGGGGATCTAGGTTCTGGATCCTGAGTTGGTTCACTCCCTAATAGCCCTTTAGTCCCTCTGATCTACTATGACTGTCGCCTCTAAACCCAGCTCCCAAGCTGCCCCCCCAGACAAGGATCCTGACTTTCCGAATGAGGTGGAAATGTCTCTGATGGATCACCTCGATGAGCTGCGGGGGCGGCTGTTTGCCTCTGTGATTGCGGTGGTGATTTGTATTGCGGCTTGCTTTACGGTGGTCAACCCAATTGTGGAGATATTGGAGATCCCGGCGGGGCCAGTGACGTTTTTGCAGCTCTCCCCAGGGGAGTATTTCTTTGTGTCCATGAAGGTGGCCGCCTACTCAGGTCTTTTGCTGGCGATGCCCTTCTTGATCTACCAGATTGCCCGCTTTGTGACACCAGGATTGAGTGTCCAAGAGTCTCGGTTCTTTGCGCCGGTGGTGCTGGGATCCGGGGTTTTGTTTGCCGGGGGCTTGGTGTTTGCTTACTATCTGATGATCCCGGCGGCCCTCAACTTCTTCATCAGTTTTGGAGAAGGGGTGGTGGATCAGGCCTGGTCGATTGACAAGTATTTTGAGTTTATTTTGTTGCTGCTATTTAGTACGGGATTGGCCTTTCAGGTGCCGATTTTGCAGGCGATGTTGGGTGCTCTGGGGGTATTCAGTTCGGGCCAGATGTTTCAGGCTTGGCGGTATGTGGTGCTGGGATCTGTAGTAGCCGGGGCGATCTTGACCCCTTCGACGGATCCTTTAACCCAAAGTCTGTTGGCGGGGGCGGTGACGTTTCTTTATTTGGTGGGGATCCTGTTTGTCAAGCTGATGGGGCGTTAGCAGAGGCTAGGATGGGAAGCGGTTTGGCCTGAATCTGGGGCTGATCCGAGACGGTTGAGAGCTTTTTAGTCAGGATCCTAAAGGAGCGGGCGTGGAGATCGGAACGCTGGTGGAGTTTCGTCACAACAATGACAAACTTCTGGCGGTGGTGCAGGGCACCGAGGGCAAAAAAAATCTTGTTTTGGCGGCAGCATCGGGTCAGACCTACAGCATTCATCCCCGTCAGATCACCTACAGCCTCAAGCGGGAAGGATCCCCCACCAGTGCGGATGGGATCCCGGTTTTTTTGCGGGCGGTGGAGCCATTGCTGGATCCAGAGGGGTTGGCGGTGGCCTGGGAATTGCTGGTGGAGGAGCGACAGCCGGTGGGGGTGACCGACATTGCCCAGATTTTGTTTTCGCAGGATCAGCCTGCTGCTCTGTTTGCTGCCTATCGCCTGCTCAGTGAAGATACCCTCTATTTCAAGCAAAAAGGGGATCTGTACGAACCGCGTCCGGCCTCGCAAGTGCAGGATCTGTTGCATCAGCGGGCGATAGCCCAGCAGCGGCAGCAGGAACAGGCCCACTTTGAATCCCGACTGAGAGAGGCTCTACAGGAGCACAGCCCAGTGGAGTGGACCACAGCAGAGCGGATCCGCCTGGAAGCCCTGGAGCGGCTGGCGTTGCATGGGGATCAGGCCTCCGATCGGGAGCTGGGGATCCAACTGTTGCAGCTGGTGGGTCGGGCGGGCACCCCGGAGGCGGCGATCACGATGCTGGTGGATCTGGGGCTGTGGAGTCAGCACGAAAACATTGATCTACGCCAATCGGGGATCCCGACTCGGTTTAGCCCCGATTTGGAGGCGGCTGCCGTGGAGCTGATGGGCCATCCCCCAGCGGATCGGATGGAACGGACTGATCTGACGCACCTGCACACCTACACCATCGATGACGCCAGCACCCGCGATATCGACGATGCCCTCAGTGTGGAATGGCTGCCGCAGGGGGGCGAACGGATTTGGATCCACATTGCCGATCCCAGCCGCTGGATCCCGGCGGATCACCCCCTCGAAACGCAGGCCCGTAAACGGGGCACCAGCGTCTATCTGCCGGAGCAGGTGATCCCGATGTTTCCCCGCGATCTGACCACCGGGCCGATGAGCTTGGTGCAGGGGCAGGTGCGCTGCGCCCTCAGTTTTGGTATTACTTTAAACCCTGATGGATCCATTGCTGACACCCGGATCCAGCCCAGTTTGATCAAAGTTACCTATCGCCTTACCTACGAAGATGCCGATGAGATGTTGCAATTGGGAGCCGAGCGTGAGATCAATGCCCTGGCAGCGGCGGCTCAGCTTCGCTATCAGTGGCGGCTGGGACGGGGAGCCATCTCGATCAATCTGCCCGAGCAGGATATCAAAGTCACTGATGATGTGCCCCATCTGAGGGTGATTGAGGACACCCCAGCCCGACAGATGGTGGCGGAGATGATGGTGTTGACCGGAGAAGCCGTTGCCAGCTATGCCCGCGATCAAGGGATCCCGTTTTTGTATCGCTTTCAGCCGGATCCGGAGCTGCCCCCCCCAGAGCTGCTGGCTCAACTGCCCCCCGGCCCTGTGCACGATTTTGCCCTGATTCGCTGTATGCCCAGGGCGGAGATGACCACCACCCCCGCTGGTCACGCCGGTTTAGCCCTGGATGCCTACAGTCAGGTGACCTCTCCCATCCGTCGCTACGCCGATTTGGTGGCCCACCGCCAGCTCAAGGCCCATTGGGCCGGGGATCCTTTGCCCTATACCCTCGATGATCTGCGACAAGTGATCATGGGACTGGATCCGATCACGTATGAAGCTGTCCAGATGGAACGCAAGCGCAAACGCTACTGGACGCTGGAGTTTTTGAGACAACAAACCCAACAGGTGTGGCGAACCCTGGTGTTGGGCTGGTTGCGGGAGCACGAAAACCTGGCCCTGGTGATGCTGGATGAGATTGCTTTTCGCTGCCCGGTGCGCTTCGAGCGCCAGATTCAACCGGGCGAATGGGTGGAGCTGGAGTTGCTCAAGGCGGATCCCCGCACCGATGGGTTGGAATGGCGGGAAGTCATGCCTCAACCCTAGACCGATTGCACACTGGTTGAGCACACAGGCTAAAAGGATCCCACCTTTGTCTGTTACTATCTGCACCCCAGCAATTCACAGGTAGGGAAGGGATCCAGGTTGGTCTTAATCTTGTGTTAAGAACAATACGAGAAAATCTGTCTAGGCGTTATCAATGAGACCTGGGGGCAACCCTAGACTCAGGCTACTGATCATGCTTGCCTAGAGGTGGCAAGGTTCCCCACTGAGTCGGAATCAGAGATCTGGATCGAGATCCTTTGGCTGAACCAAGATTAGGCTGATTGAACGCTGGGCGGACTGTCGTATTTAAACCTTTTCTTGTTTACTGGACATAATGACTCAGATAGCTCCTCCTCGGTCTTTGGATCTGCGCCAACAGGTGAGTACCATGAAACCGGACGTAGATATTAAGACCCAAACAGCAGAATTGCTACGGCAGTATCAGCAGCATCGGGATCCGAGGCTCCGCAATCGGCTGGTGGAGATGAATCTCGGCTTGGTGCGTAAAGAAGCTCACCACTGGCGACATCAGTGCCAAGAAAGTTTTGATGATCTGATGCAAATTGGTAGCTTGGGGCTGATCCAGGCGATCGAGCGGTTTGATATCACACGGGGGTTGGCCTTTAGCTCGTTTGCGATGCCCTACATTCGCGGTGAGATTCAGCATTATCTGCGGGACAAAAGCCCCACCATGCGGCTACCTCGGCGGCTGGTGGCTCTGCACCGACTGGTGAAGCGCACGATCCCAGTCTTGCGGCAGGAATTGGGGCGATCCCCCACCGAAGATGAGGTGCGTCAACATCTGGAGATCAGTGATGAGGATTGGCGCGAGATGCAGGTGGTGCGTCAAAATACATTTTTGTTGAGTTTGGATGCCCCCACTCAGCAGGCGGATGGAGAGGGAGCCGCCCTAGGAGATGTGGTGCCGGATGCCCGCTATCGCAATTTTCAGTTGGTGCAGGAGGATCGCCATCGACTTCAGCAGGCCCTCAGTCAACTGGAGAACCGCACCCGAACGATTTTAGAGTTTGTGTTTTTGTATGATCTGACCCAAAAGGAGACGGCTGAACGGTTGGGGATCAGCGCTGTAACCGTCTCGCGGCAGGTCAAAAAAGGCTTGGATAAGCTCTATAAATTGCTTAATACTGAGATTTTTTGAGCCTGAAAGTTTTAAGGCCGCTTTGATACTGACGGGGTTGCCTTGGGGGAAGGTTGGGGCCAAGGGGCTGAGCTGTCCTCAAGCTGGATCTGTTTCAACACCCGTTGCAGGATCCGATCCAGTTCTCCCAACTGGTCGCGGCCCCGCAGATCATAGCTGGAGCGGACTGCGGTGATGCCTTGGTGGGCACGGCTACAGAGACTCAGTACCGTTTTGGCCAGTCGCTGTCGTCGGACTTTGCGATCGTGGCTTTCATCCCAAATGGATCCATCCCAAGCGGGGGTCAAAACAGGGGCATTGTAGAGACCTCGCCATAGGGAGCGCGACCAAGCTCCACTGGAGACATCAAACCAAATCTGATGAGCGGCCCTCAGCCCTTGATTGAGATAGTCGATGGGAGTGGCCATCACCAGAGCGACGGGGGTATCCGGAGTCAGGGATCCTCGTGTGGGGGTTTGTCCCGACTGAAGCATGGCGATAAAAGTTTGGGGGGGCAGATGGGGCAAGGCACCCTCAAACCGCTGGGCAGTGTCGATCAGATCCCGGAGCAACCGTTGGCATGGGGGTTGATGGAGCGGCAGGCTGAGGGGCTGCTGAGCAAAGTGGCTCAAGAGCTGAGCCGGAGGTTGGGTCGGATCCTGGCAGCGGATCCAGTCCAGCAGTGCTTGATACCGCTCTAGGGCCGCAAAGCCCACCCGCTCGGGTTCACTCACAGCTGAGGCCGATCTCAACTCAAAGCTATCCACCTGATAGATATCCCGCCCCAAAAGCTGGGCCCGAATCGGATCCAAGGGGAGCAGGCGGCCCACCATCTCCTCTAATTGGCTCAAGCTGGGGATCCGGGTACGATAGATCCATTCCAAAAGTGTCAGCAAGGCTCGAATCAGAGGATACTTAACCAGCGCAGGCAGGGGGGTGATCACCACCACCGGCACATCCTGAAAATGGGAGCTGGCCAACTGCAATAGGGGGGGTTCGAGTCGGGGGGCCACAATCGCGATCTCGCCGGCATCCGTGCCTGAGGCCAGGAGACTTTGGATCCGATCGACGGTGGCTTCGGCAGCTTCGAATAGGGTTTCTGCCTCGATCCAGCTCAGCTCTGGCGGCGCTATCGGCTTTTGGGGATAAATCTGCCCCCAGGACTGGAGTAGAGGGCTGGGGGTTTCGTTTAGGGTCTGATAGAGCCGCAACCCAAACCCGATCAACGGCGAGGATCCGTCTAGGTAAGTCAGAGAGGTTTCGGTCAGCAAAAACGCTTCCACCTGGTCGGGGATTGCGGTCAGGGCCGCCCCTGCCCCCAAGGTGACAGCAAACCGAACACTCTGGAGCTTGTCGACCGCCATCCGATAAAACCGTAGCCCCACACCGCTGCTGTCTTCAGCCTGATCCACCAGCAGATGATCCAAGCTCTGCCAAAACTCGGGTAGCGGTAAAATCACCTGCTCAAACAGGGCGATCTGGGTGCCGTAATCGAGGGATCCGCAGTTGAGGGCCGCCTGCCGGAGTTGCTCCACACAGCATCCCACCGCCTCCAGGTAGGCCAACTTCGTTTCATCAGCCTGATCGGGCCAAGCCTGGGCTAGTCGGGAGCCGATCTGGGCCGAGTCCAGCCCTGAGGCTCCGGCAATGTAGGCAACACTGCTGAGTTGATCCCAGATTTTGAATTCAGGCAGACCACTTTTTTCAAAGACAGTGACATGGCGGGGACAGGTTTGGCAGGCGCGGGACAACAAAAACTGGGTCAGATCTTTGGGCAGTATCTGCGGATCCAAGACTGGGGGCACTTGGGGATAAGCCTGCCGCACCTGCGACCAAAAGCGGCCTAGCTGTCGGGCCACGAAGCCCACAAAGGTCTCCACCCGCAGGGATCCCACCCCTTGCCCCAACTGGGTTTGTATCTTATGAATCAGGGTCTGGGCCTTGGTTTGGTTACGAACGATCACCTGAATTCGCTCTGGATGGGCAGTTTGAGACACCAATTCTGCATAGTAGGCACCCATCTGCTCGGTCAGTTGTTCATTGCTCAGTCCCACCCATGTTTGCGCTTGTGCCATATCTGATCTCGGATCCAGCCTGCTCCCCTATGCTACGCCTTCTCCACTTGGCTAAAAGTCACCGTATGCTAGAAGTTCCCGTAAGCCAAAAGTCCCCTTTTCTAAAAATCACCGCCTGTTCTGCGCTAATGACCTCCTATGGCTGGCCTTATCAAACCCCAGGGATCCCAGATCGGGCTTTCGATCGCATTCCTGGGATCCCCCTCAGTCCTAAGGAGTTGCGGGTATTAATCCTGTGTCAATTGCAACTTGAGAGTGATAGCTGTCTCTGGGATATCGGCGCAGGCACCGGCACCATCACAGTGGAGGCAGGATTACTCGCTGATCAAGGGCAAGTGATTGCGGTGGAGCGAGATGAAGAGGTGGTGGAGCTGATCGAACGCAATTGTCGGAAATTTGGGGTACCGAATGCAACTGTGATTCAGGGCATGGCCCCCGAGTGCTTAGGGGGATTGGATCCACTGCCGGATCGGATCTGTCTGGAGGGAGGTCAACCCCTGCAAGAGAGCTTGATTCAATGCTGGAGCTACCTCAAAACCGGAGGCCGGTTGGTGGGGATCTCCAATTCCCTTGAAGGGCTATATGCGCTGTCGTCAGGCATGGCGGAGGTACGGGCACGACAGGTGGAGGTGATTCAATCCGCTGTCAATCGTCTGGAGCAGCGGGGACGAGGTCAAAGTTTTGTCGCTTTGGATCCTGTGTTTGTGGTCAGCGGGGAAAAACTGGATTAGAAGCTGGTTCTACAAAATTGAATTAGTGATTAATAATTAGTGATCAATGAGCTGCTGGCCAATGAGCAGTTCACATGCAAGTGTACAGGAAGCCAAGATACGATTATCGAGAGCACACATTCTGTAAAGGACGACCTACTAAGGTAAGGGTTACAGCTCAGGTATCCCTATTTACTGAAGTAGCTTGCGACAAGTTCCAGTCCCTCCCGGAGGAAAGGGGTGATCACAGCCACCACAGCAGCGGTGATGATCACGGTTCGGGCAAAGTTGATGCTGTCACGGCTGAGTTGAAAGAACCGCTCATCCCACTTTTTAGCTTGTTCCTTGAGGTCAATTGTCAATATCTCGGTAGTCTCTGCCAGCTTGTCAATGCGCTCAAAAAGCTGGTTTTCTTGTTCTGGTGTCATGGCGGTAGCTCTCAAGGATTACGTTCTCAGCTTACTCAAGGAGCTACGGGGCGATGGGGATTGCTCAGGATCAGGTCAAACATTCGCCGCTGATGAGATTCTGTGTGCCAGTGACCATAGGCTTTTTGGTGCATCTCCAGACTTTGCCGCATCTGATTACTTGGGCTTAACGCGAATGTAGCTGTTCCAGTCCAAGGATTCATTGGCCACTTGGACAGAGATCCCATAAGCGACAGAGATCCTATAAGCCAGATCCCCCGCTCGCTTGTCAATGGGGATGATGTTGGCTGGGGGTGGATCTAGGCGTTGGCTACTATGTTGGCTAGATTTTTGGGGTGATACGTCTATGTGTGGTGCCATGTATCGGGATCCAAAAGGGTGGATTGGCTGTTGAAGCCCGCACAGGGAGAGGATTTGGGTTGATTTTGTTGAGGGCGGACGATGGGACTCGAACCCACGAGTGGAGGAACCACAATCCTCTGCCTTAACCACTTGGCTACGCCCGCCATATTTTGTTTAGGCTAACTATCATATCCCAATGGATCCTGATAAAGCTAGTCGTCGAGTCTTTTGGAGTTGGTCCTGCTTTGGGAGAGCTGCAGCGGGAGGCCGGCGAGAAAACACTGTAGAGTGGGGGGAAGGTTGCTTGCCTGTTCCTCTAATCAGATCTTTATGTACATTCCATCCTCCACCTATCGGATCCAATTCAACGCCAGCTTCCCATTGAGTGCAGCCCAACAAATTGTTTCTTATCTGGCTGAATTAGGTATCTCAGACATCTACGCCTCGCCAATTTTTCAGGCCCGCTCAGGCAGTAGTCACGGCTACGATGTGGTGGATCCGTGCAGCATCAATCATGAATTGGGTGGAGAAGAAGATCTCCTTGCTCTCATTGAAGCTCTAAAGAAGCAAAAAATGGGCTGGATCCAAGACATCGTGCCTAATCACATGGCCTATGATGGTCAGAATAAAATGTTGATGGATGTTTTAGAAAGTGGCCCAGATTCTGATTTTTATGAATCTTTTGATGTTAACTGGAATCACTCCTATCTCAATATCCAAGGAAGGATCCTAGCTCCTTTTTTGGGAAATTTCTATAACGTTTGTTTAGAGCAAGGACAAATCAAACTCTGCTATGATGAATCTGGTTTAAGTATTAGCTACTATAGCTTGAAACTGCCTCTCAATATCAATACCTACTACTCTGTTTTTACCCACAATCTCAAAAAATTTAAACAAAAGCTCAAGAAAGGGGATCCTGACTACATTAAGTTTCTGGCGGCTTTGTATACGCTCCGATCGATTCCCACCAAAGCTGATCTCTTGGAAAGAACTGATCAGATTGCTTTCGTCAAGGAATTGTTGTGGGAACTGTACAGCCACAGCTCAGATATTCATCATTTTGTGGATGAGACCATTGCTCAATTTAACGGGATCCCTGAGGAAGCCAGTAGCTTTGATCTGTTGGATCGACTGTTGACAGAGCAGTATTTCAACTTGGCCTTTTGGAAAGTTGGAGCAGAGGAGATTAACTACAGACGATTCTTTACTATCAATGAGCTAATTTCGCTGCGGATTGAAGACAAAGAAGTCTTTAAGCGGACTCACGAATTGATTGCTGATTTTGTAAATCGAGATATCTTTCAGGGTTTACGAGTTGATCACATTGATGGTCTTTATGATCCGGGTGAATATCTAAAAAGGTTGAGGGATAAGGCCAAGACTGCCTACATTGTTGTAGAAAAGATATTAGAGGCAGATGAGCCTTTACAGGACAGTTGGCCAATTCAAGGATCCACAGGGTATGAATTTTTGATTAAGGCCACAGGACTGTTTTGTGACTCTCGCAACGAAGAAGAGTTTACATCAATTTATACAGGTTTCTCGCGACACAAAGAAGACTTTGAAGAGGTGGCTGAAGCCAAAAAACGAGTGATCCTGGATCGGAACTTAGCTGGAGATGTTGATAATCTATCCTATTATCTTAAGCAGTTGGCCAGTCACCATCGTTATGCCAATGACTTTACATTGTATAGTCTTCGCAAGGCCTTGATTGAGGTGCTGGTTCGCTTTCCGGTCTATCGGATTTACTTTACTGACGAGACCCTGAGTGAACAAGAGATGAGCTATGTTCAAACAGCTATTGCAGAGTCAATCGAGGACGTCCCTGATCTGAATAACGAATTACGATTTATCGAAAAAGTGCTATTACTCGACTACGATGAGTCTCTCAATGAAGAGGAGCGACATGAATGGATTGATTTTGCTAAGCGAACTCAACAGCTCTCAGGTCCTTTGATGGCGAAAGGAGTAGAGGATACAGCTTTTTATGTCTACAATAGATTGATTTCTCTCAATGAGGTGGGTGGGGATCCGGGGCGGTTTGGTACCTCTGTCGAGGACTTTCATCGCTTCAATCACTACCGTTGTCAACATTGGCCGCATACCCTCAACACCCTTGCAACACACGACACCAAAAGGGGAGAGGATGCGCGGGCACGAATTAATATCTTGTCAGAGATCCCAGAGGATTGGAAAGATTGCCTCGAAGAATGGCATCAAGCCAATCTAAAGTTTAAGAAAAAAGTGCGTCGCTCTGAATATCCAGATCGCAATGATGAGTATCTTCTTTATCAAACTTTGATCGGATCCATGCCTTTTTTCAGTGGAGAGGAGCCAGCCTACTATCATCGTGATTATCTTCAGTTTATCCAGCGGGTTAAGGATTACCTAATTAAGGCCGTAAGAGAGGCCAAAGTCCATACGGCTTGGCTGAAGAATGATACTGATTATGAGGAGGCGGCAACTCAATTTGTTGAGCAGATCCTATTGCCATCTGACGAAAATGACTTCTTGCCTTCTTTTGTGCCTTTCCAAAGGCAAATTCAGCACTTGGGGATCTTTAATTCTCTCTCTCAGACCCTACTCAAGTTAACGTCTCCAGGGATCCCTGACATCTACCAAGGATCCGAATTTTGGGAGCTGAGCATGGTGGATCCTGATAATCGTCGTCCAGTGGACTACCAGCAACGGCAGGTGTGTCTGCAAGCTCTCAAATCTGGATTAGACCGGGATCCAAAACAGTTGATTCAACAATTGCTAGCCACTCGCCAGGATGGTCGGATCAAACAATTTGTGATCTACTTAGGACTACAAATTCGTCGCACTTATCCAGAGATTTTTCGTTCTGGAAACTATCTTCCCATTGAAGTCAAAGGATCCTATCGTCAGCACATTGTGGCTTTTGTGCGGGAGATTGAAAATCAAGCAATTTTAGTTGCAGTTCCTCGGTTGGTAACTGGCTTAGTTGAGGCGGGAGTGGATCCAATTGGGGGTGAAATCTGGGGTGATACTGAGCTGGTTTTGCCGCAAAAAATGCAACAGCATTGGCGTAATCTCTTCACCCAAGATACCCTCATCAGCCAGGGATCCCTTTTGGCCAAAGATGTTTTTGACCTGATGCCGTTGGGGTTATTTGCCCTGGACAAGACTTGAAGGGGCAGAAAAATGGCAGAAAAGAACCACTATCCTAGCCATTGTTGGCAATCTTTCACCACTGGATCCCACTCTTGAGTGAGCTTTGGGTAGTCTAGCTGAGGTCGCGCTACCACTAATAATCGGATCCCTAACTCTTGAGCAAGCTGCTGTTTGAGCAGGATCCCTCCAGCACTTCCAGAGGCTTTTGTGATCACATA
This sequence comes from uncultured bacterium, assembly GCA_964578595.1. Taxonomy (GTDB): domain Bacteria; phylum Cyanobacteriota; class Cyanobacteriia; order Thermostichales; family Thermostichaceae; genus JAAUUM01. The sequence goes on from CAZODP010000009.1 coordinate 38,349, forward strand.
ATCTAGCTTGAGGGCCTGCCAGAGTTGACATTCTATGATCGGATCCACAGGTAATTTTTCTAAAATAAGTTGTTCGAGTGGAAATCCAATCGATAGAGCCTCAGGTAGGGATTGAGGCAGGATCCGTGCCCAAACTTGAGAGGATCTAAGCCACGGCACAAAGTTAGGCAATATCTTTATGCCCAGGGTCGAAAAGACTCGCTTTTGCCCGAGATAGCGGGGCTGAAAAATATCTTCCACTGTCTGGATCCTTTCTACCCAGGGGGATTGCCAATCGACTTGATCAGGCCGTTCAAAGCGCAGATAAGGGATCCCAACTGTTTTGGCCTGAGTCATCGCCAGTTGAGAAACCTGGATCGCAAAGGGATGAGAGGCATCGACAATCCCCCGGATCCCCCATTGCTGCAAAAACAAAGGCGCAGTTGCTGCTGTCAGGGATCCCACCACCACAGACCCACTCAGGTGAGCATAGAGCTGGGTGGCGGAAGGACGAGTCACCGTCACCACCCACGGGATCCCGGCTGCGCTGAGACGTTGGGCAATACCGCGACTGTCACTGGTGCCCCCGATCAGCCAGATCATTGCCTTCCTCACCCTTTTTTTTCACACTCGCTTTTCTCATCGGCGGGGCCAAGGCCACGGGATCCAGCGGGGGCCAGTGTGCTCTGTCGGTCGCTGAGTTAGCCCTTGGGTGACCAAACTGCCCACAGCGTCCCCAGCCTCGTAGACCCGGCTGATCTCGGTGTGGATCTGCTCAATGTCTGCTGCTGTGGGCTGTCCGGTGGTGGTGGCCTTGTAAAACTGCACCGTCACCCGAATCGGAAAGCGGGGATCCCGTTCGATCTCTAGCCCATCGATCTCAGTGAATGGCCCCTCGATTTCTCCATGTCCAATCACAGCCGCTTCCACCCCAGCTCGGCTTGCCATATCACTTTCCATCAGCATCGAGGATTGCGGAGCCGCGCTCAACTCAGCAGACATGGGGGCTGGGGCTTGTCGTTGCTTGAGGGGCACCTGAATCAGCAGCACCACATTCAGACTATCGGACTCGACTTCAAAAGCCGGATCCTGGCCTGGATCGGGGGTGGCTTGCGCTTGCTCCGCCTGAAAATCCCTCAGCCGTGTGCCTGTCAGACTGGCCCGTTCGCCATTGTTATTAAAGAAAAGCCGCTGCCCATTGGCCCACCCCGATTGCACCGCATCCCGCTGATTGTCGATGATGGTCACACTGGTGCCCTGACGAGTGGCCAAAATTGTCAAAACCGCCGGATCCCCAGGACGGGACTGGTAATTAAACAACACCGGATTAAAGGTGGCCTCACCCCCCGGAGCAATGGGCAAAAAGGCCGCCTGAGCACTGACCAAAACATGGCTATCCCGATCCGCCAACAGGGATCCCTCCCGTCCTGCCCAGCTCTCTGGCTGAGTCAAATAATCCCGCAAATTGCCCAGCACCTGCCGCAAATTGACAGATTCCAGCGGATCCCCCGACTGATTGCCCACCGGCACAAAAAAGCGATCCAAGGGGATATCGCTGGTGATATCGGCAAAGTTGGGGTGACGGATCACCGGCATCAGATCAAACATCCGCTGTCCAGGATAGTGGGGATGCTGTCGATGGACTTGGATGGTCATGTCGCTGATATTGGGGCCAATAGCGGATCCCTTGTTGCGCCCCGTGTCTTCCCAGGTCAAGTCCACGATCGTCAGACCCCAGCGGGCGGCCAAATTAAGAGCACTGGGATCCGAAGTCATGGTCTGAACCTGCTGGATCACCTGAGCGTAAGCCTGATGATCGGCCCATGCCTGAGAGTTCTCTGTGACATCAATTCGAGAGTCTGATTCCGGCTGACGAGGGAGAAGTGAGGGGTGAGCCGCCGGGATACCAAGGGCCAACATTGCCCCCATCAATGCAGGGATCCACGAGGCCCACAACCGGGATCGGGCAAAAGGGGAAGAATAGGCAGGCATGGGATGATCTCCAAATCAAGATATCCAGACCGTAACCGACCCCTCAGGCTGTGGGTGCTGAGTTGCGGGATTTGAAACATCCGGATCCGGTCTAGGGGCTTTTTTGTTAGCTTTTTTGTTGTCTGGCCCGCCAATAAGCGGATCCTGTTGCCCACGAGATCAACACAAATGACAAGGTGATCGCTTCAAACAGGATCCATCCTGCCGGGGTGTTGCTGCCATTGCGGAGGCCGGGACAATTTTCGAGCAGGCACTGGAGGGCCATGACATTGAGAATCAAAAACGGCAGCGCAAAGACGCCACTGGCAACACTGGCCGCTAGCAAATAGGACTCAGGATCCACCAAAAAGCTAAAGCGTCCCGACTGCTGCTTGAGATAGGTATCCACTGATGAATGGGGTTCTTGATCTAGCATGGCAAGCCCAAATGATTTTAATGGAATAGCTTGAATGGAATAGCCTTAACGGAACAGTTCTAAATGATTTGAGCTAGATCATGACACAGCCGGATCCTGATGACTGTGCCGCTTGAGTCTTTCTGGGATAGCGTCATTAAATAGCCATGAAGGGATTCTGGGATCAATCCGTTTGGCCATGATTTTGGTATGGGTGGATCCCCACCAGAGGAGAAGATCGCCTACCCTCATAGAGGTGTGTTGAGTATTGAGGCGTCAACAATGGCTCGGCTGCGGTGGATGGTGCCCGTGGTGATATTTGGGGCCGCGTTTGTGGCGGGTGGGGTGGTGGCCCTGATGGGATCCGGATCCCGTTCTTCAGACCTACCCATCACCCAGCCTGAGCAGATCGCCCGTCCCCTGTGGACAGCCCAAGGTCGGCCCCTGCTGGATCCGATCCCAGAAATGGCAGAGGTTTGGGAGTGTGAGGTGGCGATTGTGGGGGGATCCTTGGGGGGGATTGCCGCCGCTCACCAGGCGATGCGCTCAGGGGCCACCACCTGCCTGATTGAGCTGACACCGTGGCTGGGGGGACAAATTAGCTCCCAGGGGGTGTCTGCCATCGATGAATCGCTGCCGATGCGCCGCCGAAATAATTTTGCTCCCAATTGGGTGGCCTTCAAAACCCTGCTCCAAGCCCAACGGCAAGAGCTACCCGAATGGACAGGCCGGGATCCGATTCGGGTGGCAGATAGCAACCGCTGTTGGGTGGGGGATCTGTGCTTTTTGCCCAGCACCGGGGCGCAGGTGGCTCAGCTTTGGCTGGAGCAAGCCCTGCCGGAGGCACCCCAGAGTCGCTGGCAGACGTCAGTGGCTTTTAAGGGGGCAGAGTTTGACCCTACAGGTCGAGAAATCACAGCTATCTATGGGGTGCGACGGATCCCACGGGATCCCAATTACCAGCCTTCGGGCCACCTGTCCCGCGAATTTGGCCGCTGGTATGGCTGGTCTGCCGATCAGGTGTTTGACAAGATGCCGCTGCGGATCCAGGCCCCAGCAGGACAGTCGTTGCTGGTGATCGATGCCACAGATACGGGCGAGCTGGTGGCGTGGGCCGGGATCCCCTATCGAGTCGGGACTGAAAGTGCAGCCACCACAGGCGAGATCAACCCCGCCGAGCAGGATAACCCAGAATGCACCCAGGCTTTTACCTATCCGTTTGTGCTGGGGATCCATGATGACCAGGGATCCTCCCGTGCTCGGATTGCCCAGCTCCAAACCGGGCTAACGCGGGCAGAACACCGGCGGGAATATGACCTGGAGGGCTTTCCCATGTTTGCGGGTCAGAGTGTATTTAATTACCGGCGGGCCATCAGTCTCAGCGGCAGCGATCCCTTTTATGGCACACCTGCCCCAGGGGATATGACCCTGATCAATTGGAATCGCGGCAATGACTGGGGGATGATGAACCCGGCTCTATTGATGAGTGCTGATCAGATCCGAGCCAGCGGCCAGCACCACAACTGGCAGGGGGGACTGCACTTCAGTGCCCTCAAAGATGGCGAAAATCATGCCCTGCTGTTTGCGGAATGGCTGATGGAGACCCAATCGCAGCCTGGGTTTCCGTTGGCATTGCTGGATGGGCCAGCATCACCGATGGGTACCCTGTCGGGCCTGAGTATGTACCCCTACATCCGTGAGGGGCGACGGATCCTGGGGCGAGCCGCTTATGGGGAGCCTGCGTTGATGATGCGGGAGCAGGACATTCGGGTGGGGCCATGGGAAGCCCGCAATTTTTCTGCTACCGCGGTTGCCATCACCCACTATGCCATCGATATGCACGGTTGCCGCTATCGCAATTGGGAGCCATCCTTTTCGGCCAGCTCGGCTCCCATTAATGAATATGCTGTTCGACCCATTCTGATCCCGATGGAGGCTTTGATCCCCCAAGAGATTGATAATTTACTGATCGGCAACAAAGGAATTGCCGTCACCCATATTGTCAATGCCGCCACCCGGGTTCACCACGGGGAATGGAGTATCGGGGCCGCCGCCGGTGGGATCGCGGGCTGGCTGGCCACTCAACCGGGGGATCCGTTGCCGGGGCAGATCAGTGATGGCCACAAACAGGCGGCCCGACAGCATTTGCGAACCTTGGGGCTGGGCTGGGATTGGTAAGACAAGATCAGGCTGGTCAGGTTATAGCCCTAACTCCAGCCGGGCTTGCTCCGCCGCCACCCACACCTCCGGATCCGGCTTTTGGCTCCAGTCGGGATCCCCAATTTCGGCATAAAACGTTTCATCGTAGGGGCGGGTCTGTACTACTACGGGCATGGGCACCGCATGGCCTAAGACTAGGGCTTGCTGCTTGGAGTCCAGCTTGGCCAGCACACTTTTGAGACCCTGACTGCCAGAAACCCCCGTAAATACCGCCTCGATATCTTTGTCATCGTTGAGCAGAGCCGTGATCCGGGTGCCCAACTGCGACATCACCTCACTGTCAATGCTAGAGGGCCGCTGATCCACCACCAAAAGCGTGACAAAATACTTGCGCATCTCGCGGGCAATGATGCCAAATGTGGTCTGCCGAGCGGCCCGAGGATCCAAAAAACGGTGGGCCTCTTCGATGGTGATCATCAATTGGCGGGGCTTATCCAGGGGATTTTTAGACTGAAGATAACGCTCGGCTTTATGAACATAGGCTTGATGGATCCGCCGGGTGATCACATTAGCCGCCAGCATATAGGAGAGCAAATTAGATTGGGATCCAAACTCGATCACCACATGATGTCCTGCATCGAGCGCCTCTAAAATCTGGCCGATGGTGTTGTGGGGGGAACTGTTGCGAATGTATTTGAGGTCTTCGAGTCGGGTCAGTTTTCTTTGCAGAGCCATGATCGAGGCTTTATTGCCCATTTTTTGTTCACAAAAATCCTGGATCTCTTGATTGGATAGTGTTAGTAAGCGATTGATCCAATCTCGGCCAAACTCATTGCGCAAAATAATCGCGTTCTCAAGGCTGGCCTCCGAAAGATTCAGCTCCTGGCTCAACAGATGTAAATCTTCCACTTCGATCTGATTGAGACTGATGTGCAGTTCTTGGGCATCCCGCACCCCCCGCCGCTTGGTGGAATCCGGATCCAGAGTATAGATTTGAACTCGATGAGGAAACAATTGCCGTAAGCCCTTGACGGTATTGTGCTGTCGTCCCTCAGTGGCCGCTTCCCAGCCATACTCTGAGTGCATATCAAAGATCAAGTTAACCGCCGCCTCAGTCCGGATCACCCCTGACAACAACAGCCGCGTCAAAAAAGATTTTCCGGTACCCGACTTGCCAAAAATGCCATTACTTCGCTCCACAAATCGATCTAAATCCAAGCAAATGGGCACCGTCATATCCACCGGCTGACCGATGGCAAAATTGCGTCGCAACGGATCCTGTTCCCAGCCAAAAACTGAGCGAAAATCCAACTGATCGGCTTCATAAACCTGTGAAAAATGGGCCGGAACGGTCTTGACCGGCAAAAGCTGATGGGATCCTGGATCCGACCCAGCCTGAGTCTGTAAATGAGCTTTGGGATCCAATCTTTGGGCTTGTCCATTGCCATTGGTGTGAGTGCCATTGGTATGAGATATTGAGCCATGATGATTTATATTTGGATTTAGATTTGGGTAAGCTGCCCCGCTCTGACTGAGCCAGTTATCACTTGCCCCTCTCGCATTCACGACAGCATACGTCGGCTCAAACCCTTGGTCCTCCGGCACAAGCATCAACATCGGGGCAATCGTCA
>CAZODP010000009.1:44604-45946 GCA_964578595.1 uncultured bacterium
GTCGGCTCAAACCCTTGGTCCTCCGGCACAAGCATCAACATCGGGGCAATCGTCAGGATCCCAAAAGTGCTGGTGCCTGCCAAAATCTCGGCCAAAAGCTGATCCTCAAGGCCCGGTGGATCCATCAAAATCCGAGGGCTGGAGGTACCCAGTTCCACATCGGTCAATAAGCCAAAAAAGCGATTGCGCTGTCCCTGAATCACCACAAACTTGCCCACCCGCAAATCCTCAATCGATACCCCCGGATTCAGGCGGGCTTCTAACCCCTGACTCAAGGATCCCTGGGTGATGGTGGCAAGAGGCAATGTCACAGACATAAATCCAATAAACGCAAAGATTCTCTAATAGCGATATTAACCCCTAACCTGCTACAGATAGGGATCCCAGTGAATTATTTTGAGGGTTTTCAGGCTCTTTCTAGCTCAATCAGCCCCAAATCAGATCTACAAATGCTCAAAAAAAGGATCCCACCCACTCAAACACCTGTTCGCGCTCTCGATCCATCTGGATAATATGGTCACTGTTGTGCAGCCAGTGCAAAACTTTGGTCTCGGATCCCAGCCGATCATAGAGATATTGCGCCCCCGGCGGATCCACAACGCTATCTTGAGTGGACTGAATCACCAGGGTAGGACTTGTGATGTCTGGCAAAAGGGGTTTGACCTGCTCGATCAACTGCACAGCACTTTGAACTGAGATCAGATTAAAGGTCCGGGTTCTATCCACGGTTTCTGCCCACATCCGAATCTGGGGATCCCCAATTGCCAGACGACGGCGCGGCACCTGCTTGACAATGCCCCCCAATGCCCGCACATAAACCTCCAGTGGCAACCCCGTAAACCACAGCCGTTTGATGGCCATAAAGGGAGACAACAACACCAGTCGTTCGGGTGTCCGCTGTTGCGCCGCCATTTGATGGGCCAAGTAGAGAGCCACCACACACCCGGTCGAAAATCCCAAGATCGACACCCGCCCATAACGCTCGATTAACTGCTCGTAGGCCATGCGGGAGTGCTGATACCACTGGGGCCAAACACTGGGGGGCATCTCCTCAACCGGGATCCCATGCCCCGGAAAATTGATCCCCTGCACCGTCAATCCCTGTTGATGCAAATACTGGGCCAGCCATCTCAACTGGTAGACCCCCCCGCCTAACCCATGCAGCAGCAAACAGGCTCGCTCTGAGGATCCCTCCCACAAAAATGGCTCATCACTCAGGGGCAGATCCCACAGGGTTTGATCCATTTGAGCACCCATGATCTCACCTTGCCACAGCTTTCCTATCCTACCGGGATCCCCCTCTCGTTGTTGGGATCCTTGAGCCAGCTCGCCAAGCTGCCCC
>CAZODP010000009.1:46046-55122 GCA_964578595.1 uncultured bacterium
ACCGGGATCCCCCTCTCGTTGTTGGGATCCTTGAGCCAGCTCGCCAAGCTGCCCCATTCAGAGTGTTCGGTTTGGGTAATTGAGCCAGACAGGTGATTGAGCTAACCAGCATCGAGGGATATCAAAACCGATTGATCCTTGGTGTCGATCCCTGTTGATCTCTAGTGGATCAACTCCGCCGCATCCAGCCGTCGATCTAGCTCCTCCTCGCTCAGCTCATCCAACGGGATCCGGGCCTCTGGACTGGGATCTTGAGCAACAGCCGCCCCAATCTGGTTCAGCTCATGGACAAAATCATCCACCCCCTGAAACTGGCGATAGACAGAAGCAAAGCGCACATAGGCCACCTCATTTAGCCTTTGCAGCTTGGCCAGCACCAACTGACCGATCTCGCGGGTGGAGATCTCTTGGGTGTCCTGCAATTGCAGTCGCTCCTCAATACTCTCCACTAGGTCTTCCATCTGCTGGACTGTGACGGTGGTTTTTTGGCAGGCGCGAGCCACCCCCTGCAAAATCTTGTTGCGGTTAAAGCTCTCACGGGATCCATCTCGCTTGGTCACCATGATGGGCACAAACTCGATCCGCTCGTAGGTGGTAAAACGATAGCTACAGGCCATACATTCCCGCCGCCGCCGCACACTCTGGCCCGCCTCTGCTGATCGAGATTCCAAGACACGGATTTCTTTGCTGCTACAGCGAGGGCATTTCATGGCAGGGATCCTCAGGGACAGGGGAAGAAGATGGACTCAATGAGAGCAAGGCAAGGTTTCATCAGAGCTGGCATGAGTCTGCCACCATTGTTCCGCATCGGTATGGATTTGGGCAAAAGTAGCTTCGTCCATCCGCTTGAGATGAGACAACACTAGCCCCATCCGTCCCAATTGGGTCAGCTTCTGGCGATGACGAATCAAAAAGTCCCAATAAAACAGATTAAAAGGACAGGCATCCTCACCGGTCTTGTCCTGGTGATTGTAGCGGCAATTTTGACAGTAGTCGCTCATTTTGTGAATGTAGCGGGCGGACGCGGCATAGGGCTTGGTGGCCAGGATCCCGCCATCGGCAAACAGCCCCATCCCGATCACATTGGTCTGCATCACCCAGTCGTAGCTGTCGATAAAGACATCGTGAAACCAACTTTCCATCGCTTGGGGGCCGATCCCGCTGATCAGGGCAAAGTTGCTCAGCACCATCAGTCGCTGGATGTGGTGGGCATAGCCGGTGCGTTTAATCTGATCAATGCTTTGGGCCAGGCAGTTCATCTCGGTCTTGCCCGTCCAAAAAAACGCCGGCAACGGTCGCTGATGATCAAACCAATTGTGGTCGGCATAGCCCTGAGGCATCAGCCATTCATAGAGGCCGCGCATATACTCTCGCCACCCCAACACCTGCCGAATAAATCCCTCCACGCTGGAGAGTGGGATCCGATCTTGAGCCTGCCAAAACATCTGCTCCGCCGCCTGGATCACCTCCAAAGGTTGCAACAGCCCCAGATTGAGATAAGGGGAGATCAACGCATGCCACATCGTATCTTCACCGGTCACCATCGCATCTTGAAGGGGACCAAACTCCGCCAGCCGCTTGCGTACAAAAGTGTCTAAGACTTGTAAAGCCTGAGAACGGGTCACCCCCCAGCGAAACAAGTCCAGATCCCCAAACGCTTGCGGAAACTGTTGGCTGACCTTGGTTATGACAGCTTGGGTGATCGGATCCGGCTCAAATCCCAGCGGGGCGGGAAACTGGGATCCGGCTTTGGGGGGCTGGCGATTGTCGCTGTCGTAATTCCATTTGCCCCCCAGAGGTTGATCTTTCTCCATCAAAATCTGCCAGCGTTTGCGCCCCTGCCGATAAAAATCCTCCATCACCAGCCGTTTGCGGCCTTTGGCCCAGGTTTTGAACTCACCTGCTGTCCACAAAAAATGATTATTCTCGATCATCTCGACCGGCAGTAGGGATCCCAGCTCTTCCACCCGTTGCCGAAACGGCATATCCGCCGGCTCCATCACCCAAACCTGACTCAGGTGATGCTGCTCGACCCACTGCCGCAACGGATCCGAAAACGTCTCGGCTTCGAGATAGGTGACAGGATAGCCCAGGGCCTGGAGTTCTTGGGCAAAGTGCCGCATCGCCGACCAGACCAGCACCAACTTTTGTTTGTGGTAGTGCCGCCGACTGGCCCAACCGCTGGACTCAATCAAAATCACTGGCGTTTGAGCCGGATTCTGCTTTTGTTTCACGTCATTGAGGGCAGATTGCTCAAAGCTAAGCTGATCCCCCAGGATCCAAATGCCAATGGTCATCGTGACCTAAAACCTTTTCAAAGAACCGCAGTCTCAACCATAACCCTCAACCCGGATCCTCGGTGACCAGCCCCGATCAGGTCAGCTTGCGATAATCGTAGGGACCAGAGCGGGATCCCCAGGTTTGTTTGCCGGTGGCGATTTCGATGCCGCGATCCAGGGTCAAAAACCGGTTGGGATAGAGGTCAAAACAAATCTCAATGGCCACCGCATCCCCAGGGTTAAGGCGACAGGGGTGCCCCGGCGACATCTGCCCCCGAAAATGATCCCCGTGGTCGGTCAAGGTAAGGGTGCAGTCAACCAATAACTCCAGATCCACAGGCGAGAGCTGGGCCAGTTTGACCGGATCCTGAGCAGCCCCAGCCCAAGCGGATGGATGGCGTAGTTTGTGGCTCTCTAACCGCAAGGGATCCTCCAGCACCTGCACCACCCGACTGCGGTAGTATTGCTGGGGGGTATGCTGATTGACCTGCTCCGTAAAAAAACCAATCCCCTGATCAAACAAAGAGGGCAGCCGGACATACCAAAGCGTGACCGGAACATACCAGACCGGATCCGCCATCGCCTGATCTCGGTTGCTGTAGGTGCCCGCCAACCAAGCTGCCACGCGTTCAGCCTCTGTGCTACGAAGATGAGGTCTCTGAGGATCCATGGTGACAGGGTTGAGAGGTTTAGCTTTTGTTTAGCTTCTACAGACTGACTCAACCACAGAACTCAACCACAGATCGGAGTCATTTGTACTTGCACGCTTCAGGAATCGGATCCAGATATTGGTTGGCCTCTGGATCCCGTCAGAGATGCATCAGGGCAGGGCAGTCTTGAATTTGTGCAAGCAGTCGTAACATGAGCAGTCGTAACATCATCAGCCAGTTCTTGACAGTCTAGGATCCGGGTCAAGACAATGGGCATAGTTTAATTAACCTCGTTAACTGTGTGAAGCCTCAAAAGGTTCACCACTGTTAGGGCTGGTTCAGGTTTGATTGTGTCTAGTTTGAGACGACTTCTGTTGTCATTCCCCCATTGTCCATCCCCCCCCTGTCATGGCTCTCCCCCCCTCCTCGGTTCAATTTGGCTCTGGCAATGGATCCTCCAGCCCTCCCATGAGCGCGGATCTGCGCAATCTTCCTCTGGGTCAGCGGCTGCTGCGGGCAGGGTTGCTCACCCGCCAACAATTGGCCCAAGCCCTCCGAGAACAACAGCAAAATCACCTGCGTTTGGGGGAGATTTGCCTTGACCACGGCTGGATCGAACCTGAGGATCTCTACAACTACACCGCCAGTCATGAGATGTGTCTGGGGGAAGTGTTGCTGGCCATGGGCAAGCTGGAACCCAACCAACTGAGGATAGCCCTGGCCCAACAACGGCGATTTGGGCGTCGAATTGGGGAAATCTTGGCCTGGAAAGGCTGGGTCGGATCCGATGTGCTCGAAGAAGCCCTCGCCATCCAAGTGCAGCTCAAGCAGATGCAAACCCCCTCGGCGTGGGTGGCTCTTCAGCAGATCCTTCAGACCAAACCTGTGGTTTCTGAGCCTGTGGTTTCTGAGCCGGTGCTGGGGCCACTGTCAGAGCCGCTGGAGTCAGAGCCGCTGGAGATTCCAATCCCCCCCCACCTCCAGCCCTCTCAAGCGTCCAACCATGCCGAGAGCCAGGATAGCGCCCCTCAAAGGCAGGGGGCTACCACTTGGAATGCTCCCAACCCCGCCAATCATATCGCCGAATTAGAACTTCAGCTCCAGATCAAAGAGCAAGAATGGAAAGCTCTGACCGCTCAGATGGAGGCCCAAGTCAAGAGCTATCAACAGGAGTATGAAAGCCGGATCCAGCAACTGGAGGCCCGCCTCGAGGATCAAGCCGAGCAAATTCAAATCAAAATCCAGCAGGAGGTCAAACTTCGCCATCTCGAGGCTGAGGTTGAACGGCTGGAAAAAGGCTTCAAAGAAGCTCGCCAAGACACGCAGCGGGTGCGCCGTAGCCTCGAACAAGCCCTAGCTGAGCGCGACCAAGAACGCAGCGACTATGCCAATCAACTGGCGGATCTACAGATCCAGAGTGAAGCCAAAGATGATCAAATCCACGATCTGCGCCAACAACTAGAGGCCCAAACCCTTGAGAATCAGGTTTTGCGATTTCAATTGGATGGCTCCAATGGATCCGGCTCTTGGGCTGAGGGTGGGGATCCGCCCCCGCTCTCTCCCCTAACCCAAGAACTAGAGCATCTCCGCGAACAGATCAAAACCTACCAACTGCGGCTCCAGGAAACCCAATCCCAGAACCAAGAGCAGGATCGAGACCTAAAGCGGCTGGAAAATATGGTGGATACCTACCGCCATACCATCCAGGTTCTGCAAAGTAGCCTGCAACAGCAGGGATCCGCCGCCGCACCGATCACCGGGATCCATCCCACCGTCCTCAATGCCCCGGCCACTGCCGGATCCTTGGCCTCGGCTGCCCCGGTGCCTCTCACCCCTTGGGCACGCAATTTGTTTAATCAACTGGAAGCGGCTGGACTGATCGATGGGGATGGGATTGAGCGAGTCATGACCCAGTGGCAACAGGGGGGCGGTCGCCTGACCCAAGTGATCAGCCAGGTCACCCACTTAAACTCTGTCACCATTCGCTTCTTTTGTGATGGTGGAAGCGTGGCTCGGCAGGCCGGTTGTCGGCGGCTAGGAGACTTTTTGGTGGCGGCGGGACTGCTGGATCAAGATAAAATCAAAGCCCTGCGCCGGGACGGGATCTGGGACTCTCTCGAACAAGCTCAAGCTCTGGCCGAGCAAGGGATCCTATCCCAAACCACGGTGGATTACTTTTTGACCCAGTTTGTCAAAGAGACCTCCGGCCCTCTCAACTCTGGGTCATCGAGTTAGTTGAGATTGAGCCGGTCATAAACTAATCATTTTGATGCGTACCTGGTTTGATTCATGCCCGGATCCCCTCACCCATGGCTGCATCAGCTTCGACAGGATCCTCTGATTGCAGTGATTCGCCATGCTGATCCGGCCCAAGCCTTGGTGCTGGCCGAGCTGGCCATTGAAACGGGGTTGACCCAGATTGAGATCACCGCCACCGTGCCCCACTTTGGAGACATTATTGCCAAACTCCAGCAGTGGTGCCCGCCCGGTATCAGCATTGGGGCAGGAACCATAACCACCCCTGAACGGGCCATAACTGCTCTGGAGGCCGGATCCAGCTTCTGGATTGGCCCGATTTTGGATCCGGCGATTTTGAGTCTGGCCCAGACGGCTGGGATCCCGGTGGTGATGGGGGGGCTGACCCCCAGCGAAATCTGGCAGGCCCATCAACTGGGAGCGACAGCGGTTAAGGTTTTTCCGGTGAGGGCAGTGGGGGGATCGGTCTATCTGGAGCATCTGCGCCAGCCTTTGGCCGGGATCCCGCTGATCCCCACCGGAGGGGTGACGCTGGACAATGCCCTCAGCTATCTGCAGGCGGGGGCAATTGCCGTTGCGGTGGGATCCGATCTGTTTCCAGCAGAATGGGTCAGACAAGAGCAGTGGGACAGGATTCGCCAGCGGATCAAAGTGGGGATCCAGCGGCTTCGGGGTCACTGTCAAAAGGAGCAGGGTTAAGAGGGCAGAGCTAAAAGGGTCAAGATTAAAAGGGTCAGGGCTAGAAAAGCCAGCGTTTAGACTGGGAAAAAGAACTCTGTCGATCTAACCCATTCTTTATGTCCCTCTACCAAACAATTGAGTACCGCATCGGCCCTGATGGTCAAATCCACGAGACTGTCCTCAACGGCGATGGATCCAGTTGCACTCTGGCCACCGCCAGCCTGGAAATGGAACTGGGCACGGTGGTCAAGCGCGAGCTGCTACCCGAATACCAAGCTCAAGGTCAGGGGGATTTAGAGGATCCCCTCACGGCTTCCGATGGGATCTTGAATATCAGCTCCAAAGCCTCATCCTGATTTGCGTGTTATGCAGTACCGTCGATTTGGACGCACCGAATTGCCCATGCCCGTCTTGAGCTGCGGGGGGATGCGCTACCAGCACAAGTGGCAAGATCAAGCCTGGGAGCAAATCCCAGCGGACAGCCAACACAATTTGGAAGCCACCATCCGCCGTGCCCTCGAGGTGGGGATCACCCATATCGAGACCGCCAGAGGCTATGGCACCTCCGAGATGCAATTGGGTCGGATCCTGCCCCATCTGCCCCGCGAGCAGTTGATTGTCCAAACCAAAGTGGGGCCACGCCCCGAAGCACGTCAATTTCAGGAGCTATTTAACCGTTCCCTAAGCCAGCTCAATCTGGAGTATGTGGATCTATTGGGGATCCATGGCATCAACACCTGGGATCGGTTGCACGACTCCCTCAAACCGGGGGGCTGCCTCGATCTGGCCCAAACTTGGATCCGGCAGGGCCGTGTGCGTCATGTGGGGTTCTCTACCCATGGGCCACTGGATGTGATCTTGGCGGCGATCCACTCCGGTCGGTTCGATTACATCAATCTGCACTGGTACTACATCAATCAGACCAACTGGCCCGCCATCGAAGCAGCACAGGCCCAGGATATGGGGGTTTTTATCATCAGCCCGTCGGATAAGGGGGGCAAGCTCTACACCCCACCCCAAAAACTGGTGGATCTGTGTGCTCCCCTCAGCCCCATGGTCTTTAATGATTTGTTTTGTCTCTCCCATCCGCAGGTTCATACCCTCAGCTTGGGGGCCGCCCGTCCCAGCGATTTTGATGAGCATCTCAAGGTGCTGCCCCTCTTGAATCAAGCCGATACCCTGTTGCCCCCGATCTTGGCCCGCCTCCACCAAGCCCTAGTCGATCAGTTGGGGGAGTCCTATGCCAAAACCTGGCAGCAGGGGTTACCCACCTATGATAAAACCCCTGGCCAGGTGAATATCCCCATGATCCTGCGGCTCTATCACCTGGCGACCGCCTTCGATATGGTGGACTTTGCCCGCGAACGCTACAACCTGCTGGGGAATGGCGACCACTGGTTTCCGGGTCAACAGGCCACCCAAGCCCGTCCCCAAGCTCTGGCAACCGCCCTACAGCACAGTCCCCACCGGGATCGGATCCTGGACATCTTGCCTCAAGCTCACAGGCTTTTGGGGGGATCCGAGCGCAAACGCCTATCCCAGAGCTAGGATCAGAGGTAATATCCAGCGGGCTAGCGCAAGCAGTGATCTGTGGGATCCCTCTGCCCAGAACCACTGGATGCCGCTAAGATCACAACACGGATCTCGCTCATGAGGATTGGCAACTTGTCTTTCCATCAGCCCCCCCCTTCGTCGCAACGGTTCTTTGGGTTGTGGTCACCCTCTTGGCGGAGCCATCAGACCCCTCAGCAAGCCCCCAAAGCTCAGCAGAGCCTGAGCCAGAAATACGCCCAAAATAATCCCCAAAATCATCAAAATCAGGGGGCTAAGTCTTCTCCGCTGCCAACCCTCTTTGCCCCTGCGCCCTACACCGAAATTAATCTTGAGAGCGGTTTCAGGGCTGAGTCCGCCAATCTGGGATCCTTGGACACCTCAGTGTTGCCCCGTGGCGAGATGTGTGACTGGCTCAGCCCCTCCCGGCGTCAGCAGCAGGATACCCTGCTCAATGTGGTGGCGGCCCTCAACCATCAGCACTGGCGATGCGCCCTGATCGATTGTGCCGATAGCCTCGGATCCCCCCGTTGGCGGCTGCTCACCTCCTCGGGTCGCAATTGGCTGGTCAAGCCGGATGATCTGCGTTCAGCCCTGCGCTGTGCCCTGATGCTGCTCTGGAGTGGGCGATTTCGGCTGATCACTCTGTCTGGCCTCAGTCCGGAAGAGATCCACCCCGAAGATGGGGCGATGCTGCGAGCCTCTATCCCCCTCGGATCCACTTTGCTCTTTACCCAATGCACCTCTTGGGATGGATCCGGTGAGCCGCTGGCGGTGACGGAACAATCCCCCTGGGATATGGATCCCTGGATCCTGCCCTTTGCTGTAGGCTAGATAACGTCTTAACCCACCTGCCACAAGTAAACCGGGATCCCGATTAGCAATCTATCTCAAGGTCGAATGCAGTGACTTGTTATGGCGGGTGACTCTCCCTACCTAAACCTGTCAGGATCCTCAGTGACCAGGCTTCCGGGGATCCCTTATCGCATCTGCGAAATGTGACCAGAACTTGCAAAATAGCGGTGTGGCTAAGCTGCTAGGGTCGCCTGCAAGGACATTGCCCTGCAAGGACATTGCAAAGTTCAGAAAACCAGGGCTGTAATTCCAATCAGATCAGATTCACCTGTTGGTCAGGCCGGGCCGAGGCACTTGGCTACCGGAATTGGAACACCACCGGGATCATGTTGAAGAAGCTCAGCACCGAGTCCTCCTCGCCGTGCTCAAGGTGTTTGCTCACTTTGGCGAACGGGTAGGCTGCATTGCCGCCTTCGAACTGCACAAACCAACACTCATCGTTCTCGGCCCACCGCCCGCCAAAGGTGTGGATGATGCACTCGCCTAGGAATGAACCAAGTGTGCTGACCAGCGCATCGCGATTGGCTGGATCTCCGTTCTTGTGCTGCCGCTGGATGTACCCGTCTAGCCAGCGAACACCGGCCTCGTCATAGCTAACCACTTCGCCGAGTTGCTTGTTGGCGACGGACACAACTAACTCAGCATTCCTCCGGATGCAATCGACCATCGGTAAGTCATCTGCGTTTGCCATCGATCAGCCTCAGTCGCCTAATGCCTCAGAACCTACAACACGTCATGTAATCTAGCTTAAGGTCGGGTGCAGTGACCTGCCGCGTTGGGCCACGACTTCACCTCCGATGTACC
>CAZODP010000010.1:0-10300 GCA_964578595.1 uncultured bacterium
ATCCCTTGTGGGCCACCACATCCAGCTCTCCCCAGCGACACCGCCACTGTCGGGCAACAATCTGCCACTGTTGGGATAGCAAATGTTGGGCCACCAGCTCTTCGCCGCTGTCACCGATGCGCTGCCGAGAAGTCCGACTAGGGGAGGGATCCATTCTCTTCGTCTTTCCTCTGCCATCAATCTTTACTCTACCCATTCTAAAAAAGCTGGGATCCTCCAGCCAAAGTCAGGGATCCCGTTTGAGTTAGATCCCTATCTCAGCTACCAGTACATCTGTAGAGCCAATTAACCAGTCCAGCCCAAACCGGGATCCCTCCATAGCAGAACTCTTGACATTGGATCCTGTTTCTCTTTTAGTGAATGAGAGTGAATTTATCTGATGGATCCCGTTCTATGAAAGCTGGATTATTCAAGTTCGTACAGTTTTTTTTTCGTACTGTTATCACTAATCCTATTTGTAGGATGTGGTTCAGGATCCCCGACCCCTACCAGCATCACCCCAGATACACCACTCCCCATCATCGGTCTGGAGCGTTCTGAGCCGGGGGAAGTTGTTAATTGCGACACCTGCTGTCGTCGTTGTGTGATCGGCAAAGCCTGTGGCAATAGCTGCATCAATGTTGACTACCAGTGCTATCAACCGCCGGGATGTGCCTGTAACAAGGTGGAGGATACTTGTTATCTGCCTACGCCAGAGCCAACTCCTAGCCCAAGTCCAACACCGGATCCATGTGCCCCATCTGTGGAGCGATCCCTGTCCTCAGCGGATCCAGGATTCTACATTGCTAGTTGTCCAATTAGCCCCAATCCTATCGACTGCTACTTGACGGCAATCGCACTTATCCAGCAAGGAGTCCTGATTGCAGATCCGACGACTACCTATCCCACCGAAGCGCAACTAATTGCCTATTTTGAGGCTCAGATCCAGGAATTGGAAAACAATCCTCAGCCCACCTCATCACCAAGTCCAAGTTCTTCTCCATCTCCAGATCCGTTTCCCTCTCCCTGTCCAGCATTTACACCCACCCCCACTCCGACCCCGGAGCCTACTTGCCAGGATAGGTATCGTGACTATAGCCTCTGCCGCGAACTAGCTTATCCTGCTCCTTATCCAGATGGATCCGGGAATCCCTGGTATTTTGGAGGATATATGTATGGCAATTTCAGCTCGACGTTAAATAGGATGAGAGATGAGAGATCTGCTAGATTTTGGGAGGGAGAGATTCAAAGAGATCCAAATAGTACCCCTTCTGAAGATGCGCAGTTTTGCAGAGGGCCAAGAGGTACAAATGTATCACAGCACTTCAATGTGTTTCTCGTTAATACTACAAATAGTGTTGGATCCATTGGACAGTGCAGATGTTGTGTTGACCAGAATGACGGAAATCCAGAAGCCTCTCTTAGAGAAAGGTTTGCCGTTCTCAATCTCAAAGATGGACAGGGGAACAAGATATACAGACCTTCATTAGCAGGCCCACCAGACAACTAGATGACTATGAAAAAAGAAGAATACCTTATCCTTGAAAAAGCAGTCAGATTTAATAGATTTTTGAAAGAAATTTGTTTGGAAGACAAAATTCCACATGAAGATATTGTTAAGTCAGCAACAAAGTTATTTGCTGAAGGAGATATCTTAGCAGAAGTCATGGGAGAGAATAAAGCCGAGCCTCCCTATGAAGATTACGAATGGCATCAGAACATTGTCTTGTCTTCCGAGGAAGTGATTGCAAATCTAAACGGTGAATTAACAGCTTGCTACTATCTCACTCCTCAAGGAGGTGCTAAGTGGGAGGTAGTTGCTAATCCAAATTGGGATATATTTTTCGGTGGAAGAATTGGGGGCTTAGAAGGATATCGAGAATCAAGCAACAGAGAACTACTAGAAAAGATTCATTCTTTAGCTGAACATATACTACCCGAAATACCAGTTCCAGGTTCTGAGAAGTGGGAGATCCTAGAACCTTGGCAAGCCACATACTGGAAAACTCTTCCAAAGGGTTGGCGAGTCACTTGCCAATATGTATCCTCAAATTGGCATATTGATAGCAAGACACCTCCAGAATGGATCCGAGCGGATGAAGAGGCAAATGATTGGTATTTTCAAATCTCTCACTGGTACACGGATCCGCAGTTTGATTAGTGGTACTTCTCAACTAAGCATTTAGGATCATCTGTAGCAGTGGTTCGTGCTAGCGGCGACTTGTCGCATCCCCGACCCATACCAGCATCACCCCAGATACACCACTGCCCATCATCGGTCTGGAGCGTTCTGAGCCTGGGGATCCGGTAGATTTCAGTACCTGCTATCGTCGTTGTGTGATCGGCAAAGCCTGTGGCAATAGCTGCATCAATATCAACTATGAGTGCTATCAGCCACCGGGATGTGCCTGTAATAAGGTGGAAGATACGTGTTATCTGCCCACACCAGAGCCAACTCCTTCCCCAGCACCGACGCCAACACCTTGCGAAATCGCTCCTGGTGGAACTCTGCCGACGGGGTTTGATACAAATCAGTGTAAACCTAAATCCTCGCATGAAAGAGCAATTGGTCATTCTTTGGCTCGTGCCGTCTCGACAGGCATCATAGAATTTAATACCAATGAAATAGATTAGCTTTTTTGATGGAGGACAGAGCACTGAAACAGGTCAACCCGTTATTGATGGGGATCGCATCAGGGTAGTGGTTGATTCTCCAAACAATCAAGTGGTTGTTCCCGCTCAACTATCAAACTATACACTCAGTCCAAACCCTGGTGACAGGTTTACCCTAATGTTGGAGACTGGGAGTTGAATTGGTGATGTATTAGGGTATCTGGGGATCCAGAATTGTGTTCAGAGTTTGCTTTGTGGTATGGAAGACATGTTCCGTTGGATTACAAAATCCATCTGACAGTTACATCCATTGATCGATCTAAAACTGTTGGCATTAACTTCACAGGAGAAACAACTGGTGAAGAAATTGTAGAGGCAATTCTTGGAAGATAGAGAAAGCTCAATGATCCACATGTCTGAGCTGACTGCCTCATCCTGACTAATTACCTCGCCCAGGTTTTGACCTCCACAAAGGCCAGCGTGGATCCCTTGTGAGCCACCACATCCAGCTCTCCCCAGCGACACCGCCACTGTCGGGCCAGGATCCGCCAGCCCTGCGCCACTAGATGATCAGCCACCAGTGCTTCTCCCCGGTTGCCCGTCTGCTGCTGCGGGGTTTTGGATCCCGATGCTTTGGATCCGGGTTGGCAGGGCTGAGGGTCAAGCAGGTGAGCCATTCAGGTCTATGATCAAAGCTAAAGACAAAAGAGAGGGGCAGATATACCCTCCGAACCTTAGCATTTGCCCCCCGCTGCTTGTGAGGACTCGTGATGAAACCCACTCCAAAACTGGCTGTAATGACGGTTCTGATCGCAGGTCTTAGCCAAGGCTGGGCCTGTATCGAAACCAGGATCCAAAGGGTTTTGATGGTGGGGTTGCTGCTGTTGAGTCTGGGCCTGAGCATGGTGGGATCCGCTCAGGCGGCAGATTACACCAAACGAGATTTGCAGGGGCGCAGCTTTGCGGGGCAAGACCTGACTGGATCCAGCTTTGTCAAAGCGAATTTGCGGGATGCCGATCTCAACCACATTACCGGACTGGGATTGGATATGTTTGGATCCAGCCTGGTGGGAGCCAACCTGGAGGGGGCCAATCTGCGGGGGGTAACGCTGGATATGGCCAATCTGTCGGGGGCCAACCTGCGGGGGGCGGTGTTCGAGGATGGCCTGATGTGGCTGACTCAGGTCAGTGGGGCCGATATCGAGGGGGCCGACTTCACCAATGTGATGATGCGCAGCGATACCCTCAAAGTCTTGTGTTCAGTGGCCTCCGGCACCAATCCGATCACGGGACGCCAAACCCGCGACACCCTGGAGTGTTCTTAAACCCAATCAAAATCTTGTCCCAACTGGGCCGGATCCGTTAGTGTAGAAAAGCTGATTTTTTGAGAGCGGCGGAGCACCTGTGGCCAAAAAGAGCATGATCGAGCGCGAAAAAAAGCGCCAGAAGCTAGTAGACAAATACAAAGACCAGCGCTCAGAGCTGAAGTTAGCCCTGACCAATCCTGATCTAGATCCTGATGAGCAGATGGAGCTGCACGCCAAGCTACAAAAACTGCCCCGTGCCAGCTCCCGCACCCGTCTGCAAAACCGTTGCTGGCGCACAGGTCGGCCCCGGGGTGTGTTCAGAGACTTTGGTCTATCTCGCAACAGTATGCGGGAAATGGCTCACCAAGGTCTGCTGCCCGGTGTCACCAAGTCCAGTTGGTAAGGATCCCTGATGCCTGCCGAATCCACTGAGGTGATATCTAGTACATTTACCTCAGGATCCTTTGAGGTGGTGGATGGAGACCTGACCGAGGCCCAACGGGATCGCTATCGGGCCAGCGATGTGTTGGCGATCGATACGGAGACGATGGGGTTGATTCCGCACCGGGATCGGCTTTGTCTGGTGCAACTCTGTGACCGCGAGGGGCACGGGGTGATGATCCGGATCCCGCAGGGGCATCGGCAATCCCCTCATCTACAAGCTCTTTTGGAGGATCCTGGTCTCGAAAAGATATTTCACTTTGCCCGCTTTGATCTGGCCATGTTGAAGTATCACCTGGGGATCCGGGTGGCCCCCCTATTTTGCACCAAGATCGCCAGCAAATTGGCCCGCACCTACACCCCTCGCCATGGTCTTAAGGATCTGATCCAGGAGCTGTGTGGGGTGGAACTGGACAAAAAATCCCAAACCTCTGATTGGGGATCCGTGCAATCCTTGTCGGCGCAGCAGTTGGCCTATGCCGCCAATGATGTTCGCTATCTGGTGCCGGCCCGGGATCGACTTCAGGCCATGCTAGAGCGGGAGAGCCGTTGGGATTTAGCGACCCGCTGCTTTGCCCATTTGCCCACCCTGATCGAGCTGGATCTACTGGGCTATGACAAAGTGTTTGAGCATGGCTAAAGATCGCTACTGTTTTGAAAGTCCGTTGATGGCAGGCCGGTTACTGAGGCGTTACAAGCGGTTTTTAGCGGATATTGAACTGGACTCGCAAGAAACCATCACCGCCCACTGCCCCAATACCGGCCCCATGAGTGGCGTCTGTGAGTTGGGATCCCCTGTTCAGGTTTCTTATCACTCGGATCCCAAGCGCAAGCTGGCCTACACCTGGGAGATGATCCAAGTGGGATCCACCTGGGTGGGGATCAATACGGCTTTGCCCAATCGCTTGGTGCAGTTTGGTCTCAACCAGGGCTGGTTTCCTGAGTTGACTGGATTTACCGGTCTGCGGCGAGAAGTGGCCTACGGCACCCGCAGCAAAGTGGATATTTTGCTCAGCTATGCCGATGGCCGACCGGACACCTACGTTGAGATCAAAAACACCACTTGGTGCCACGGATCCTTGGCTCTGTTTCCTGACACCGCTACCCCGCGCGGTCAAAAACATATTCAAGAGCTGGAACGGATCGCCCAAACTGGCCAGCGGGCGGTGATGTTTTATGTGATCAATCGCGGCGATTGCGACGCCTTTGCCCCTGGGGATCAACGGGATCCTGTGTATGGCCAACTGTTGCGTCAGGCGGTGACCCAAGGACTCGAAATCTTGCCCTATCGCTTCGGGGTGGATCCGGCGGGGATCTCGTGCTTGGGGTTGGCGAAGCTGCACCTAGATCAAGATCCCGTCCAATGACTGAGCTTGAGCAACAGATCAAACTGGATCGCTACTGGATGCAGCACTGCCTGGATCTGGCTCAGCAGGGGCGCACCAGTCCCAATCCTCGGGTTGGATCCGTGATTGTCAGAGCGGGAATGCGGGTGGGATCCGGCTTTCACCCTGGTGCTGGGCAGCCTCATGCCGAAATTGTTGCCCTCCGCGCCGCAGCAGACCGGGCCGCCGGATCCACCCTCTATGTCAACCTCGAACCCTGCGATCACCATGGCCGTACCCCCCCCTGTACTGAGGCCATTATTGCTGCCGGGATCCGGCGAGTGGTGGCAGGCATTGAGGATCCCAATCCGTTGGTGGCTGGGCGCGGGATCCAGAGGCTGCGATCCGCCGGGATAGCCGTCACCGTTGGGGTCAAAGCCGAAGCGTGCCACACCCTCAACGAGGCTTTTTGCTTTGCCATCACCCGAGGCCGCAGCTTTGGCCTGCTCAAGTACGCCATGACCCTAGACGGCAAAATCGCCACCCGCACCGGCCATAGCCAATGGGTGAGCGGATCCGGCTCCCGCCAACAGGTTCATCATCTGCGCTCTGAAGTGGATGCCATTGTGATCGGAGGATCCACCCTGCGGGCCGACAATCCCCGCCTCACGGCCCGACAATCGGATGGATCCCTCTATCCGGAGCAGCCCTTGCGGGTGGTGCTGAGCCGCCATCTGGATTTGCCCCATCAGGCCCATCTCTGGGATCAAACGGCTGCCCAAACCCTGGTGATCACCGGCCCCGAGGGTTCAACCTCCTATGCAGAGTGGCTGGGATCCCAAGGGATCGAAGTGCTGCGACTCGAAATCCTGGATCCGTGCCTGGTAAGTGAGACCCTTTACCAGCGTGGCCTACTCAGCCTGCTCTGGGAATGTGGGGGGACTCTTGCCGCCGCCGCCCTGCAATCGGGCGCAATTCAAAAAGTCTGGGCTTTTATTGCCCCCCAAATCACCGGCGGGATCCTGGCCCCAGGACCAGTGGGGGGATCCGGTGTGGCCCAGATGTCAGAGTCTTTGAAACTGGAGCGGATCTCCTGGCACCCTCTGGGGGAAGATATCTGGTTTGAGGGCTATGTGCCAGAATCTTGAGCCTCAGCCCTGATGGTGTTGGTCACTAACTCCAGAGGTAACTCTAACCGTTGCGCAATTTGATCCAACGTCAGCCCCATCTCCACCAAAATCGGCACAGCAGCTAGCCGGCCCTGTTGCTCCCCAATTTGGATCCCTTCCTGACGGCCTGCTTGACGACCCTCGCGGAGGGCCTCTTGTCGCCACTCCTGATAAATGACTGACTCTCGCATCGATAGCTCCCCCAATACTCTCTTAATGGTTTCTTTATCCAATGTTATGCCTCCCAGCACGGCTGTGGCCGCTGCCAGATCTCCCCTCTGCCGAGGATCCTTGATTTGCTCTAAGCGGGTGGCCACCTGCCGGAGTTGCCTTTCGGCTTGATCAGGCTGAGTTAGCACCACAAATGGCAGTAGGCCCGGAAAAGCCATCAAAACCTCCGGATCCTGCTCCCAGATCCGTATGACCTCAAACTCATGGCGTAGGGATCCGCGTTGGTAGCAGCTCTGATAGGCCATGGGTGAGGCGGTACGGCGCAGATAGAGGACAATTTGTCGAATCTGGATCTGGGGACTAGGATACTTGCGCTGCAATCTGAGGCAGTAGTCCGCCATCCGAAAAGGGATATCAGGCTTGGGATCCGTCTGAAACTCCAGATGTAAGACAAGACCCTCACCCTGGAGCAAAACAACAGAATCAGCTCGAATCGGTTCTAACGATAGCTCTGAAGGTTGAATCTCGGTTAGCGGAAGGACTTGACGGAGCAGCCATTGGGAAAATTGGTCGGCAAAGCAATCCCGCAGGTATTTACAAATGTTGTCATAGGCCATCAGGGATCCTTGGCGTGGCTGGGGTCATCAGGCTGGATCTGCTGGCGCAGTTGAGAGCTAGGGCGAAACTTGGGGATCCGAGCCGCAGGAACCTGTACGGGCGCACCTGTGCGGGGATGGCGGGTGGTGCGAGCACGGCGATGGCTCACCCAAAAGGTGCCAAACCCTGACAACCTCACCTCACCCCCCTGAACCAAAACATGGCTAATGGTATCAATCGCCGCCTCTAGGGCTGCCCCAGCCATTGGTACCGTCAATCCATCCACCCGCTGAGCCATCTGGCGAGCCATCAGACGACGGGTCAGGATCAAGACCTCTTCTGAACCTGGATCCATCGGATCCAATTGATCAACTTGATCAACCATTAGAGTCACGACCATATCCGGACTGTTTGCACCGGGAGCTACTTTTTGCGCCCAAAGAATCGCCCCAGCAGACCGCCGCCAGAGTCCTGATCCTTGGCCTTTTGGCCAGTATTGCCAGCATTATTGGGAGGATTGGTGGGCTTGGATCGTTTGGGATCCTCAGGAATCGGCTGTGACTGCATCGTCTGACGGATAGGGGTCTCTTGGGTGGGAACGGTCTCCCGCATCCCCTGCTGAGCGGTTTCGTTAGCCGGATCCAGTTGCAGCGCCTTTTGAAAATCTGCCCGCGCCATACTTTTGTACCCTTGCTTTTGGTAGGCGATGCCCCGCTGAACAAAATAATCGGGTTGGCTGGCATCCATTGAGATGGCAATGCCAAAGAAGTTGATTGCCTCTTTGGTTTGGCCGCGCTCCATCATTTGCATTGCCTGCTGAAACCTGGTCTCTCCGGGCTTAGGGGGCGGGGGGGGCGGAGCAGGCTTGGGAGTGGTTGGCTTCGGATCCGTTGGCTTGGCAACTGTATTGACAGAACTGGCATTGACAGCATTGATGGGGCTAACCGGGATCCTGGCGGTGACCGGAGCCGTAGAGGGGGGCTTGGTGGCAGGTTTGACCGATGGGATGCCGCTACCCACACCAATGCCCTCTTTGCAGAGCAGATAGGCCAGGTTGAGTTCGCTCAGTTGGGTGGTCAGCTCTGGCAGTTCATCGAGGCAGAGATAAAGCTGGGACGCCAGTCGTTTAACCGCCGCTTGATAGTCAGCGTCCCAGGTGTTGGACCGCCGTAGAGCACTGGCCTCAGCAGACTTGGGCCAGAGAGTGCTGGGATCTTGATCTTTGAGCCGTCGGATCCGCAGTTTGAGAATGGTGTCATATTCCAGCTTGGGGGTTTCTTTGGTCAGGATCTCTTTGGCGGGATTGACCCACTTGGCAAAAAGGCGGCTAGCTCGCTGCGCCTCTAGGGTCTCAGCCACAAATCCCACCCGCAGACACTTAGCCACCTGTTTGTAAGCGTCAGAAACCTGCTTGACATTGGCCGACAGGGGAACCCCCAGCACGGCGTAGTAGTCACTCTCGTAGGTGGCTAGTCCTCGCTCGATGCGGGGAATGTCGCCGTTGTATCCCATAGCTGCCAATCCTCCAGGATTTGCCTCAGTTTACCCCCTTGCCTCAAGGTAAGGATCCCTTGATCAATCGCCTGCTTGACGGAGGGATGGTCGCTGTCCACAACTCCCACCCATGGCCGAGCCAAAAGCGGTGGCCCCACCATTTGCAGACCCGACTGCGCTTCCGTCACCGCCACCACCGCCACCGGCTGATCAATCACCACCGCATCCAGTTGCCCCCCTCGCAGTTGATCAAACAATCGTTCTGGGTTGCTGGATCCAAATAGCCGAATGGCATTACCCCTGTTCCGATTGTAGGTTTCCAAGAGGGCTGCCCCCGTAGAATTGACTACAATCCCCACCCGTTGCCCAAAAAGCTGGGACAATCGCTCCGGTGGATCCACCAATCCTGCTGGGATCACCAACCGCTGCGGGCTGAAATAATAAGGTTCTGTCGCCAAAAAAGCCTCTGGATCCAGACCCTCCGGCTCCCTCGCCCCCAAGATCAGATCAACCTCACCCGCCTGTAGAGCCTGAAATTGCAGATCCCAGGGCACGTAGACCGGATCCACCCTGACTGCCAGCACATCCCCCAACGCCTGTAGGATATCCCACTCAAATCCGCCATAGGACTGACTCACAGGATCCATAAACAGGAAGGCCCGCCCCAACCCCGGATCAATCCCCACCCGCAGCCGGTCTTGGGCTTGGATCGCAGCCCATCGGCCATCAGGGCCAGAAGACTGTATCACCTCTGCCGCGGCACTCCCCCCCTCTGGCAGCGGCAACACCGCAGAACTCAACAGCAGACCCAACAGGATCCGGCTTGCCCAAACCAGATAGCGGAGACTAGATCCAGTTGAAAACAACGCCATCAGAGCTTTTGCTACAGTGGAATACAGAGAAACCTAAAAATAAGTTGAAACTTTATCTTACCGAAAAAAGCAACTCAGGCCCCGCCCTTTTTGGGGAGGCTTTTGACAGTCGATGGGTGGCTTAATAGTTATCAAAGATTCGCCACCCACCACTACACACAGAGACTAAGCGTGTCAGTACTGCTGAGCTGGGATCCGGAAGGGGGGGTATGGGAACCGTTGCCAGTTCATAAGCGATGGTATGGCCCACAAGCGATGGTCTACAGGTAATGACTTACAGGTTAATCCATCAGGATCCGGCCAAGACATCCATCCGCTTGGCCAGGGTAAAG
>CAZODP010000010.1:10400-22960 GCA_964578595.1 uncultured bacterium
CAGGTTAATCCATCAGGATCCGGCCAAGACATCCATCCGCTTGGCCAGGGTAAAGTCCAGCTCAGTGATGCCGCCTGCATCATGAGTTACTAGATTGACCCCAACGCGATTGTAAACATTAGTCCATTCTGGATGGTGTCCCATGGTTTCAGCCACCAGGGCAACGCTGGTCATCCAACCAAAAGCAGACACGAAAGAATCAAACTGAAACTTTTTATGCAATTTGCCTTCAACAATGGCCCAACCGCTGGCTTGATCAAGGTTGGCTTGTAGGTCGGTTTCACTGAGTTTGATCGGTGCAGTCATAGCAGCCTCAAGGGGTCAAAATTGGGTCAACAGTGCGGGCAGCACCACGCCTTCAGCCTATTGCAATTTCGCAGGGGTCGCAAAAATCTTCTAAAAACCTGAGTTGGGGTTCCCCCCGATGGGTGGGATGGGGATCCGTACGTCAGTCGATAGGATAAGTAGGAGCACTTTATATTGGCCTGGATCCCACTAGTCATGCCCCATCCCCCCCGCCCGCGACCAACCCGACTGGGATCCCCGACTCAGAGCGCATCGGCTCAGTCTTGGACAACACAACCCTCCCGAATTCTTGCCCAGCCAGCGGCGGTTCTGTCTCCTCAAGCAAGGCTGAAAGCAGGCTCAATTGCTCAACCTCTCACTCAGGGGACTCGTGCTCAGGTGGCTCAACAGCGGGCAGTGCAAACTTGGCAATGGATGATGATTGCCCACAAGACAGTCTCTGGACGGATCCTGGTGCGGGGATTGTGGGCGGTATCGGGGGCATTGGCCCTCTGGGATTTCACGCTGCTATAAAGGTCTGTTGTCTCTAGCCTCGCTACACTGAGCAAGTGTGTGGGCACAAATGTGTGGGCAACAGGGACAAGTATGGACAATCCGATGTTTTGGCTAGGACTATCGGTGGGGTTGGTGGCAGCCGGGATGTTTACGGTGGTGGTCACCATGATTCCAGCGGTGATCCAGCTCGGTCGGGCGGCCAAAAGTGTAGAGCGTTTTTTTGACACCCTCCTACAGGAACTTCCCCCCACCCTAGAGGCGATCCGGCTGACCACTCTGGAGGTGAGCGAGATTGCTGACAGTGTGGATGATGGGGTCAAAGGGGCTGGCCAGGTGGTGCAGCAGGTCAATCGTTCTATCGAAGGGGCTAAAACCCAAGCTAGGGGTGCTCAGGTCAATGCCCAAAGTGTCTGGGCTGGGGTGCGGGCCGCGTGGCAAACCTTTTTGGTTACCTCCACTGCCGATGCGCCTGCTCTACCCAGACGTTCGGATCCCAACCGTCTGCCCTAGGGTTCTCTCCATCGCTTTTCTTCATCCCCTTCACTGACCCTTATTGACCCTTTCGGGGGCATCCTTTCAGCATCTAAAATAGTGCGGTTGAGTTTTGGACACAACTATCGATTCTTTGACTCCCTGGGTGGGCATTGTTGCCGGGTGCTTGACCACCCTTAGCTTTTTGCCGCAAGCCCTCAAAACAGTGAAAACCCGGAGTACCCAAGACTTTTCGTGGGCCTATCTGACCTTGTTTACAGTTGGGATCCTGCTCTGGAACTACTATGGCTGGCTGCGGCAAGATGTGGCCATTGTTGTGGCTAATGCTGTCACACTGGGATTTCAGTTGGTGATTGTGGGCATTAAAGTCAGCAATGACTGCTTTAGGACAAGAGTTGAGGATCCCATCGCTCCCAAACGTTAACTCCAAAACTTAAACATCAGTACAACTCATCAGCTACAGCGAAAACCCTAAACCCCCAAAAGACGACAGCTCAATCCCTGGTGCAAGATAGCCCTACCGAAAAAAGACATCTTCTCCTCAAGCCTGAACAAAAAGGACTCAAAAAGGATCCCCCAGTTCTGCTGAGGGATCCCTGATTTTAATCTGAGATTTTAACTTGAAAGGCTTGAAATTAGCTCAAAAGTGACCGAGCCGTATTGAGCAGGTTCTCAACCGTAAAGCCAAACTCCTGCATACAGGTGCCGCCGGGGGCAGAGGCTCCAAAACGATCAATCCCAATGGCTTTGCCCTCGGATCCCACAAAGCTGCACCAGCCAAAGGTGGTTCCGGCTTCAATGCTGACCCGCTTGGTGACTGACGGGGGCAAGACAGCATCCCGATACTCCTGCGGTTGAGCCAAAAACAGCTCCCAGCAGGGCAGCGACACCACGCGGGCGGCTTTGCCTTCAGATTTGAGGATCTCAGCAGCCTTGACCGCCAACTCCAGCTCGGATCCGGTGGCAATCAAGATGATATCGGGATTGGCTGCCTCCACAATCACATAGCCCCCCTTGAGGGTGCCCTCCACTGAGGTGCCCGGCAGATTGGTGACTTTTTGGCGGGTAAAGGCCAGGATTGAGGGAGATTTGGACTGGTCGATGGCGGCGATATAGGATCCCACCACCTCCTTGGCATCCCCAGGCCGGAATACCAACAGATTGGGAATCGCCCGCAGAGAAGCGATCTGCTCGATCGGTTGGTGGGTGGGGCCGTCTTCTCCTAGGGCAATCGAGTCGTGGGTCATGATGTGCAGCACCCGCACCTGCGACAGGGCCGAGAGGCGAATCGCCGCCCGCATATAATCCGTAAAAATTAAGAAGGTGGCATCATAGGGGATCAAGCCGCCGTGCAGGGCCATACCGTTGGCGATTCCCCCCATGGCGTGCTCTCTGACCCCAAACCGGAAGTTGCGCCCCTGGTAGGATCCAGCCTGAAAATCGGGCAGTCCGGCCATCAAAGTCATGTTGGAGTGAGCCAAATCAGCGGATCCCCCCAGCAATTCCGGCATCACCGGCGCCAGGGCATTGAGGCAAAACTTAGACAGATTGCGGGTGGAATCCTGCTTTTCGCAGACCGGCATCAGGGCTTCTTTCCAGCCTTCGGGCAACTGCCCTGCCATGATCCGCTTAAACTCAGCCGCCTCCGCCGGATACTCAGCTTCGTAGGCGGCAAATTTGGCATCCCAGGCTTGTTCGGCAGCGGCACCGCGATCCAGCGCTTGGCGGAAGTGAGCCAAGACATCCTCAGGCACATGAAACGTGGGTTCATGGGGCCAGCCCAGCGCATCTTTGGTCAGCTTGACCTCATCAGCCCCCAACGGCGCACCGTGGGCAGATTCTTTGCCAGATTTGTTGGGGGATCCGTACCCAATCGTGGTGGTGACAATGATCAAAGAGGGCTTGTCAGTAACGGCCTTGGCCTCGGCGACGGCTTTGGCGATGGAGTCAATGTCGGTATCCCCATCCGCCACCGATAAAACGTGCCAGCCATAGGCTTCGTAGCGTTTGCCCACATCTTCGGTAAAAGCAATCTCCGTGCTGCCATCAATGGAGATGCTGTTGCTGTCATAGAGCATGATCAGCTTGCCCAACTTCAGATGCCCCGCCAGGGATGCCGCTTCGCTGGCCACCCCTTCCATGTTGCAGCCGTCCCCCAGGATCACATAGGTGTAATGATCCACGATGGTGTGATCCGGCTTGTTAAAGCGTGCCCCCAGATGAGCCTCCGCAATGGCCAGCCCCACTGCGTTGCTGACCCCAGCCCCCAATGGGCCGGTGGTGACTTCGATGCCAGGGGTTTCAAAGTTTTCGGGGTGACCGGGGGTGTTGCTGCCCCACTGCCGAAATTGCTTGAGATCATCGATGCTGACCTCGTAGC
This sequence comes from uncultured bacterium, assembly GCA_964578595.1. Classification (GTDB taxonomy): domain Bacteria; phylum Cyanobacteriota; class Cyanobacteriia; order Thermostichales; family Thermostichaceae; genus JAAUUM01. The sequence continues at coordinate 14,074 of CAZODP010000010.1, forward strand.
CGGTCAGGTGCAGCAGGGCATACTGCAACATACAGCCATGACCTGCCGATAGCACAAACCGATCCCGATCCGCCCACTTGGGGTTGCGGGGGTTGTACTGCATGAACTGCTGAAATAACACATAGGCCATCGGTGCTGCCCCCATCGGCAGACCCGGATGACCGGAGTTGGCCTTTTGGACAGCATCCACCGCCAAAAAGCGGATCGTATTGATAGCGAGTTGTTGGAGGGAAGGAGGAGCGAGAACCTCAGGCATAACAAATCCTTGATCTTTACCAAAATCACTCTCACTGTAGTGGGTTTTGGGGCGTCCTGGCAGGCTGGCCGGGTGATGATTCAGAAATACTGCCCCAGAAATGTGCCCCCAGAAAGCCAAATCCAGATAGCTAGTGCCAGAACGGCAACTCCAGAACAGTGATGCCAGGATCCTGGTCTGGTCACCTCAGTCAGCTCCGTCTTGGGGGCCGGGTTTAGTTGGCTATATTCTTAAGCTCTTCAGCATCTCCCCCCCTTGAGCTAAGGAGTATGTCAAGATAGCTAACAAGAAAAACCACGGACGAACAACTGACATGACGGAATATACCAAGTCGATTTCCTTTTATGGACGGGAAATTGACGTGACCACAGGCTTGCTTGCCCCCCAAGCAGGTAGCGGGATCCTGCTACGGTCGGGCGAAACCTCGGTACTGGTGACAGCAACCACCCAAGCGGGCCGCCCTGGGATCGATTTTGTGCCCCTACTGGTGGACTATGAAGAAAAGCTCTACGCAGCAGGCCGGATCCCTGGCAGCTTTATGCGGCGAGAGGGTCGGCCCCCCGAACGGGCAACTCTGATCTCCCGTTTGATTGACCGTCCGATTCGGCCCCTGTTGCCGGACTGGCTGCGGGATGATGTGCAAATTGTGGCCACCCCCCTATCGGTGGACGAAAACAATCCGCCGGATGTGATGTGTATTTTGGGGGCCTCGCTGGCGTTACGGATCGCGGGGGTGCCTTTTGGGGGGCCGGTGGCGGCGGTGCGGGTGGGGCTGGTGGCGGACGAGTTTATTCTCAATCCCACCTATGCCGAGATCGAGACCGGCGAGCTGGATCTGGTGGTGGCGGGCTGTGCCGATGGCATCATCATGGTGGAAGCGGGGGCCAATCAGTTGCCCGAAAAGGATGTGATCGAGGCGATTGAGTTTGGCTTTGAGGCGATCCAAGAGTTGCTCAAGGCCCAGGGGGAGATTTTCAAAGACTTGGGGGTGGATCCGGTGATCTTGCCCGAGCCGGAGCTGGATCCGATCTTGGTGAATTTTGTTGCTGAGCAGGCCCAAACCGAGATTCAGGCGATTCTGAAGCAGTTTTTGCCCAAGGATGAACGGGATCAAAAGCTGGATGATCTGAAGGCGGCTGTGGTGGAGCAAATCGCCGCAAAACCTGAGGCGGATCCGGTGCGGCTGGCCCATGAAAAGGATCCCAAACTGGCGGGGGCGATCTTCAAGAGCTTGGTCAAAAAGCGGATGCGCCTGCAAATTGTGGAAGATGGCGTCCGGGTGGATGGCCGCAAATTAGATGAAGTGCGCCCCCTCAGTGCGCGGGTGGGACTGTTGCCACGGGTGCATGGCAGCGGCTTGTTCAATCGCGGTCTGACCCAGGTGCTCTCGATTGCCACATTGGGCACACCCGGGGATGCTCAAGAGATGGACGACCTCCATCCCGGTGGTGAAAAACGTTACTTGCATCACTACAATTTTCCGGCTTTTTCGGTGGGAGAAACCCGTCCGGCTCGGTCTCCGGGGCGGCGCGAGATTGGGCATGGTGCGCTGGCGGAGCGAGCTTTGGTGCCGGTTTTGCCCCCCAAGCAAGAGTTTGCCTATGTGATTCGGGTGGTGTCTGAGGTGCTGTCGTCGAATGGATCCACCTCGATGGGATCCGTCTGTGGATCCACACTGGCGCTGATGGATGCCGGGGTGCCGATCAAGGCTCCGGTCAGTGGGGTGGCCATGGGCCTGATCAAGGAGGGGGACCAGATTCGGATCCTGACCGATATCCAGGGCATTGAGGACTTTTTGGGGGATATGGACTTTAAGGTGGCGGGTACCGAACAGGGGATCACCGCTCTGCAAATGGATATGAAAATCACCGGGATCACGGTGCAGACGATCCAAGAGGCGGTGACCCAGGCGCGGGCGGGTCGGGCTTTGATCCTGAAGGCGATGACCGATGTGATCGCAGCCCCTCGGCAACGGCTGGCGGAGAGTGCGCCCCGATTGCTCACCTTCAAGGTTAATCCCGAAGATATCGGCAAAATTATCGGCCCTGGGGGCAAAACCATCCGGGGTATCACTGAAGTCACAGGGGCAAAAGTTGATATAGCCGATGATGGCATTGTCACTGTTGCCTCTAACCAAGGATCCCAGGCCGAAGAGGCTCAAAAGATGATCGAAGACCTAACTCGCCGGGTGGAAGAAGGGCAAGTTTATCTGGGCAAGGTGACTCGGATCATTCCGATTGGGGCTTTTGTGGAGTTTTTGCCCGGCAAGGAGGGCATGGTTCACATCTCCCAACTGGCGGACTATCGAGTCGGCAAGGTGGAGGACGAGCTGGCGGTCGGCGATGAAGTGGTGATCAAGATCCGCAGCATCGATAACAAGGGCCGCATCAACCTGACCCGATTGGGTATCGATCCGGAGCAGGCATCCCAGGTGCGGGAGGCAGCCTTGGCGGAATAGCGCTGAAAGCTGACTGAGAAGCTGATGGATTGAGTGGGGCTACTTCTGTGGGGAGGTGGCCCTTTTTACTGGGATCCAATCTAGGTTTTTCGGAGCTGGGTCGGGTTCGGATACTGAGGGATCCAGGTCGTTTTGGTACAGATTCACACAGGGAGAATGGTTATCTTTGGGGTTAAAGAAAAGGTGGGTGTTACCTTACACTGAAATCGATTTAAGTCAACCTCATCCCTGATCGTTTAAGTCTTATGGCCAAGGCACCTGATGGTACTGAACCGAGTTGTTTACCGAGTTTTGATATGTCATCTCAGATAGAGGGTTTGAGGTTTTGCCCGGAGACTGATCTGGGCACAGTGGTGGCGCAGATGCAACAGGTGAGCGCAGCCCAAGCCTGGGTGGTGGAGGGTTCTGATTGGATCGGATCCCTAGCGTTGATGGATCTCTTGCCTCTGATCTTGAGTGATCCTGACTGGCAGCGGATCCCAGCTCAGCGGCTGATGAAAACTCCGGCGATCACCTATCCGGCAGAGCAGCAGCGGGATCTGAGGGTTTTGCACTATTTGATGACATCTCATGATCTCAACTATCTGCCGCGAATTGCTGCGGACGGATCCCTGGTGGAGCTAGTGACCAAAGACGGGATCCTGGCGGAGTGTCTGCAGGCCAGAGATCAGCAGATCCAAACCTTACTGGAGGATGTGGAAGAATTGCAGGCGATGGTGGGGGCGGTGCCAGGAATGGTCTATCAGTTTGCGTTCGATGAGCAGGGGCAGTCGTTTTTTCCCTACATCAGCTCTGGTGCTCTGGATTTGTATGGCTGTACAGCGGAGTATTTATCCCAACATCCGCTGCTACCTCTTGAACAGGTATACCCTGAAGATTGGTCTAAGGTGGATTCGTCGACTACTTCTGCTGTTACAGCCAATAGCGACTGGAGGTGTGAATATCGGATCCTGACGTTATCGGGTCAAATCAAATGGATCCTGGGCCAATCCAAAGTCTATGATTCTCCTCGCTATGGCCGCACTTGGGTGGGGGTGTTTTTGGATATTACCGATCGCAAACACATGGAGATGGAGCTGAAGGAAAGAAATGAGCTAATTGAATCCATCGCTAACGGGATCCCTGGGTTTGTTCAGCAGGTGTTGTGGGATCCTGGGATCCAAAAATTGACGATGGAATATATCAGCCATGGTGTTGAAGAAGTCACCGGCTATTCAGTCTCAGATATTAGGGCTAACTTAGATGTTTTGACCGAGCAACTGGTTTTGCCAGAGTACCAAGCCGCTGCCACCACAGACTATTTCAATGCCTGTGTGATCGAACATCGCTACTATCAAACTGATATTGCCATCCGCAATTTGAGAGATGAGATTCGGTGGTTACGGTTTCATGCACAGCCCCACAGCCATGGAGACGGATCCGTCTGTATCAATAGCATCGTAATCGACATTACTGAGCAGATTCAGGCAGAGAAAGACCTTGAACAAGCCTACCTAGAGCTGCGCTATGAAATTGAAGTGCGGGGCGCTCAACTTCAAGAAGCTCTCCACTATGAGTCCACCCTCAGGACGATTTCAGATCAAGTTAGGGCCAGTCTCAATGAACAAGATATTATCCAGACCGCACTACAAGAGTTAGGATCCGGGCTTGATTTGGAGGCCAGTTACTTTCTTAGCCTGAGTGATGATCATTTATTCTATAAATTTGAACAAGAATGGACTATTGCTGATGGATCTTTAGTCGGTGAATCTTGTCCTGTTGATCAGAGTATTATGCCTCAAGCTATGGATAATCAAACTCTATACTATTGCACTCAAACTACGTTATTTGGCTGGATCACATTGATTTCATGTCCAATTCTTCTGGATAACTTTGTTAGCCCTCAATACTTTTTGACCCTGTGGCGCTCACAATCGGCTCCATTTTTGCCGGGAGAGATTCGCCTAGCAGAACAGGTGGCCAATCAATGTGCCATCGGGATCCGGCAAGCCCGTCTCTATCAAAAAGCTCAGGAGAAAGTGCGCCGCTTAGAAGAACTCAATCAGCTCAAGGAAGACTTTATTCATACGGTATCCCATGAACTGAGAACCCCTCTGACCAGCATGAAAATGGCGATAGCCATGCTCAAAATCAGCGAGACCCAAGAACAACGAAATCGCTATCACCAGATCCTAGAGTTTGAATGGAATCGGGAGCTTAATCTAGTCAATGAGTTGCTAGAACTGCAAGCCCTCGAATCTGGCACTCGCTCCATCACCCTCAGTTGTATACAGCTTTCGGGTTGGATTACAGCGTTGATCGATCCCTTTCAAATGCGCTGCCAAGACCGGGAGCAACAGCTTACATTGAGCCTAGATCCTGCCGCCACAAATATCACCACCGATCAGGGTTTATTGGAGCGAGTGCTGCTAGAGCTGCTCAATAACGCCTGCAAATATACTCCTCCACAAGCCTCGATCAGCCTCAATATCTCAGCCTTGGCCCAAGGGATCCGATTTGAGGTGATCAATACAGGCGTGACCATTCCTGCTGAACACTTAGGATCCATCTTTGAAAAGTTTCAGCGGATCCAATCCCTAGATCGCTACAACCAAGGGGGAACCGGATTGGGACTGGCCTTGGTCAAAAAAGTGGTGGAAACATTACAGGGATCCATTCGGGTTGAAAGTGCGATGGATACAACTATTTTTACCATTGAGTTGCCATCTTTGACCCTTCAATCAACTCCAGCCAGGTTAACTAAAACTTAGATAGCTCTTCTTGCCTCAAGATTTTGCCATCTTTGAAATGTAGGATCCCGCCTGCCCTCTGGGCCACCTCTGGGCTGTGGGTCACCATCACAATCGTCATCCCTGCTTGGTGCAAGGTATCAAAGATCCCCATCACATCTTCGCTGGTTTTGCTATCGAGGGCACCTGTTGGTTCATCTGCTAATAAAAGGGTGGGCTGATTGACAATGGCCCGCGCAATCGCCACCCGCTGTTGTTGTCCACCCGATAACTGACTGGGCTTTTGCTGAAGTTTGGATCCGAGACCCATCTGCTCTAGGGCATGGCTAGCTCGGTGCCGTTGCTGCCGCTGAGATATCTGCCGATAAGCCAATGGCAGCATCACATTCTCAATCGCAGACAACGCAGGCAAAAGGTGAAACTGTTGGAAGACAAAGCCAATTTTTTGGTTGCGAATTTGAGCCAATTCACGATCTTCTAACGTTGAAACCTCCACCCCATCCAACCAATAGCGACCAAAACTAGGCCGATCCAAACAACCAATGATATTCATCATGGTGGATTTACCGGATCCTGATGGCCCCATGATGGCGCAATAGTCGCCCCGCTGAATCTGCACACTAACCTGATCCAGCGCACAAAAGGATCCCTCTGGCAAGGCAAAAATCTTCGAGACTTGGTGCAGCCAAATCGCTGGCAATGGGGATCCCTGATCAATGCTCTTAGTCTGTTTTGAAAGCGCAGATATCGAACGAATCATCACTAAAACCTCTGGCTCAATTCCACACCCACTACACCCGTAACGCCTCAATCGGATCCAGTTGAGCAGCCTTGCGGGCAGGAATAATTCCAAATACCAAACCGATCCCGGTGGAGAGCGTAAAAGCCACCAAAACGGTAGCCGGATCCACAATGGTCACCAGAGGAGTGACTGCCCGAACCGTGACCAAAATGCCGCTGCTCAGAGCAATTCCCAGGATCCCACCGGTGGAAGATAGCAAAATTGCCTCAATGGCAAACTGCTGCAAAATCGCTCGACTGTCGGCCCCAATCGCTTTTCTGACCCCAATTTCGTGGGTACGTTCTGCCACCGATATCAACATCACATTCATGATCCCCACCCCGCCCACCAGTAGCGAAAGCGCAGCGGTTCCCGTCAATAGGATCCGTAATAGCCCCACAATTGTACTGGCCCCATCCAATAACACCTGCTGATTGCGAACAATAAAATCATCCTCCCCCTGCAAATTATGCCGCTGTCGCAATAGATTTCTGACTTGAAACTCAGCCGCTTTGATATCCTCAATTGACGCAGCCGAGGCAAAAATAGCAGTTATCTCAGTGCCATAGGGTGAGACCCGTCCCACAAACTGATTGGCCACCACATTGGCAGGCAAAAACACCCCCTCATCACTATTGCCAAACACCGTTGGCTTGGCCTCCAGGATCCCCACCACTTCAAAAGGCTGATTATTGAGCAAAACCGTCTGTCCCACCGCTTGAGGACGACTGGCCCCAAACAACTGATTGGCAGCCTCACTGCCCAGTACCACCACAGGACTTTGCTCAGTAATATCTTGCTCAGTCAAAAACCGCCCTTCCCCCATATTCAGATTCAGCACTGATAGATAATCGGGCCAGGTTCCAGTGGCTTCGTAACGACGATCTTGGCCCTCTCGAATAGCTCTGACACTGCTGGTAATGCTGGGTACGGCTGTTCCAATGGTGGGAACTTCCGCCACAATCGCCTCCAGATCCGCCATCGTAATCGGCTGCACATTACTGGAATCTGCTAATCCCAAGCCCGCCGAAAAAACAATCAACAAATTGGTACCCAAATCTCGAAATTGATCGAGAGCCATTTCCTCAGCCGCGTAGCCAAATCCCGAGATCGACACCACCGCCGCATTGCCAATCAGGATCCCCAGCATGGTCAATCCTGTCCGCAATTTGTGCCGACTGACCATCTGCAAAGCCATCCGAGCTGAGGTCAAAAATGACATGATTGAGCACTCTCCTATCCAGAAATGAGGATCCCAAAGGGGTTAGCCCTTCAGATTAGTTTTGACGACTTTGATTGATCAATCGCTCCAAATCAACCCCCGGTGGGATAGAGGTAAAAATCCGATCCCCAGCCTCCAACCCCGTCAAAACCTGCGTGGATCCCTGTTGGGTGATCCCTGTTGTGATCTGCCGAAACTGAGGTCGTCCTGACATCGGATCCCAGGCAATCACCCCCTGCTCCCCATCTTGGGTCACCAACGCCACCGAGGGAATGGTCAGCACATCCGGCAGCGAATCCCCCAAAAAGTCCACCGATACATTCATCCCAATCCGCAAAAAATCCGCCTCCTCAACGGGATCCACAATCACCCGAAAGGTGGTCACCTCCCGCACCACCACCGTAGAGGGCGGGATCCGGCTCACCCGTCCCTGTATCACCCGATCGGGGTAAGCTGGGCTGCGAATCTCCACCGGCTGCCCTTCAAAAATCTGATTGATCTGAGCCTCTGGCAGCTCTGAACGGATTTCGATCCCCTCCGCCAACGCCAAAATCGAACTAGAAGAAGCCGCCGTTGCATCCGAAGCGGTTGTGGTCGGAGCCACAAATGCCCCCTCCACCGCAAACCGCTGCGTGACAATCCCCCCAAAAGGTGCCCGCACTTCGGTATCAGCCAGCCGCGCCTGTTGCTGACGCACAAGAGCTTGGGCCTGCTGGATCTGAGCCTGTGTCTGTTGAATCACCTCTGATCGGGTGCCACCCTGCAACCGAGCCAGCTCCTCCTGGGCCTCCCGCAGGCTTGCCTGTCTTTGATCCAGTGTTGTCCGCAACTGATCCAGATCATTACGGGGGATGGCCCCTGCATTGGCCAAACTCTCAAACCGCTCCACCTCTCGCCGGGCCTGATCCACCTGCGCCTGAGCGGCATCCACCCGCGACTGCGCCACCGCAATCACCTGGGGTTGTTCCCCCGCTAACTGTTGGGCCAGACGGGCTTGAGCCTCCGCCACCTGCGCCTGCGCCTGCAACACCCCCGCCGTCAGATCTCCGTAATCCATCCGGGCCAACAGTTGTCCAGGCTCCACCCGATCCCCTTGATCCGCAAATAACTCCGCAATCAAACCCGCCTCACGAGGGCTGACATTGACCTGTCGGATCGGTTGCACCTGCCCGCTCACCCGCAATCGCTGGCTCAGATCCTGCCTGCGCACCGGAATCGTCAACTCCTGCAATCGCTGAGTGGTCTGTTGTTGCATCTGCCGGGTAATCCAGTAACCCCCAGCTCCCAGGCTCCCCAGGATCAAGATCCCCACAACCCAGCCCCAAGGACGACGCTTCGGTTTGCGAACTACAGCAGGATCCGGTAGCGGCGGCTGACGGGGGTCTTCCGGATCCGGCTGGTCTGAGAACGGACTTTGATTCGGTTTAACCTGATTCGATTC
>CAZODP010000010.1:23060-37432 GCA_964578595.1 uncultured bacterium
ACGGCAACCCAACGGCAACCTAGCTACACTTGCTCACCGCCTCCCCTGGAGGGATCGTCCCCACATTACGAAACTTGACGACAGGATCCTGGTTTTCTATAATGCTATTCCCGACAGTACTGCGAACTTTTCTGAGCCACGCATGACACAACTGATTGCTTTACCAGCTTCCGCCCAGACATTTCCTGACCTAGTGGAGATTCAGCGGGAGAGTTTTATATGGTTTCTTGCAGAAGGCTTTGAGGAGGAATTGCTCAGTTTTTCACCCATCATTGACTATACCGGCAAGCTGGAGTTGCACTTTTTACCCGATTTTCGTCTCGGTGAGACCACCAAAGGCTACAAGATCCATCAGCCCCGCTATGATCCTGACGAAGCCAAACGGAGGGACGCCACCTACCAGGCTCAGATCCGCGTCCCCACCCGTCTGATTAACAAAGAAACAGGCGAGATCAAGGATATGAATGTCTTCATTGGCGAGCTGCCTTTGATGACTGATCGGGGCACCTTTATCATCAACGGTGCGGAACGGGTGATCGTCAACCAGATCGTGCGCAGTCCAGGGGTCTACTACAAATCAGATCTCGACAAAAATGGTCGTCGCACCTACAGTGCCAGCCTGATCCCCAACCGAGGGGCATGGCTCAAGTTTGAAACCGATAAAAATGGTCTGGTTTGGGTGCGGATTGACAAAACCCGTAAGCTATCGGCGGCGGTGTTGCTGCGCGCTCTGGGGCTGAGTGACTCTGAGATGTATGACGGCCTGCGCCACCCAGAGTATTTTCAAAAGAGCCTTGAAAAAGAGGGCAACTACACCGAAGAAGAAGCCCTGATGGAGCTGTACCGCAAGCTCCGACCTGGTGAGCCACCGACCGTATCAGGGGGTCAGCAGCTTTTGGAATCTCGCTTTTTTGACCCCCGCCGTTACGACTTAGGTCGGGTGGGTCGTTACAAGCTCAACAAAAAACTCAACCTCAATATCCCCGACACAACGCGGGTGCTGACCAACACTGATATCTTGGCGGTGATCGACTATCTGATCAACCTGGAGTTTGATATTGGTCATGTGGATGATATTGACCACTTGGGCAATCGCCGCGTGCGCTCAGTCGGAGAGCTGCTGCAAAATCAGGTGCGGGTGGGTCTTAATCGCCTAGAGCGGATCATTCGGGAGCGGATGACGGTGTCTGAGTCAGAGAGCCTGACACCTGCGTCCCTGGTCAACCCCAAACCTTTGGTGGCGGCCATCAAGGAGTTTTTTGGATCCAGCCAGCTCTCGCAGTTTATGGATCAGACCAACCCCTTGGCGGAGCTGACCCACAAGCGGCGGATCTCGGCCCTTGGCCCTGGCGGCCTCAGTCGGGAGCGGGCGGGTTTTGCGGTACGGGATATTCATCCCAGTCACTATGGACGGATTTGCCCCATTGAGACCCCAGAAGGCCCCAATGCCGGTCTGATCGGATCCTTGGCCACCCATGCTCGGGTCAATCAGTATGGCTTTATTGAGAGTCCTTACTACCGGGTTGAGAACGGTGTGGTGCGCAAGGATTTGGGTGCCCTCTACCTGACCGCCGATGAAGAGGACGAGTATCGGGTGGCCCCTGGGGATATCCCCCTCGATGATCAAGATCGGATCCTGGGGGATTTGGTGCCCGTGCGCTATCGGCAGGAGTTCACCACCGCTAGCCCTGATGAGGTGCACTACGTCCAGGTGTCGCCGGTGCAGGTGATCTCGGTGGCCACCTCCCTGATCCCATTCTTGGAGCATGATGATGCCAACCGTGCCCTGATGGGGGCCAATATGCAGCGGCAGGCCGTCCCCCTGTTGCGGCCAGAGCGGCCTTTTGTGGGCACAGGGTTGGAGGCTCAGGCGGCCCGCGACTCTGGCATGGTGGTGGTGTCTCGTACCGATGGGACAGTCACCTATGTCTGTGCCGATGAGGTGGTGATCCAACCGGATAACGACGGGCCTGCCATCGTCTATCACCTGCAAAAATATCAGCGATCCAATCAAGACACCTGTCTCAATCAACGGCCCTTGGTGTTTGAAGGGGATCGAGTGGTGGCAGGTCAGATCTTGGCGGATGGATCCGCTACCGAGGGGGGCGAGCTGGCCTTGGGCCAAAACGTCATCGTCGCCTATATGCCCTGGGAGGGATACAACTACGAAGACGCCATTCTGTTGAGCGAACGGCTGGTCTACGACGATGTCTTCACGTCGGTTCACATCGAGAAGTACGAGATTGAAGCCCGTCAAACCAAACTGGGCCCGGAAGAGATCACCCGCGAGATCCCCAACGTTGGAGAAGACTCCCTGCGCAATCTGGACGAGCGCGGTATTGTCCGAGTGGGGGCCTGGGTGGTGGCAGGCGATATCTTAGTGGGCAAAGTCACCCCCAAAGGGGAATCTGATCAGCCCCCCGAAGAGCGGCTCCTGCGGGCCATTTTTGGAGAAAAAGCTCGCGATGTGCGGGATAACTCGCTGCGGGTGTCCAATGGGGAGCGGGGCCGAGTGGTGGATGTGCGGGTGTTTACCCGTGAGCAAGGGGATGAGTTGCCCCCCGGAGCCAATATGGTGGTACGGGTTTATCTGGCTCTCAAGCGCAAGATTCAGGTGGGGGACAAGATTGCTGGACGCCACGGCAACAAAGGGATCATCTCCCGGATCCTGCCCATTGAAGATATGCCCTATCTGCCGGATGGTACTCCGATTGATATTGCCCTCAATCCGCTGGGGGTACCCTCCCGCATGAATGTGGGCCAAGTGTTTGAGTGCTTGCTGGGCTGGGCGGCAGATCACCTCAATGCGCGCTTCAAGCTGATGCCTTTTGACGAAATGCACGGCCTAGAGACCTCTCGCCTGACGGTTGAGGCCAAATTGACGGAGGCTCGTGATAAAGCCGGTAAAGAGTGGGTCTACAACAGCACAGGCAAGACCCGGGGCAAGATTCAAGTGTTTGATGGTCGCACAGGGGAGCCATTTGACCAACCGGTGACGGTGGGCCGCGCCTATATGTTGAAGCTGGTTCACCTAGTGGATGACAAGATTCACGCTCGCTCCACCGGCCCCTACTCACTGGTGACGCAACAGCCTCTTGGGGGCAAAGCCCAGCAAGGGGGACAACGCTTTGGGGAGATGGAAGTGTGGGCACTAGAAGCCTTCGGGGCCTCCTACACGTTGCAGGAGCTGCTGACGGTCAAATCTGACGATATGGTGGGGCGCAACGAGGCCCTTAATGCCATTGTCAAGGGCAAGCCGATCCCTCGGCCCGGTACGCCGGAGTCCTTTAAGGTGCTGGTGCGGGAGCTGCAGTCCCTCTGCTTGGATGTGTCGGTTCATAAGGTGGAGGTGGACGAAGACGGAGGTACCCGTGACGTGGAGACTGACCTGATGGCAGATGCCGTCAGCCGTGGCACCCCTTCGCGGCCCACCTACGAATCCGTCAATCGAGAGGAGTTTCAATCCCCCGTGGCTGCTGGGGATCGGCCCTCTTTGCCAGAACATGACGAGGATGACGACGACTAACGGATCCTGACCTTTCTGTCCAAGTTTGAGTCCTGAATTGATGACATCACGCTTGATTTCAGAGATGACGACCCCGCCTGCCCCCATCGGTTTTCGCTGGGGGTTAGGCACTGACTTTGAGCAATCTGGCTCCTGTGACTGAACCAGATGAACAGCTTACGGATGAGGATTGACTAACCCCTGCCCTCAAGGAGAGATTATGGCAAGACTGGAACAGCGGTTTGACTATGTAAAAATTGGGTTGGCCTCCCCCGAACGGGTGATGCAGTGGGGTCAACGCACCTTGCCCAACGGTCAGATGGTGGGAGAGGTCACCAAGCCAGAAACCATCAACTATCGCACCCTCAAGCCGGAAATGGACGGCCTGTTTTGTGAGCGGATCTTTGGGCCGGCCAAAGACTGGGAATGCCACTGTGGTAAGTACAAGCGGGTGCGGCATCGAGGCATTGTCTGTGAGCGGTGCGGGGTGGAGGTAACCGAGTCGCGGGTGCGGCGGCACCGGATGGGCTACATCAACTTGGCTGCCCCTGTCACCCATGTCTGGTATCTCAAAGGGATCCCCAGTCATATTGCCACCCTGCTGGATATGCCGCTGCGGGATGTGGAGCAGGTGGTCTACTTCAATGCCTATGTAGTGATTGATCCGGGTAATGCTCAAAATCTAACCTATAAGCAATTGCTGACGGAAGATCAGTTCCTTGAGATTGAAGATCAGATGTATGAGGAGGGATCCGATCTGCAATTGCCGCCTGACTGGGCCATGATCGGGGCCGAGGCGGTGGAAAAGCTGCTGATGGACATCAAGCTGGAAGAAGAAGCCGAAAGCCTGCGGGAGGAGATCAACACCTCGCGGGGCCAAAAGCGGGCCCGATTGATCAAGCGGCTGCGGGTGATTGATAACTTTATCGCCACCGGATCCCGGCCTGAGTGGATGGTGTTGCAGGTGATCCCGGTGATTCCGCCGGATCTGCGCCCGATGGTGCAGTTGGATGGGGGCCGCTTTGCCACCAGTGACCTCAATGATCTCTATCGCCGAGTCATCAATCGCAATAACCGTCTGGCTCGCCTGCAGGAGATTCTGGCCCCAGAGATCATCGTCCGCAACGAAAAGCGGATGCTACAGGAAGCCGTGGATGCCCTGATCGATAACGGTCGGCGGGGGCGAACCGTGGTGGGGGCCAACAACCGTCCTCTCAAATCCCTCTCGGACATCATCGAAGGCAAGCAGGGTCGCTTCCGCCAAAACCTCCTGGGTAAGCGGGTGGACTACTCCGGTCGGTCGGTGATCGTGGTGGGACCATTTTTGAAAATGCACCAATGTGGCCTACCCAAAGAGATGGCCATTGAGCTGTTTCAGCCCTTTGTGATTCACAAACTGATCAAGCGGGGCATCGTCAACAACATCAAGGCCGCCAAAAAAATGATCCAGAGCAACGATCCCCAGATCTGGGATGTGCTCGAAGAGGTGATCGACGGTCACCCGATTCTGCTCAACCGCGCCCCAACCCTGCACCGACTGGGGATCCAAGCCTTTGAACCGATCTTGGTGGAAGGCCGAGCCATTCAACTGCACCCCCTGGTCTGTCCTGCCTTTAATGCTGACTTTGACGGCGACCAGATGGCGGTGCATGTGCCCCTATCTCTGGAGGCGCAGGCGGAAGCCCGACTGTTGATGCTGGCCTCCAACAATATCCTTTCCCCCGCCACCGGCACCCCGATCATCACCCCTAGCCAGGACATGGTCTTGGGCAGCTACTACCTCACCGCCGAAAACCCTGATCGCCAACAGGGATCCGGTCGCTACTTTGCCAGCATGGAGGATGCCCTGATCGCCTACAACCAAAAAGTGATTGACCTTCAAGCCTACATCTGGATCCGCTATGACGGCCCGGTGGACTTGGGCAAAAACAAAGAAGGGGATCCGGAGGTGGAGGCCAACGGCGACATCATCACCAAGATCTATTGGGAGGTCAAAAAGACCAAAGAGGGCGAGATCAAAAAGCTCCGGCCCCATCGTCGTGTCCGAGAAGACGCTGAGGGCAATGTGCTGTCTCAGTATATTTCCACCACCGTTGGTCGGATCATTCTCAATCAGGTGATCAGCAAAGCCCTCGCCTAGATCTGATCTCAATTCCCTATGACGGATCCTTATTCCCGCTGCATTCTCACAGGTGCTCCTCATGACTGACAAGCTGACCGACAGATCCCACAATCGCCACGCCCTCTCTACCCCCCCCCATCCGGAGCAGCCCCCGATCCCATTTCGCAACTATGTGGTGGACAAAAAAGGCTTGCGCAAGTTGATTGCCTGGGCTTACGCCAACTATGGCACCGCCCGCACCTCCCTGATGGCGGACGATCTCAAGTCCATGGGATTTCGCTATGCCACTCAGGCGGCGGTCTCCATCAGCGTGGAGGATTTGCAGGTGCCCCCCCGCAAGCGAGAGCTATTGGCCCAGGCGGAAGCGGAGATCGAGTCTGCTTTGGATCGCTACACCCGTGGCGAGATCACCGAAGTGGAACGCTATCAAAAGGTGATCGACACCTGGAACCAAGCCAACGACGAGATCAAAAACGAGCTGCTGGCTAACTTTGAACAAAATGATCCCCTCAACTCGGTCTACATGATGGCCAACTCCGGAGCGCGGGGCAATGTTTCTCAGGTGCGACAGTTGGTGGGGATGCGGGGATTGATGGCTAATCCCCAGGGGGAAATCATTGACCTGCCGATCAAAACCAATTTCCGAGAAGGGCTGACCGTTACTGAGTACATTATTTCTTCCTATGGTGCCCGCAAAGGCTTGGTGGACACGGCTCTGCGGACAGCGGACTCCGGCTATCTCACCCGTCGTTTGGTGGATGTTTCTCAAGATGTGATCGTGCGGGAGCATGATTGTGGCACCACCCGTGGGGTGATGATTGAAACCTTGCGGGAGTCAGATCGGGTGATGGTGGCTCTCGAAGATCGCCTGATCGGGCGGGTTTTGGCGGAAGATGTGGTGGATCCCGCCACCGGCGAGGTGATGGCCACCCGCAATACCCCGGTTAATCACGAGACGGCAGCTCGGATCGCTGCGGCTGGTATTGAGCAGGCGGTGGTGCGCTCTCCTTTGACTTGCGAGGCCAATCGCTCGGTCTGTCGCTACTGCTACGGCTGGAGTATGGCCCACTCGCAGTTGGTGGACATGGGGGAAGCGGTGGGCATTATTGCCGCCCAATCCATTGGGGAACCGGGCACCCAGCTCACGATGCGTACCTTTCATACCGGAGGGGTGTTTACCGGTGAGGTGGCGCGACAACTGCGGGCACCTTTTGCGGGTAAAGTCAAGTTTGATAAGGCTCTGCGCACCCGCCCCTTCCGCACCCGCCACGGCGAGGATGCCCTACAAGCGGAGACCACGGCCCCGATTACCCTGACGGGAGACGATGGCCGCAGTGAGAGCTTTGAGATCACCCAGGGATCCACGATTTTTGTGCGGGAGGGCGGCAAGGTCACCCTTGAGCAGTTTATGGCGGAGGTGGCCCTGGCTAAATCCACCCGCAAATCCACCGAAAAAGCCCAGAAGGAGGTGATCTCCGATATGGCCGGTGAGGTGATGTTCAAAGATATCGGGGTGGAGGAAAAAACCGACCGCCAGGGCAATATCACCCACATTGCCCAGCGACAGGGGATCATCTGGGTGCTGTCGGGCCAAGTCTACAACTTGCCACCGGGTTCCCAGCCTGTGGTCAAAAATGGGGATCGGGTGGAACCGGGATCCGTGATTGCTGAGACCTCTCTGACCACCGAGCATGGGGGGATTGTGCGACTGCCGGAGCGGATCGAGACCAAAGCCGGCCGTGAGGTGGAGATCATCAATGCCTCCGTGGTGCTGGGATCCGCCAAGGTTCGCAGTGAGTCTCACCAGGGGCGAGAGCAGTATTTGCTGGATACCGCCAGCGGCCAGACCTTTGTGCTTAAGGCTACCCCTGGCACCAAAGTGGGCAACGATGAGGTGGTGGCGGAGCTGATGGAAAGCGATTTTCGCTCCAAAACCGGGGGTCTGGTCAAGTTTGCCGGTATCGAGGTGGCCCGTCGGGGCAAGGCCAAACAGGGTTTTGAGGTGATTCAGGGGGGGACATTGCTCTGGATCCCGGAGGAAACCCATGAGGTCAACAAAGACATCTCTCTGCTCAACGTGGAAGACGGCCAGTTTGTGGAGGCAGGCACTGAAGTTGTTAAAGACATCTTCTGTCAAAACACCGGGGTGGTGGAGGTGATCCAGAAAAATGACATTCTGCGGGAGATCATTGTCAAACCCGGCAGTCTGCACCTGGACATCGACAATCCTGCCGACCTGATGGAACTCAAAAACGGCACCATTGTCCAGCCCGGCCAAGAGGTGGTAACGGGGTTGGTGGCTGAGGGCACCGTCTATGTGGAACAAGTGGAAACCCCGGAAGGGCCAGCGATTCTGCTGCGGCCTGTGGAGGAGTACGAGATCCCACAGGAGCCATCTGTCCCCAGTCAGGAGTCCAAAAATGAGGCGGGTCAGACGATTCGTCTGCGGGCGGTACAGCGGATCCCCTTCAAAGATGGGGAACGGGTGCGCTCGGTCAGCGGGGTAGAGCTACTCAAGACCCAACTGGTGCTGGAGATCGACAACAACGCCCCCCAACTCAAGGCCGACATCGAGCTGACCCCAGATCCGGAGGATGCCCAGATTCAACGGCTGCAACTGGTGATCCTAGAAACCCTCCTACTGCGGCGGGATGTGGAGGCAGACCTAACTCAGGGCAGCACCCATACCCGGCTGATGGTGACTGAAGGCCAGGTGATTGCCCCTGGCGATGGGGTGGCCAGGACAGAGATCCAAGCCAAACGCAAAGGGATCATCGGCGGGATCCGGCCAGGGGCAGAAGTGGTACGCCGTTTGGTTGCGGTGACAGACGATGACCTGCTGACACTGGACTGTCCCAGCCAGCCCAAACTGGGCCTCGGAGAGATGATCCGGGCTGGAGACGAGCTGGTTCCGGGGCTAGTGGTGCCCGAATCTGGTCGGATTGAGTCCATTCAGGGTAGTCAGGTGACGCTGCGGGTGGCTCGGCCCTACCTGATGTCATCGGGAGCCATCTTGCAGGTGGGAGATGGGGATCTGGTGCAACGGGGGGATAGCCTGGGGCTGCTGGTGTTTGAGCGGGCCAAAACGGGGGATATCATTCAGGGCCTACCTCGGATTGAAGAGCTGCTGGAGGCGCGCAAACCCAAGGAGATGTGTATCCTGGCCCGCCGCCCCGGCACGGTTCAGTTGAGCTGGAAGGGAGATGAAGTAGACCTGAAGGTGGTGGAGTCGGATGGTACGGTCACGGATTATCCGCTGTTGCCGGGACAGAGCACCCTACTGCTGGTGGGGGATGGACAGCCGGTGAATGTGGGGGATCCCCTCACGGATGGGCCCACCAACCCTCATGATCTGCTGGAGTTTCATTACGACTACCACCGACAGGACTTGGGGGATGACGAGGCGGCTAAGATCGCTCTGCGGGAAGTTCAACGATTCTTCGTCAACGAAGTTCAAAACGTTTATCAATCTCAGGGGGTGGACATCTCCGACAAACACATTGAGGTGGTGGTACGGCAAATGACCTCTAAAGTGCGGGTGGATGATAGCGGTGACACCATCCTCTTGCCGGGTGAGTTGATTGACCTACGGGAGATCCAAAACGTCAACAGCACGATGGCGATCACAGGCGGTGCTCCGGCCCAGTATACCCCTGTCCTGTTGGGGATCACCAAGGCCAGCCTCAACACCGACAGTTTCATCTCGGCAGCCAGCTTCCAGGAAACCACCCGCGTGCTGACCGAAGCGGCCATCGAAGGCAAATCCGACTGGCTACGGGGCCTGAAGGAGAATGTGATCATCGGACGTTTGATTCCAGCGGGCACTGGCTTTAGCACCTACGAGGAGATCATTCCCGAACCGGATCCGGTGGAGGATGAGGATCCAGTGGGCTTGATCCCAGAGCTGACAGCGCGGTTGATGTTTGAGGATGAGCTGATCGACGATCAGACCTCTCGCTCCATGCTGGAACAGGAGGAAGAAGAGCTGAATGGATCCAAGTCCTTCAAATCCAGTGATGAGGACGACTTTGAGGATGATGTGGACGAAGAACCGGATTTTGAGGAGGCTTAAACAGCCTGTTCAAATCAATGAGAACAATTAGAACAGATACTGTATCTGCTTCTGATATCACTGACCCCCAAAGCCTGATGCTGAGGGGGTGGCTCTAGGTGAGGGAATCTTGTCTGCTACACCTTGATATAAAGTCTCACAGGGTTCGCATTAGGGGCAGATTGCCGCATCCCGCCTGCAGACTGACTCTGCCCTCTTCCTGTTGCTGCTGAGGGTGGGTTGGATCCAAGTGCTCTGAGACTCCCTGTGGGCTATCTCTTTGTCCACTGGCCTGGGGGCATCAGCTAAGAGCCACTGAAACACTAGCAACAGCATCTCACCGGGATAGGATTGGCGCTATCCAGACCCAGATTCCCACCCGGATCCCCAGACCCACCAGGATCCAAATTCCCATCACCCGCCGTAATAGGTTCAAACTGGCCTCAATCATCCCTGGATCCAATGGTTGTTTGGGTTGACCCAACAGGGGTTTTTGGGTAGGGATGCCCTGATAGTGATTGACTCCCCCCAGTTGTACCCCCAGGGCATAGGCATAGGCCGCCTCGCTCCACCCCGAATTCGGGCTAGGATCCATCTCCGCATCCCTGCGACACCGCCGCCAAAACCCCAGCGGATCCGGCTGCATCACTGCCATGCTCAACACCGTCAATCGAGCTGGGATCCAAGTCAAGATGTCCTCTGTCCGAGCCGGAATGGTGCCCAAATAGGTGTAAGGCTCCCGGCGGTAACCCACCATCGAGTCAAGGGTACTGACCGCTTTGTAGGCAAACGCCAACGGTGCCCCCCCCATCAAGCCATAAAAGAAAGGAGCCGTCGCCCCATCCGGCGTATTTTCGGCCACCGTCTCCACCACCGCTCGGACAATCTCAGCCTGACTCAAATCCTGGGTATCTCGACCTACATACCGACTGAGCCAGGTTCGGGCCTCCACCAGATTTCCAGCCCTCAAGGGATCCAGCACCTCCTCAGCCGCCCGTCGCAAACTCCGCGATCCCCAACAACTGGCCAGCAAAATCGTCTGCACAAGGATCCCTAAACCCAGATCCACCTCAGTTGCCAGCGCGATCAGCCCCCACGCGTAGCCATAACTGAGGGTCACCACCAACACCATCAGGATCCCTCCCCCCAGTCGCTGCTGCCATGGCCGGGATCCCCATTGCAAAATCAAAGTTTGGCCCATCGTGATGGCCGCTCCCATCGCCTGCACCGGGTGATACCAATGCCAAGGATCCCCAATGGCATAATCCAGCACGAGGGATCCAATCAAAGGGAGCCAAGATTCAATCACAAGGTCTCAGGGCACAAAGCACAAAGATTGAGGGTACAAGCTTGTTTTAAGGTGTTTTGAGGCTGAGTCTTAGCCCTCGCGATTGACCTGCCCAAACTCCAGCTCCACCGGAGTATCGCGGCCAAAAATAGAGATCAAAGCCTTGAGCTTGCTGCGTTCTGGCGACACCTCGATCACTTCGCCATGGAAGCCCTGGAACGGCCCTGTCAGCACCTCGATCTTGTCCCCCACCGCCATCTCAATTTTGAGGGGCACATCCTCAGCTTCAGAGTGACTAAAGATCCGTTGCATCTCAGAGTGGCTGAGGGGTCGAGGGGTAACATGACCGCGCCCCCGCCCATAACGTCGCCGTTCCTCAGTCCCCACAAAATTGATCACGTTGGGGGTACTCTTGACCACCTGCCAAGAGTCGTCAGTCATATCCATTTTGACCAACACATAGCCCGGAAAGATTTTCTCTTCGGTGCCCTGACGCTTACCACCCTTGTCTAGCCTAAAGCCTGACTGCTTGGGGATCACCACCTCCGCAATCTTGTCTTGAGCATCGAGGGCAATCGCCCGCTGCATCAACGTGCTTTGAACTTTGTTCTCGCAACCAGAGGCCACCTGAACGATGTACCACCGAAACACTCGCTTCCGCTCGGATCCCTGCTCTGCCTCTTCGGACGAGAGATCCTCTTCTTGTTCAATTAAATGCTGATCCACATCTTGCTCAAGCATGATCCTAGTCCTTCTCAACTGCAATCTTTGGCCCCCCACCAACGCGGCACAAAAATGCGAGCTGAATGAGGATCCTTCGATAGCCTCTAGTCTATCGACCTAAGTTTGGGTCAAAAAATCTGAGCTGCCCCCCAGCTAAAGAACTGGTCGATCAGATAGATAAATGAAGCAAACGCCACCACAATCAGCAGTACCGCCGTTGACTCTCCAATCAATTGGGTGCGGCTGGGCCAAACCACCTTTTCTAGCTCATCGCGGGAGCTGACCAAAAAGCCCACCAGACCTTTGCGCTCATCGCTAGCCGTCTTAGAGCTGCCCCGCACACTGGGATCCAAGCGTTCCTCAGGTTTGGGGGCGGCTTTCTTGGGCTTGCTGGAAGAGGTGCTTTTAACCACGGAACTCAACTCCTGAAATGGGGATCAACGCGCCCTGGAGGACTCGAACCCCCGACATTCGGTTTTGGAGACCGACGTTCTACCAACTGAACTAAGGACGCTCGCACAAGGCTCAACCCAAAAACAACACAGAACCCAGTCTGGGGTCACAGATGAGCGTTTGGCATGGGCAGAACCTAGTTTTTAGCTTAACAGTTTTGAGCAAAACCGATCCTGACCCAGACTAGAGACTGCGGCTGGGGTGTTGCTTGATCCGAGTCGCCTTGCCCACCCGATCCCGCAGATAGTAAAGTTTGGCCCGTCGCACCTTGCCCCGCCGCAGAACTTTGATCGACTCCACCCGAGGCGAATGGAGCAAAAAGACCCGCTCAACCCCAATCCCCTGAAACACCTTGCGCACGGTAATGGTGCGGTTGATGCCACTGTTGCGGGCGGCGATCACAGTCCCTTCGTAGGGCTGGATCCGCTCTTTGCCCCCTTCCTGGATCCGGACGCCAATGCGCACTCGGTCGCCAATAAAAATTTGGGGCAGATCCGACTTCAGATACTCGGCTTCAATAGAGCGGATGATCGCTTCGGCATTCATGGGTGGGTTCCAAAACTCGCGATCATCTACAATAGCAGATACCGCTACATCCTGTCAGCCTGTATCAAGGTTTCTGTCGCAGAAGATGTTGACCTGTACTGATATTTTTACTGAGATCTTTTTTGCTGAGATCTTTGAGGATGGGATCCCTATCGTCAGCCGGCAGTCTGACTAGCCAGCAGCCGGCAGCTCCACCTGGCGAGCCTCCCCCCAAAAGGTATCCAGGTCGTAAAAATCTCGCTCTTGTGGGGTCAAAATGTGGACAATGATGTCGGCGTAGTCTAAAAGCACCCAGGTGGCGGCTTGGAGTCCCTCTATGCGGCGGGGGAGCTGGCCTTCCTCTTCAAGTTTTTGTTGGATGGCGTTGGCGATGGCTCGAACTTGGGTGTGGGAGTAGCCGGTCACTAGCAAAAAATAATCCGCCAGGGTTGAGACCTCTTGGACATCGAGGAGCAGGATATCGCCAGCTTTACGTTCTTCGGCGGCAGCCACAGCTCTCAGGGCCATCCGATAGATCGGATCTTCAAAGGTATGAATCGAAGGGATAGTCTGACGCAATGAGTTAGCCTCCAAAACCAGAAAGGGTAGTAACGAAAATCAACATACAAACCCTACAAGAGTGAACAGAGTTGTCGGTTGTCGGTCGGAAAGGTACAAATCAGACCACAAACAGCTAAGGATCAACACCCTGCGAAGGTGGGATCCATCCTATTTGCGGAGCAGCACGCTCATGCTTATGGTTTAGCAAAAAACTGGCCTAGGATCACTCAGGATCCTCAGGCCGGCTCAAGATTATCTGACTGAGGTCTTGAGCTGATGTCTGGCAACCGATACCAGCAAGAGCCTGCCGCTTCATGGTCTTGAGAATGTTGTAGAAGCCATTGGTGCGGGAAGGGGTGAGGCTGACATTCAACCCGGTGGCCTGGATAAACTCGGCTGGCACCTGCACCACTTCAGTTGGGCTGAGGCCATTCAGTCCTTCAATCAGGATCGCCACCAAGCCCTTGACCAGTTGGGAGTCAGAATCCCCTTGATAGGTGATTTTCTCCTGTGCAAGCTGACTGGTGATCCAGACTTGGGAGGTACAACCCACCACTTTGGTCTCTTCGCGATGATCGGCTTCTGGCAAGGGATCCAATCGCTTGGCGTAGGCCAACAAAAGCTCATACTTACGTTTGGGCAACTCAGCTTTTTGGAATCGCTGGACAATTTTGGCAAGGGATGGGGGTAGGCCATCGAGCTGAGGAAACGTTTCAGGCAAGGTCATGGGTTGATCAAAATGGCTCAAGGGTTGATAGTTATTGGCTGACTGCACGAGGATCGATAGTGACTCCAAGGCCATCAGTCGGGGAGCTGGCCACCAAGACTTGAAGGGAAAAGACTTATGAAACCTGCTCCTAGGCTGTTTTGTGGATCGCTTACTGAGTTTGTTGGTGACTAGTTTGTTGGTGACTGTATTTAACTGAATTCATTTTAAGGTTTATTCATGCTATCGATAGGAGGTTTTGGCGAAGTTTAGGATCCTGCCCCTTGTCAAAATGCCGCTAACAGTCGATGCTGGGGTAACTTTTTTACCCAAGAGTACTCAAGATGGGTCTAAACCTGTCTGAGTCCCTAAACCTGTTCTAGCCCCCCACTTGTTCTAACCCATGTCTGCTGATGTCAAGTTGATCAACATCGGGTT
>CAZODP010000010.1:37532-52639 GCA_964578595.1 uncultured bacterium
CCCCCCACTTGTTCTAACCCATGTCTGCTGATGTCAAGTTGATCAACATCGGGTTTGGCAACATCGTCATGTCCTCACGGCTGGTGGCCATTGTCAGCCCAGATTCGTCTCCGATCAAGCGATTGCTCAAGGAGGCACGGGATCGGGGCCAGATGGTGGATGCCACCCACGGTCGTCCCACGCGGTCGGTGTTGGTGATGGATTCGGGCCATGTGATCCGCTCTGCCATTCAGCCGGAAACGATTGCCAATCGGTTTGCCACTGTCCGAATTGGGAGTTCGGAGGGGGATTAGGTTATTCTGGCGATATGGTAAGTTTTATTACTATTTACTGCTGATTTTAGGGATTTTGGGTCTGGATTAAGCCCTGCTGAGGCCCCTGCTGCTTTTAGCATCACAATCTCATACACCCTCAATCTCAGATCGAGCCCCCGGAGGTGATAGATGAGCGTA
Source organism: uncultured bacterium (assembly GCA_964578595.1). Classification (GTDB taxonomy): domain Bacteria; phylum Cyanobacteriota; class Cyanobacteriia; order Thermostichales; family Thermostichaceae; genus JAAUUM01. Next base: position 37,985 of record CAZODP010000010.1, read on the forward strand.
AAAACCCTACTGGATCCCGCTTTGGAGATCTCTCCGTTGTCTCAATTAACTGGGTCATCGGCTGAGCAAGTGGCTGAGCAGGACTGTGTGAATAAATCTGTGAATCAACAGGACAAACCCGAAGATCCTGGATCGGGATCCCTGTTCACCTTGACTGGCCCTAGTGGGGTGGGCAAGGGTACGCTGTTGCGCCGTTTATTGGATCATCATCCTGATTTGCATTACTCCATCTCGGTAACAACGCGGGATCCTCGGCCTGGAGAGGTGGATGGTATCAATTATTACTTCTATTCGCGAGATGATTTTTTGGCGTTACGGGCAGGGGATGGACTGCTGGAGTGGGCTGAGTACGCCAACCATTTTTATGGCACTCCCCTCAAGCCCGTTCAAGACAAGTTAGAACAGGGGTTTGATGTGCTCCTGGAGATTGAGTTGGAGGGGGCACGTCAGGTGGCCAAGCTGTGGCCGGAGGCGATTCGGATTTTTGTGCAGCCGCCGTCGATGGAGGAACTGGAACGGCGATTACGGGAGCGTGGATCCGAGTCCGAGACCAGTATTCAGCGGCGATTGACCAAGGCTCAGGCCGAGATGGCGGCCATCGATGAATTTGACCATGTGATCGTCAATGATGATGTGGAAGCTGCTCTGGCTCAACTGGAGCAGATCTTGATGCAGGCTCACCAGCGGCAGTCTCTGGGGGAGAATGGGGGAGCTGGATCGGCTCCATGACACTGGTTTATGAGTATGGTTTATGACTATGACGATTGTGCCCTCCCGTAGTGCCGAGACCCTTTGCATTGGCACCGAGCTACTGCTGGGGGAGATTCTCAATAGCAATGCCCAATATCTGGCAACTGAGCTGGCCAAGTTGGGGATCCCGCATCATTTTCAGACGGTGGTGGGGGACAACATCCCCCGGATCCATGCCGCTTTGGATATCGCCACTCAGCGCAATAGTCTGTTGTTGCTGACGGGGGGGTTGGGGCCAACGCCAGATGATCTGACCCATACGGCATTGGCGGCCTATTTTGGGGTGCCCCTGGTGGAGTATCCACAGGTGTGGGAAGAGATTAAGCGGCGATTTGAGGAGCGGGGGATCCAGCCCTCCCCCAGCAATCGCAAACAAGCTCTGTTGCCAGAGGGAGCTATGGTCTTGCCCAATCCCACCGGGAGTGCCTGTGGCATTATTTGGACCCCTCGGCCAGGGCTGACCCTGATGACCTTTCCAGGGGTGCCCAGTGAGATGCGCGGCATGTGGGAGCAGACCGGGATCCCTTATTTGCGTGCACAGGGCTGGGGGCAAGAGGTGTTTTTTAGTCAGGTGTTGCGGCACTGGGGCATCGCGGAGTCGGCTTTGGCAGAAAAAGCAGGATCCCTGCTCCATCAGACCAATCCAACGGTGGCTCCCTATGCGGGCAAGGGGGAGGTACGGCTGCGGGTAACCGCACGGGCCACTGATGAAACCGCCGCAAAAGCCCTCCTAGAACCGGTGGTGGCTCAGCTCCAGGCCATTGCGGGAGAAGATTACTTTGGCAGCGACGAGGATACTTTGGCCACGGTGGTGGGGCGACTTTTGCGGGCAAGAGGTCAGACTTTAGCGGTGGCGGAGTCCTGCACAGGCGGGCTACTGGGGGAGCTAATCACCGCTATTCCTGGCAGTTCGGCCTATTTTGTCGGGGGGATCCTGGCCTATGCCAACCCGGTTAAGCAGCAGCTTTTGGGGATATCAGCGCAGGATTTGGAGACCTATGGGGCCGTGAGTCAGCCAGTAGCAGCTCAAATGGCCCAAGGGGTTCAGGCTCTACTCAACAGTGATTGGAGTCTCAGCATCACAGGTATTGCTGGCCCGGATGGGGGTACCCCCGATAAGCCAGTGGGATTGGTCTACATCGGGTTGCGGGATCCGGCTGGCCAGATCTCGGTCAGTCAGCAGACCTTTGGCCACCGGCGGGGCCGCGATGGGATCCGCTGGGCCTCAGCCCAAACTGCGCTGGATCTGTTGCGCCGCCGTCTAAAACACGGGTAACTGAAGACTGCGCACAGAGTATCAAGTTAGTGCCAAGTTTAGTGATCCCAAGGGGTGAGCACTTCGCAGCCGGTCTCGGTGACCAAAAGAGTGTGCTCAAACTGAGCCGATGGGATCCCGGCTGTACTGACCACTGTCCAGCCGTCCGATAAAATAGTGACCCGTGATTTTTGGGCGCAGACAATAGGCTCAAGGGTTAGGGTCATCCCAGCCACCAAGGTCGGATTCGGAGCTTTGGGTAGGCGCACATGGGGCACCACCGGATCCTCGTGAACCTCTCGGCCAATGCCATGCCCCACATAATGAGGCACGATCCAGCCTCCCCGCTGTCGGACATAATCCTCAATCACGCCAGACACCGTTTGGATGGGGATCCCGGCTCTGAGTGTCCCCACTCCCGCCAGTAGGGCACCTTTGGCGGTAGCGATCAATTGCTGTCGCTCAGAGGGGAGGGGATCTAGGCCCACTGTAATGCAGGCATCCCCGTGCCACCCTTCCACACAGGCTCCTAGATCCACCGAGAGCAGATCCCCCGGCTTGATTCGGCGAAAAGGAGAGGGGATCCCGTGAGCCATCTCATGATTGAGGCTGACACAGGCTGTGGCGGGAAATCCTTGGTACCCTTTGAAACTGGCCGTCGCCCCCATTTGCTCTAACCGGGTGGCGGCATAGATATCCACATCGGCAGTGGTCCATCCCGGCTGCACCTGCTGGGCAATTTCCTTGAGAATCTGCCCGACAACGGATCCCGCTTGTCGCATCCACTGGTGGGCTGGGGAGGTTTTGTGGGCCAGGGTTTTCACAGCATCAACAGGGGGACAGTACGACTCTAGGTATAGCAGTAATGTCTTAAGGCCGCTTCAGGCATGGGAGGATCCCTGACTTCTAAAAAGAGCTGGGTATAGCAACGTGTAATACCATTGTTATGATTCAGTATTTAGTTGAAATGCCCTATACGTGCCCCCGTTGTCACGATACGTTTTTGTTTCAGCCAGAGGTCTGTCCCACATGCGCCACAGGCCAGAGGCGGCAACATCAATCTCGGCGGGCACGGGAGAAAAGGGGTAGCTATGATCCGGCAGGTCGGATCGCTCAAGCTGAGTTCTGGAGCTTGCTGAAGTGGTACCCTTGCTGCCCCTGCTGTGGCCAAGCCTGGGATCAACTGACCGGACCTATTAGTCAGGATCACATCATTCCCATCAGTCGAGGTGGATCCAACACCACAGCCAACCTGCAACCCCTCTGTCAGCCTTGTAATCTCTGGAAATCGGATCATTTGATTGCTTTCGATCCGGCTCAGCCGGGTCAAGCGATGGCATTACCCCCTCGTCTACACCCACACTTTCTAGCTTTAGCGGTCTGCCAGGATCCGGATCCTGATCAGGATTGTCAGCTAGAACTTCTGCATCCTTGGCCCGCTGTTGAAGCCCGTTTTCCCGATGCTTCGGCAGCCCAGTTGGAGGCCATAACCATCACCAAGACTCAGACTGAAATCAAACAGAACTTACAGCCAATTTAGGCAAGTCGTGTGTCGTATAAACGCTGAAATCCGCAGTCAGAGATGGTTTCCGTCTTTGTGCTGACTATCTGTACTGACTATTCATCTTCCTCTGGGCCACTACTGTCCTGACGGATCGCTTTGGCCAGGTTTCGTAAAGCCTGCGATTGTTCCATGGTGCGGCCCAAATCTTGGATATCCTCTAGGCCCACCACATAGGCTTGCAGGACAGGGAGGGTGGGATAGTCCTGCCAGAGGTCTGCGAGGGTTTCGCGGAGGCGGATCACCCATTCGCGGCTACTCCATCCCTGCACAATTTGAAAAGGATTGATCAGATTGAGCTGTTGGCCCAGTTGATTGAGGGTTTTGTTGCGCAGTTGTGGATCAAAAGTTTCGGCGGCTTTGTGTAGTTGTCTGGCCAAAAGGGGACGCAATTGCTCTTCCACCCGGAGCAACACCGCATCCGCCTGCTCCACCACCTGCTGGGGAGACGGGATCCGTCGTGCTTTGGGCAAGGCTTCCAGCACCAATTCAATCCGGCGGGCGGCACTGGTGGCTTCCAGATTCGATTCCACTGCTGTGCCCACACTCAGCATCAGATCGCTGGTCAGCAATTGCAGGGCTTCGAGCACCAAAGGGATCGGAATCGCCAGTCGGATCCACTCGCTCCGGGCAATCGAGCGGATCTGCAGTCCCACAATCTCCGCCACCTGTGCCCCCTGGATCCCCAATGAGGCCAACCAAAGATAACCATCCTCTGAGTTGGGATCGTCGTCTTTGAGCAGGCGATGCAGTTGGTCTGGATCCGGTTGTTGAGCCAGGGTTTGGCCGCTTTTTTTGAGGAGCTGTCGGCGCAATTTGGCATCACTGGCCAGGAGTTTTTTGAGTTCTGAGGATCCCAAAAGCTGTAGCACCACCCCCGCCGTTGCCCCCGCCACCTCGATGGCCACCAGCGTTGTCACCAAAACAGCCGAGGTTTCAATATCGACGGATCCCTCTTGATCCAGCACCAGCGGCAATCCACTCAGCCCATAGGCGCGAGCACTGACCTGTCGCAAAGCATCGGCATCCTGGGGTGAGAGGGGTGGGGGAGACTCGCTTGAAGCTGCTAAATCAAGGGCAGCAGCGGCCACCTGATAAAATGCACTGGCCAACACGGCCCGATCCATCCCCCCAGGGATTGCCCGAATCATCACCTCAATCTGCTCAGGGCTGAGCTGACCCGCCACAGACTCCACCTCCCGCAGCAGGGCAGCCATGTCGCGGTTGATGCGGTAGGAGGCCAGAGCCAAGGTGAGCTGATCTTTGGCATCACGGATAGATCCCCCCCATTGCAGTTGAGCCGCTGCTATGGCCTGTTGTAGAGCCTGATCGGTCTGGGCCGGGATCCCCTCCAACGTCTTGGCCAGTTGAGCCGCCTGAGCTTGCCATTGCTGCCACAGATCCAGCTCAATTGGCGGATCCAGTTGAGGGCGGTTGGGTTCTGCCCCATGGCTATCCTGATTCGATCTGCCCTGGTCTGTGTCTGTTTTGTTACCTACTTTTCCCTGGGCTGATCTATCTGCGGCTGAACTGTCCACTGGGGCATCAGACTCAAATGGCTCGGTCATTCAGGATCCTCCGGCAATGCAGTCCCACTCTATCCCGCTCCAGCAGTTGTCACCAAAACCAAGACAAAACCAAGACTTAGGCCAAATGCTGTTCAAAAAAGGCCAGAGTTCTTTCCCAGGCCAGGGTTGCTGCCGCCTCGTCATATCGACCCGCATTGGTGTCGTTGTGGAAAGCGTGATCGACCCCCTCATAGAGATGCAAGGTGTAGGTTTTGTTGGCTGCCTGCAACGCCCCCTCGAACTCAGGGATCCCGGCATTGATGCGCTCGTCTAGCTCGGCGTAATGCAGCAGCAGTGGAGCTTGGATATTGGGCACCCGCTCAACGGGGGGCACGGATCCATAAAAGGGTACTGCGGCGGCCAAATCAGGAGCTGCGGTCGCTAGGCGATTGGTGAGGCCACCCCCCCAACAAAAGCCGACACAGCCCACCCGACCCGTTCCTGTCTCAGAATCTCCTAACCAGGCCAGGGTTGCCACAGCATTGTCGAGGGTTTGCTGCGGATCCAGTCCCCCAATCAGCTCACGGGCTTGGTCTTCATCCGCAGGGGTTCCTCCCACAGGGGCCAAAAAGTCTGGCCCTAAGGCCACATAGCCCGCCAAGGCTGTCCGCCGTACCACATCTTGAATATGAGGATTGAGGCCGCGATTTTCATGGATCACGATCACAGCAGGCAAGGGATCCGTCGCCCCCGCCGGACGAGCCAAGTAGCCCTGCATCTCCCCTGTTGCACCCGGATACGTCACTGTTTCGATGCTCAGGCGAGGGTCATCTGCCGGAATCAGTGCGGCTTGAGCATAGTTATTTTCGAGCAGGGGCAACAGAGCTTGAGCTGCTGCGGCTCCCCCTGCTAAGGCTGCTAGCCGCTGCAAAAAGACCCGCCGCTCCATCGGCGTATGGGTGTATTCGTCAAAAAGTCGGATTACGTCGCGATGCAAAGTCATCTCAACCTCCTAAACCAAGCAAGTCATCGATATTGCGTCTTGATCGATATTGCGTCTTGAAAGACTCTCCCTGGCTGCCATTGCCAGAGTTACCGAGGTCTCAGAGACATGACTGCAAAACCATATCAAAAAAAGGTTACTTACACAACAGAAATCATGCAGGTTCCTGAGCTGGGAAAGTTTCTGTGACCCTGCAATGTAAGGAACAGTATTCATTTGTGGAGTCTAAATTGGGGTATCCGGTGAGTGGGTGCGAAGCGATGCCAAGACTATCTGGCTCTGGCTCAGTCACTCACTATCCTCAAAAGAAAATGTGGGATCCGTCCCTGGTTACCCTATCGCTGTGGAGTGGCTGTGGAGGCCGATCCGGATCCAGCCCTAAGATTTTTGCTCAGTCTTTCCATCACCGTATCAGGCCAGGGATATAAACTGAACAAATAGTCTTGACTCAAGACCCCTTTTCTTACCCTTAGCATGGCTTCTGGATCATGGATTTTCACCTTTCTGACGCACCTTTGGCCCAATGGTCGGGCGATTGCCTGATTGCCTGCTGTTTTGCCAGTGGATCTGATAAAGATGCCCCGGCAGCAATCCCGGCAGCGTTGCAAGACCTCGATCAAAGCTGGGGCCATGCCCTGACGGAGCTGGTTCAAGAACAAACTTTTGGGGGCAAACCCGGCACCACGGTGGCCACCCGGATCGGATCCACCATCAAAAAAGTAGTGCTATCCGGACTGGGGGATCCCAAGAGCTACAGCCCCGAATCCTTACGTCAATCGGTTGCCAACGGCCTCCGCCAAGCCCATGCCCTCAAGGCCAAGCAGGTGGCGGTGTTGCTGCCCGCAGGCCAATCTGAGCTGGCCCCCCAGATCCAGGCGGCGGTGGAGGGATCCCTGCTGGTGGCCCACCAAGACACCCGGTTCAAGTCTCAGTCCAGCCCTCAGGTTGATGCTGGCGGCAATGGATCCGGCCATGGCGGCTTTGCGGTTACTGACATCACCCTGATCTCGCCAGAGGGATCCGCGCTATCCAGCTACAGCACAAGCGTGAGCCAGGCCCAAGCGATTGCGGCTGGGGTGATTTTGGCCCGCGAATTGGTGTCGGCCCCCGCCAATGTGGTTACCCCGATCAGTTTGGCGGATACCGCTCGCACCCTGGCCGCCGAGACGGGTTTGGAGGTGGAGATTCTGGGCTACGAAGACTGCCTGGCCCTGGGCATGGGGGCTTTTTTGGGGGTGGCCCAAGCCTCGGATCTGCCGCCGCAGTTTATCCATCTCACCTATCGGCCCGGATCCTCTGCCAAAAAAGTGGCCTTGGTGGGCAAAGGGCTGACCTTTGATTCGGGTGGACTCAATATCAAAACCGACGCCCGCAGTATCGCCATGATGAAAACCGATATGGGCGGATCCGCTGCTGTTTTGGGGGCTGCTCAGGTGATTGGATCCCTCAAACCCAATGTAGAAGTGCATTTCATCGTGGCCGCCACCGAAAACATGATCAGCGGACGGGCCATGCACCCCGGCGATATTTTGACGGCTTCCAACCAAAAAACCATCGAGATCAACAATACCGATGCCGAAGGTCGTCTGACATTGGCGGATGCTCTGGTCTTTGCCGAAAAGTTGGAGGTGGATGCGATTCTGGATCTGGCCACCCTGACAGGAGCTTGTGTGGTGGCTCTAGGAGAAGATATCGCCGCACTCTTTAGCCCGGATCCATCCTTGGCTTCAAGTCTGCTGGCGGCAGCCCAAAAAACGGGCGAAAAAATCTGGCAACTGCCGATGGAAGAGAGCTACTTTGAGGGGTTAAACTCCGTTGTTGCCGACATGAAAAACACCGGCCCCCGCTGGGGAGGAGCCATCACCGCCGCCCTCTTTTTGAAACAATTTGTCGAAAAAACCCCCTGGGCACACCTGGATGTGGCTGGCCCCGTCTGGTCAGACAAAGACTTTGGCTATACCAATAAGGGGGGCACTGGCTATGGGGTTCGCACCTTGGTGGAATGGGTGATGTCTTTCCCTCAGGCTGGAGTTTGAGCCTCTGGGGGGCAACTAAATTCACTTGGAGGCGCCTGAAAAACGCCAGCAACCCAAAACACTAGAAACAGATGCTCCAGGATCCCTCCTCCATGTGGTATTCCTGGAGGTCATTGACGCAATTTTTGGGGTGTGCAGATGGATCCAGTGTTTTACCAGGTGCCAGGGGCGCCCGCTCCAGTGGCTCCCTACAGCCATGCGGTACGGGTGGGGCCGTGGTTATTTGTCACCGGGCAGTTGCCGATCCATCCTGAGCGCGAGTCGGATCCCTTGCCGGAGGGGATCGAGGCCCAGACCCAGTTGACTTTCTCTAATCTGGAGCGGGTGTTGGCGGCAGCGGATTTTCGGCTGGATCATGTGATCTCAGCCCGGGTCTTTTTGACGCGATTTCAGCGGGACTACCCCCTGATGAACCAGGTCTATCAACGTTATTTTGCGCCCGAGCGGCGTCCGGCCCGCACCTGTGTGGGGGTAACAGATTTGGCTCGTGATGCCCTTGTGGAAATCGACTTGGTGGCCTATCAAGATCCCCATGCCTAGACTCCCACTAGGATCCCCATCCTATAGCCCAAAGAAATCTGGCCCGGATCCTTCGTAGCTGGGATTAACCCGCAGATTGAGATGAGGGCAAACAATTTCGCAAGTGCGGCACTGGATGCAGTTTTCCAGAGACATATGGTGCAGCCGGATCCCGGCAACGGATCCAATCTGGTGAACCTCCGCCGTGCAGTCTGATACACAAGGGGTAGACCGATTCAACTTGTCGTAGGTGGCAATACAGGTTTGACAGGTGTCTGGGCTGAACTCCTCAATGTGCCGATTGCCCTCGTGATACCGGGGACTGGCGTAGAACACGGCATCTGGGCGGCTGTAGGAGGTTTTGCTGGCGACAGCCGTGCCAACGGTGTGTCGAGCCTCAAACGCCGGCTGGATCCCCTCATGACAGGGCACATAGGCGGGGGTACCGGATCCCACCTTACCGCTGAGCATCGTCAGCGCCCGCATCAGATCCATCGACCGCTGCAACGGTTTGGCCAAACCAAACTTGACACTGCCCAGCCAGGGATGGCCCTTATCCACTTCACCGCAGACGGTGGGCAGATACTCCTCCAACAGGCGCGAGTTTTCCAAAAACACCTCCCGGAAATAGCGGCTGCTGTAGAGGTCTTGCCCCACAAAACTCGCCATCACGGTTTGGCGATAGATCGGCTCAATCTCCAGCTCTTGTTGGGCAAAAGCATCATGCAACAGATCGGCCGCGATGTAGCCTGTCTCCATTGCCTTGTCTACTCCCGCCAAGCTACCCACATCCAACACCCCCAGCGCATCCCCCAGCAACAGCGCACCCGATACCCCAAACTGGGTCGGCAGGCTGTAGTAGCCCCCTTCTGGGATCACGGCGGCCCCATATTTGAGCATCTTGCCCCCCTCCAGCAAAGACTGGATCCAGGGATGAGCCTTAAACTCCTGTAACCGTTGCTGCGGATTGAGATTGGGATTGGCGCTATCAAGGCCCACAATCAGCCCCACCGACAGGCGATGATCTTTAAGGCCATAGACAAATCCACCGCTAAAGGTACCATCCAAGACGGGATAGCCCAGGGTATGCCAGACCTGGCCCTGATGGTCTGCGTTGATCTGCCAGATTTCTTTGACCCCTACCGACCACAGTTGTGGATTGGGCCGGAGATTAAACTTCGCCACCAAATCCTTTGAGATAAATCCCTTATCCCCAAAGCAGGTGATCTCGGCATAGATCACATCCTCAGCCTCGGATCCCAGATCCGTCACCCGCACCCCAATCACCCGATCTTCGGCATAGAGGATCTCATGGGCCGCAAAACCCGGAAATAGATCCAGCACCACATTGGGGATCCCTTTGGCCTTTTCTTGTAATTGCTCCGCCAACCACCGGATCACATGGCTGAGGGTCAAGATCACGTAGCCCTCTTTTTTAAATCCTTTGGGGATGACTGGATCCGGCAGATCCCACTTGTGGAGGGATCCGAGCACACTGAGGTGATTTTCAGTGACTTTGCCCTCAATCGGAAAGCCATTGGTTTCATAATCTGGAAATAGTTTGGCAATCACATGGGGATTTGTAATCGCGCCACTGACGATATGTCCGCCAAATTGTGGGGCTTTTTCGAGCATTGCAATCGACAGCTCCAGTCCACTTTTGGCGGCTAGATCCAGCAGCCGATGGGCCAAAATCAGATTAGAAGAACTCCCACCCACCAACAGCAAGTCGTAGCGGATCAAATCTTGGCCAGAAGCTGCACTGGATACTGCGCTGGACATGGGCTAACCTCAACAAGCAGATCAATCTGATCCAAACTAGGGCGGGATTCCCACCGATGGCCGAGGCTTCAGAGTGTTTATAGGATCCCTGCTTTAAGTGTTGCGATCTGTAATCAAAGATCATCTATCAAAAATCAATCGACACAGGGGATCCGCTCAGCAATGGCTTGGTGAACCTGTAGGCGAAGAGCCAGGATCTGATCATTATCCCGCCCCTCAAACACACTGTTGGTGATCAGAGCCACCACCAAATGCCGAGCTGGATCCACCCACAGCGATGTCCCCGTAAAGCCCGTGTGCCCAAAGGCCCTATCACTGAAGGGATAGCCACTGGATCCTGGGATCTCGGAGCGCAGGGCAAACCCCAAGCCGCGGCGAATCAATCTGCTCTGATGCTGAAGCTGAGTCATCTGAGTGATAATGTCGGGATCCAAAATAGAGGACTGACCCGATAAACCCAAAAAAGATTGACCCAATCGTGCCCAAGCCTGAGCCGGGCCAAACAATCCTGCATGGCCTGCGATCCCACTCAGTCGGGCGGCATTTTGATCATGGACTTCACCGATCAGACGGTGGCCCCGCCACGGACAGACTTCTGTGGCGGCAAGGGTCTCAGGCCGCGGATCCTGCGCCAGAGGGCGGTAGGCCAGCTCACGGATCCCCAAGGGATCCAGCACCTGAGTTTTGAGCACTTGATCCAGCGAGTCTTGGTAGAAGTGCTCCAGAGCCAATCCCAACAGAATAAAGCCGATATCGCTGTAGCTAAAACGGTGCCCCGGCAGATCCGCAAAAGGGGTCTTGATCGCCATCTGCTGAGCCAGAACCGCATCAGGCTGTTGATAGAGGGGCCGCCAGGCCGGAAGGCCACTGGTATGGGTGAGAAGATGCCAAAAGGTGACCTGCTCCAGATCCACCACGGCATCCGGATCCACCCCATCCGCCAGAGGGATGATCTCGTCTGGTTGCAAAGGATGCTCGTAGGGCCTTAGCGACCGCCGCCCCACAAATCCAGGCACCCCAATCCCCACCGGATCCGTCAGCTTCAGCTTTTGATCTTGTATTGCCCGCATCAGAGCCGTGGCCACCACCACCTTGGTCAGGGAGGCTGCATCGAACCAGGTCTGGCTCATACAATCAGCATTCTCAGGATCCAGGGTTTTCAGGTGTTCGGGATCGGTTGCAGACCCAATCCCACAGGCGCGTCCCCCGGCCCAGGATCCCGATGGCTCCACCCCTTGCGAGACCACCAGTTGAGCGGCTCCACAGACACGATCGGCCAAGGCTGCTGACAAAATAGCGATAGCCGGATCCATCACCTTGTGCAAAAACATTGGTCATGCCCCCCCGGATCCCGATGATTCTAAGCTAGCGCTTGGGTCAAAATCTGCTGATGTTGGCCTGCCCGCTCTCGCCAGTGGGATCTTTGCTCAAGAGTGAGGCGTGGCCCCCTCTGAAAGTGCTCTAGCCAAACCGGCACAATCTGACCTGGATCCGCAGGAATCTCAGGCAGTGTCCAGCCCGGAAACCCCAGCTCATCCAACAAGAAACTCACCTTGGGATCATAACTGAGGCCAAAACAGCGACAGCCCGCCGCCGCCGCCATCACCAACCCATGAAAGCGCATCACCAAAGCCCAGCTCACCCCTTCAAACACCCCCCGCAATCGCTGAGGGTCGGTAATGGGCAAAACATGGGCATTGGTCAGGTCAGCAGCTACCCGCACAGCCAGCTTTTCGTCGGCACTGAGACTCTGAGGATCCAGCCCCAATTGAAAGGGCAAGACCAATATCTGGGATCCCGTGATCTGTTGCAGTTGAGCCAGCGATTGTGTCAGCACCCCGACCCGCTCTGGGGTGAGTTGGGGATGGTCTCGCAACACCACCGCGATTCGAGATGGAGCCAGTTCAAGTTTTGCCCCATCTCGACCCCACTCTATCGGCTGGGGATCCAGTGCCCAAACCGGATCTGGAGCCTGCAAATGAGGGATCCCCCAGCTCTGGAGCAAAGCGGCGGAACCCACATCCCGAACACTGACCCCACCACAGCCGCCAAAGCCCCGTCGGGCCAGGGACCGGATCCAACTGCGCTGCAAAGGGCCGATCCCCTGTGCCCAAGCCACTGTCCGGGATCCCTGGTTTTGGGCCAAACCCATCAACCCCAGGTAATATAGGGGGCTACGCCAACTGGTGGCATCCTGGATCAGCCCACCGCCCCCCCAGATTAGTGCATCTGCATTTTGGGCCTGCTGCCACAGCTTTAGCCCATCGCGACGAGAGCAGGATTGGATCCCAAACTCAGCATAGGTTTGAGCCGTCGCCACCGGATCCTGAGATAAAACAACCGGCTCAATGTCAGCGGGCAACTGTTGCAACAGACAGTGCAGTAACGCCTCATCCCCAGCATTGCCATAGCCGTAATAGCCCACAATCAAGGCCCGCATCAGGGATCCTCAGCCCTCACCAACTCTCTAAAACCATCGAGCTTAAATCACACTGACCCCAGACTTTTTGGGATCCCAGATTTTTTGGGATCACGTCATCAGCCCCGATCAACTGTCCCCATCAGCCGTAATAGCCTTGATTGATGCGATTTTCCAGTTGGTAGCGACCAGCTTCGTATTCGCTGAACTCAAAGTTGCTGGCATTCTCTTGGATCAAGTTTTTTTGCTGCTCAGTTAGATCAGGAATGTTGATCATATCTTCGAGCGAATCGTAGGGGGCATTTTGCACCAGCTTGCGGGCCAGCGTTGGATAAAACCCAGGGATCCGGCGGTAGTTGCGCAAAATGGTGTTGTTGACATCAATCTTGGGATCCAATTCCACTGCCGCAATCTGCACCGGAGCGATGACAGCCTGAGCTGCAGTCCCTTGTGCCCACACGGGCAGTGCCCCCACCAACCAGCCAGAGACCACTAGGCATAGCCCCAGCAGAGCAGGTATCACAGCACCCCAAACAGAGTAGGCCAGAGGTCTTGATGGAGCATTGTTGGCCCCAACCCTACCTGCCCCAGCCATATTTATAGCAACAGGATCTATGTCAACAGGCAAACTCATCCACGCACGATCCATACCCGATTTCGCTCCTATCATCTAGGCACCCTACCAATCAAGAGCCTATCATCCCGGATCCCCTCTCACCGGCACTCTGGAGGGCGGTTTGTGGGCGGATCCAACTCCATCCATCTCAAACCCTTGCCCAGCCGGATCCCTGCGGTTTTTTCGCTGAGGGATTATGATAAGAATGTTAGACAAAAAACTTCACATTTTCGGGATCCTGTGACTGTACTCTCTACTCCTGTTGCCGCCGCAACCCCTGTGGAAGCCATCCTTGAGCCTTTTCAGCTCCAGACCTGGCTCTGGCGCGGGCATCGTATCTGCTACTCTGCTGTGGGCACGGGGCCAGCAGTGGTTTTGGTGCATGGCTTTGGGGCCTCGATTGGCCATTGGCGTCACAATATCCCCGTTTTGGCGGCGGCAGGCTATCGGGTTTACACCCTCGATCTGCTGGGATTTGGCGGATCCGACAAACCCCCCTCCGGTTACAGCCTCGATTTGTGGACAGAATTATTGGCAGATTTCTGGCGAGAACAGATCCAGACCCCGGCCACTTTTGCAGGCAACTCAATCGGTGCTCTGATCAGTCTGACGATGGTGGCCCGCTACCCCGACATGGCGGCTGGCGGCATTTTGATCAACTGCGCCGGGGGCCTCAATCATCGCTCTCAAGACCTCAATCCGATGGCAGGTCTGGTGATTGGGACGTTTACAAAGCTGGCTGGATCCCCCCTGACCGGGCCATTTATCTTTGATATCATCCGCCAACGCAGCCGGATCCGGCGCACCTTGTCTCAGGTCTATTTCAACCCTGCCGCCATCACCGATGAGTTGGTGGAGATCATCTATCAACCCACCTGCGATCCGGGAGCCTACAAAGCCTTTGCCAGCATCGTCACCGCTCCCCCCGGATCCGCCCCCGAAGAGCTGTTGCCCACTCTGCAAAGGCCCTTGTTGGTGCTGTGGGGAGACAAAGATCCCTGGACACCCATCAGCCGAGGGTTGATGTTTGAACAATGGTCACCGGAGGGGATCCCTTACACCTTCAAGCCGATCCCCAATGCCGGTCACTGTCCGCACGACGAAGTGCCGGAGGTGGTCAATCGCCTGATGCTGGATTGGCTCGGATCTTTGACAGCCCCAGACCAGATCCCGGTTCCCCAATAGAGCAGGCCCCAATAGAGCAGG
>CAZODP010000011.1:0-12441 GCA_964578595.1 uncultured bacterium
TCTAGGATTAAATTGGGCATTTCCTGTTTTATTTTCTCTAGAATATCCTTTCTCTGATGAATGCTAGAATTATCCAAAAGGATGACGATCTTAGGGCCTGTTTTTTCAAAGTCATCTATATCCCTATCCTCAATTGTCCATTCATTTTTGACTTCGCTGTAAAATTCTTTGAGAACCCTAAAAAAACTATCCCCGGCTCCTTTACTGATAAAATCAACTACCCTCTTTTTGTCTGAAAAACGAATTCCTCCTATAACACTAAAGCTACCTTTTCTTCGTCTACCTGAAACTTTCCTTCGACTTCCCTTCTCTGTCCACATCCTTCGTTTAAGCACCTTAAGACTAAATCCAGATTCATCCCAAAACCATATCTGAAGCTGATCTGGAGATTCCTTAGTAATTTTTAGATACTTGTCTAGCTTAGCCTTAAACAGACTTCTTTTCTCTGGATTTTGGCTTGTCCTCCAGGCTATATTTTGCCCAGAGGTAAACATACTTTTTTGACTTTAATATCCTCCTAATTTGACTTCCACTTAGAGAAATTCCCGTTTCTTGATCTAAATGAATTACCAATCTCTGAGCTGTCCATGTCGCAAATTCATAGCCAAATTCCTGAGGGTCTTTTTCTATTATTTCTAGTAATAAATTAATATACTGCTCAGTCGCTTTATGGTATTTCCCTTGATCCGGTCGTCTATTAGACTGCCTAGATTGCTAGGATCCCCATGCGTATACCAGTGGGCTACTTTTCATAGAGAGCAGCCAATAAAGTCAGCGATCTCTTGCTGTGTTTTACCATCATTTCTCAGCAGAAGGATTAGAATTCTTTCTCTAATGTCAGGATGCTCATGAGCTTTAAGGTGCTGTTGAAGTTCAACCTTTTCTTCCGGTGTTAAATAGTTCTTGATTGGCATACAGTCTACTTAGGTGAAATAGGTGCCACTTGAGAGGTTGAAACTCCTGAACAGAAAGACTTTCTGGCTTTGTACTGTACCCCTTGATGTATGAACAGGCTGTAAGTGTCTCGACCGCTTTTTGGAGTATCACACGCGATTTAAATGCTTAACAGCTTAATCAGCGGGCCAGTGCCGACTAAAATGAGGATCCCATTGCTGTTATAGGTTTGAAAGCCCCATGTCCACTGCCACCCAGTCCAACGCCACTCGCCCACGTCCCGTTTTTCCTTTTACAGCCATTGTGGGCCAAGAGGAGATGAAGCTGGCTCTGTTGCTCAATGTGATTGATCCCAAAATTGGCGGAGTGTTGATCATGGGGGATCGGGGTACCGGAAAATCCACCACGATTCGGGCACTGGCAGCCCTACTACCTCAGCTGGAGGTGGTGGAGGGGGATCCATTTAATAGCCATCCAGCCCAGCGGGAGCTGATGAGCGATCAGGCCTGGGAGCGGCTGCAATCGGGGGAGACGATCCCGATCGCATGGCGGCAGGTGCCAATGGTAGATCTGCCGTTGGGGGCGACCGAAGACCGGGTTTGCGGCACGATTGATATTGAAAAGGCTCTCTCAGAAGGGGTCAAGGCGTTTGAACCAGGATTGCTGGCAAAGGCCAATCGAGGGATCCTCTATGTGGATGAGGTCAATCTGCTGGATGACCATCTGGTGGATGTGCTGCTGGATTCGGCGGCATCGGGCTGGAATACCGTTGAGCGGGAGGGGATCTCGATTCGTCATCCGGCTCGGTTTGTACTGGTTGGATCTGGTAATCCCGAAGAGGGAGAATTGCGACCCCAATTGTTGGATCGTTTTGGGATGTTTGTGGAGATCGATACGGTCCGGGATCCGGAGTTGCGGGTCAAGATCGTGGAAGAAAGAGCACAATTTGAAGCGGATCCAGAGCCGTTTTTGGAGAGCTACGAAGCCAAACAACAGGAGCTTTTGGATCAGTTACAGAGGGCACAGCAAGTATTGCCGCAGGTGCAGATTGAACGAGAGCTTCGCCTCAACATCTCTGCTGTTTGTTCAGAGCTGGATGTGGATGGACTGCGAGGGGATATCGTAACCAATCGAGCGGCCAAAGCCCTGACTGCATTGGAGGGACGCACCCAAGTTACACTCTCAGATATTCAGCGGGTGATCAGTATTTGCTTGCGCCATCGTTTGCGCAAGGATCCCTTAGAAACCATTGATTCGGGCTACAAAGTAGAAAAAGTTTTCAAGGAGATTTTTCAGCCGTAGGGTGTTCTGACGATACAAGTATTGATGACCTACCAATTGTGAAATCTGGGCTAGGTTCAGCAAAAGCACTGCCCTATTGTCCAGCGCATAGGTCTAAGCGCATAGGTCTACCAGAGCAGCTTGTGAGCGAGATGTTGACTAGGTAGGGCTAAGTCCCGCGAATCGTCAGTGGAGAGCCTTGAGCCTGCCTGAACACTCGAAGAAAGCTCTTTAAACTGCAGCTATGACGAACAAAGCAGACATTGGTAGCAAACGTCTGATCAGCCCTGATCCGCAGGCCTGGAGCTGGTGGGTGACAGGAAATCCAAGGATTGAGTTTGCCAATCTACTGGACTCAGAATTTCAGTGGATTAGCCGCCACGGTGATGTCTTGATTCGGGCTTGGGATCCCGATATGGGTGAGTTCTTGATTGCTAACGAGATTCAACTGCGTTACTCAACCGAAATGCCCCGCCGGATGCATCTCTATGCCGCCTTGGCCGAAGAAAAGTTCAAGCTGCCTGTGTATCCGGTGTTGGTTGTTATTTTGCCTGAATCAGAGACAATTCCCACTTACTATCGGTCACCTTTAGGTGATCTGGAAGCCCGCCAAGATTACCCCGCTAAGATTACAAAGTGATTCAATTGAGTGAGGTAGAAGCCAAGGTTGTCCTAAGTCAGCCAGTACCGTCTCTTTTGCCGTTTGTGCCGATTATGAGAGGCGGTGAGCAAGAAACTGTGATTCGAGAAGCGCTGCGGCTCTTGCAACAGGATGCCGTGCTCAGTGATCTGGAACCGTTGCTGGCCTTTTTTGCTAGGTTTGTGTTGGCTAGCGAAGTTGTTGCTGAAATTATGAGGTGGGATAGGCAGTGCTGCGAGAGTCGCCTTGGTATGAGGAGATCAAGCAAGAAGGGATCCAACAAGTCGCCCGCAACCTTCTAGCTACAGGTATGGATCCTGCCCAAATTGCTGCTGTCACCGGACTCACCCTTGAGCAAGTCCAGCAATTGGATCCCTAAAGGTTCTGTACTTCAGAGGATCCGATGTGGACGGTGGGTGAGAATCATTGGTATTCGGCTCCTGATCTCTGCATTTCTTGCTGTTGAAGGATGAGCAAGTCTTGGAGATTTTGGAGCACTGTTTGGTTGACTAATCTGGCTTGTTCTTCTGCGCATAATCTGCCTACAAAGAGATCAAGGGGATCAAGATCAAAATACCAGGTTGTGCCGTTGGGCCAATTCAGATTGGATCTTGGGCAACCACTCCGCTTCAAATACAACTACTTGCCCCTGCTGGACTTGGCCATCGGGGTTTTGGGTTAGCTCCAACCAGTAGACAAATCTGGATCCCTGGCGCACTACCCCCTGAATAGCCCGCTGCAACTGGTTTTCATCCGTAACGGGCGCATTCAACACATCGGCTGAAGGATAGCGCACCACCTCGGTTGCCGATTGCAAATCCGCTGCGATCTCATCCCCATAGACCTGTTGGATCGCCTGCTCCAAATTCTGCGCCGTCAGGCCATTGGGATCATAAAAGGTCATCCGATGGGAGCGAATGGTCTCTCGATCGAGCGGGTTGGTGATCCGTCCCGGTGGGGCAATAGAGGCTTGAAATGAAAATCGGGATCCATCGGGCCGGGTGCGGTTGATCAAAAAAGTTTCCCCAGGGCCGGGGCTGAGTTCTGGATTGGTCTGAACCCACTCCGCCGCCTGGTCTGACATCATGCCAGGGATCCCCCAAGCCTGAGCAGCTCCGATCAAAAGACCCGCACTCATCACAACCGCAGTTCCAGAGAACAGTTTCATCATTGCGCGTACCCCATCACAGATTCTGAACAGGTTGGATTGGCTAGCTGAAGTAGACTTTAGTCTTTGATGCTGAGCAAAGCGTGATGCTGAGCAAAGCGGCCATAAGAGACTTAGCCATCAGGAACAGGCTTTTGGCCCTAAATGCTTGCCACTAAACCCTGAGTGAGTCCAATCTTGCCAGATTTTGGATCCGATGCTGAGGGGGCAATCGGTCGGTTGGGTTGCTATCACCCGCCACAAGATCCTGGGTCATAGGGCAGGAAATCATCTAAACTCAATGTTAAGTCAATCTAAAATTATGACTGCACGTCAGTTGGGAGGTAATCGATGGCCTTAATTGCAATGCGGACGATGCTGGATCACGCCGCCGAAAACGGTTATGGGATCCCCGCCTTCAATGTCAATAACATGGAGCAGATCCAGTCGATCATGCAGGCGGCACACGAGACCAACAGTCCCGTGATATTGCAGGCTTCGCGGGGTGCTCGCAAGTATGCTGGTGAAAACTTTTTGCGTCACCTGATTTTGGCAGCAGTGGAGACCTACCCCCACATCCCCGTGGCGATGCACCAAGACCACGGCAATAGCCCCGCCACCTGCTACTCCGCCATCCGCAATGGTTTCACCAGCGTCATGATGGATGGATCCCTCAAGGAAGATGCCAAAACCCCCGCCAGCTTTGAGTACAACACCGAGGTCACCGCTGAGGTGGTCAAGGTGGCCCACTCCATCGGGGTCAGTGTTGAGGGTGAGCTGGGCTGCTTGGGATCTTTAGAAACCGGTATGGGGGAAGCTGAAGATGGCCACGGGGCTGAGGGCAAGCTCTCCCACGACCAATTGCTGACGGATCCCGATCAAGCGGTGGAGTTTGTGGAAAAAACCCAGGTGGATGCCCTGGCCGTAGCCATTGGCACCAGCCACGGGGCCTACAAATTCACCCGCAAGCCGGAGGGGGAGATCCTGCGGATGGACTTGATCGAAGAACTCCACCGTCGCCTGCCCAACACCCATATCGTTATGCACGGATCCTCATCAGTGCCCGAAGATCTGATCGCTGTGATCAACGAGTTCGGCGGCTCTATCCCTGAAACCTATGGGGTGCCGGTGGCAGAGATCCAGCGCGGCATTAAGAACGGGGTGCGCAAGGTTAATATCGATACCGATAACCGCTTGGCGATCTCGGCGGCTGTGCGTCGTGCTCTGGCTGCGGATCCCACCAACTTCGATCCCCGCCATTTCCTCAAGCCCTCCATCACCGAAATGAAGAAGGTCTGTGCCGCCCGTTATGAAGCCTTTGGCTGCGCCGGTAACGGCACCAAAGTACCCCAGACCACCCTGGATGAGGTGGCGGCTAAGTACGCATCTGGCGAATTGGCTGCTAAAGTCAAGGCTGCTGTCAACGCCTGATTCTGACTGATCGTTGCTAATTTCAGTTACCAATTTCAAAACATCGGGATCCTTTCTCAATTGGAAGGGATCCCGTTTTTTGGGTTTGGTTTTTGCCTAAAGTGGTTGTGATCAGTTTGCGCAATCCAGTTTGTGAAATGGGTAGGAGGCATCTGCTATGCAATTGGCCTATCTCGACTGTGGGGCGGGGATCGCAGGGGATATGTGCCTGGGTGCCCTGATCGATTGTGGCGTGCCTGCCGATTATCTGACTCACAAGTTGGAGAGTTTAGGGTTAGTGGGGGAGTTTCAGCTCTACCCTCAGCGGGTGCAACGAGCCGGACAGCCTGCGCTCCAGGTGATCGTAGAACTGCTCAAGATCGATCATCCCCATCATCGCCATTGGCCTCAGATCCGGCAGATGATTGAGCAGGCCAATCTCTCCCCCAGGGTCAAAACCTGGAGTCAACAGGTGTTTCGCACCCTGGCTGAGGCGGAGGCCGCCGTTCACCAAATGCCCATCGAAAAAGTTCACTTTCATGAGGTGGGGGCGGTGGATGCCCTGGTGGATGTGGTGGGCACCTGTATGGGGCTGGAATGGCTACAGATTGAAAAGATCATCTGTTCGGCCCATCCGATCGGGGGGGGCTGGGTGCAGGCTGCTCACGGACAGATGGCGGTGCCCGTCCCGGCGGTGATCCAACTGTGGGAACAGGGGCAAGTGCCGGTTTTTAGCAATGGCATTGAGTCAGAATTGGTCACCCCCACCGGGGCGGCTCTGGCGGTGGCCCTGGCGGAGAGCTTTGGGGATCTGCCGCCGATGCGGGTACACAAGGTGGGTCGAGGGGCTGGGTCCCGTGATTTAGCCATTCCCAATGTGATGCGGCTCTGGGTGGGAGAGAGTGCCGGATCTGCGCTGACTGAAACGGTGGCGGTGCTGGAGACCCAGATCGATGATCAAAACCCCCAGGTGATCGGCTATGTCTTCGAGCAGCTTTTGGGGATAGGGGCCTTGGATGTGTTTGGTCAGCCCATCACCATGAAGTTTTCGCGTCCGGGGCATCTGGTCACGGTGATCTGCCCGCCGGATCGGGTGGAAGCCTGTGAGACGCTTTTATTTCGAGAGACCAGCACCCTGGGGATCCGGCGCAGTCTACAGCAGCGTACGTTGCTTGAGCGCAGCCTGGATCGGGTCAGTACCCCCTATGGCGATGTCTCGATCAAAATTGGTCGTCGCTTTGGGCAAGTGGTGAATGTTCAGCCAGAGTTTCGAGACTGTGCAGCTCTAGCCCAAGAGGCTGGGATCCCGGTGCAACAGGTCTGGCTGATGGCCCACCAAGCCTGGAGCGAAAAAGCAGTGCTGGATCCACGCCCCTAGTTTTTGTTGGGCTTACTGGTTTTGAAAAGAAGCCAATTGCTCAAAAAGCTGACGAACTTTGGCCAAATCCTTCACCCCTGGGGCAGATTCCACACCACTGGAGAGGTCGATCCCATCCGGCGAGACCGCCCCCAACGCCTCAGCCAGATTTTCAGGCCGGATCCCGCCTGCCAAAAGCCAAGGACGAGCTGGACAAAAGGCTTGCAACAGGGACCAATCGGCAGTTTTGCCGGTGCCCCCGGCTTGATGGGGATCGTAGGCATCAATCAAGAACCAGTCCACCACAGCATCGTAGGCAGCTAGCTTGTCTAAATCCTCGGATCCCCGCAGCCGGAACGCCTTGATCAAACGGATCCCTGGTAGGGCTTGTCTGAAATCAGCACAGACTTGGGGCGTTTCGTTCCCATGCAGTTGGATCCCTGTCAATCCAGCCTGCTGCACCAAGGTTTTGATCAGCTCAGGATCTTGATCTCGAAACACCCCGATCCGGTCACACGTCACCCGCAGGGATCCGACGATCTGAATCATCCGTTCAGGGGCTAAATATCGCGGCGTCTGGGGTACTCCAATGAATCCCAACCCTTGGCATCCGAGCTTGGCAATGGCTTCCGCCTGATCAGGTTGGGTGATGCCGCAGATTTTGATATACATGATCGGCTAGTTTCTAGTCTAATTTTTAGCTGGGGCTGGCACCAACTCATTCAGACGATAGATCATCTGCCATAGACGACCAAAATTGCGCTGATTAAAAGCCATCACCAGTCGGGGCAAATGAGCAATCTGGGGGTCTTCTTTTTCTTCGGGCAAAGCGGCGGATTTTTGGATCTGGCCCGACTCTAAAATATCTCCAAATTCTTGATTGAGAGTATCGACCACTTGATCGTCGATCTGACAGTTAAGCCGCAACACTAAGGTATTGCGCACATAGCGGTTGCTGTGCAGGATCCGATAAAAATCGGTCACGATCCGACAGGCCACCTCCACATCATCCGTCAAGGTATACAAATGTAAGTCTTCAGGACTGATTAATCCCCGCGAAAAAAGGTGATTGCGAATGTATTCATCCCACTCCCGCCAGTAGCGTCCGCCGGGGCGATCTAGCAATACTAAGGGCAGCAATTTGGTCTTGCCGGTTTGCATCAAAGTCAAGCATTCAAAGGCCTCATCTTGGGTGCCAAATCCCCCCGGGAATAGCACCATGCCGTCGCTTTCTTTGACAAAAAAGAGCTTTCGAGAAAAGAAATACTTAAAGTTAATCACACGATCGGTACTGGCCAAAACTGGATTTGCCAGTTGCTCAAACGGCAGTTGGATATTGAGTCCAAAGGTATTTTCAAGGCCCGCCCCCCGGTTACCCGCCTCCATAATGCCACCGCCACCCCCGGTCAGCACCATATAGCCCCGTGTCACGATCGCCTGAGCAAACTTGAGAGCTTGTCGATAATCGGGATCCTCAGGATCGGTGCGAGCGGAGCCAAAGACCGCGATTTTTCGCTGATGCTGATGGGAGGCAAAGGCCCGAAACCCTTGCTCCAAGTCCTCTAGGGTGGCTGCCAAAATCTTGACATCAAGGCGACCCAACCCCTGCTCTTGGATCCGTTCGAGGGTGGTGAGGGCACGCTGCCAAATCTCCCGATTGGGATCTGTGTCCAATTGGTGACTCCAGGCACTGGCCAGAGACTCAAACGACTCCACCTCAGGGGCAGAGCCTAAATTGGGGTTCATTAGAGGGTCTGTCAATCAGCTATGGCAACTCTACATCACTACTCTACAGCGGTTGATGTTCAGCTCACGGGTCTGGCTCAGATCCAATCGGTCCACAAGCAGTCGCTGATAACAAACTCTTGTTGCCAACTAGGCATCGGCTTCATTATCGATGTGCTTTTCGAGGGTGATAGAAACGGTGGACTTGGGTACAGCCCCCACCAATTGGTCTACCTTTTGGCCACCCTTGAAGAACATCAACGTTGGGATACTGCGGATCCCGTACTGGCTGGCGGTTTGGGGATTTTCGTCAGTGTTCATCTTGACGACTTTAACTTTGCCGGCATACTGCTCAGCAATTTCTTGCACCACCGGAGCCACAACTCGACAGGGGCCACACCAAGGTGCCCAAAAGTCCACCAACACCGGAATCTCACTCTTGAGAACTTCCGTTTCAAAACTTGCGTCAGCGATGTCAACGGCTGAAGACATTCCGGCTTAGCTCCGAATCGATTACTAAGCCTAACTTTAGCACAGGCAGGATCACTCTATAGCTGCTTATCTTGAAGTTCAGGATTGGGTTTGGGCCGATTCAGGCTCAGTTGGATCCCGTAGCCCACCAAGCCAAGACCAATGGCCCCAAACATAAACGCCACCAAAGCCGTGGATCCCACCAGCAAATAGCGCAGCAGAATACTGATCCGCTGGGCCAGCAGAGCCGAGTCCGCCGGGATGGCCGGAAACTTTTGCACCATTGATACCAAAAGGTGGTAAGCAAGATAGCCGATTCCAGCGGCAATCCCCCCACCCCAAAAGGCTTTGAGGGGATGAGGATCTCGATCAGGCGTGGACATGGGCGGATATCCTCGGCGAAGTGTTCTTGTCCAGTCTACTGAGACTTCTCATCAAGCATTTTCCCTTGAGGATACCTGAAAAGTTGACGTGATCTCTTGTTGACGTGATCCTCTTGGGCCTTTAGTTAACTATCCTCAGCCACTCCTCCGCTTGCGGGAGGGTCAAGCGAGGATCTTCTCAGGGGGGAGGGGATCCTGAGTCAGAACTGGCGGGGGTGACTGGCCCCAGGATCTGGAGCAAAATCAGGGACGGAATCGCTGCAAAAGCCGTGATCAGATAAAACAACGGCCAGCCCACTTGGGCCAAATAGCCCGAAACCGCTCCCGACAGGGTTCCCCCCAAAGCAAATACGCTGGTGAGGAGGGCATATTGAGTGGCACTAAACTGCCGCACACACAGACTCATCAAAAAGGCCAAAAACGCTGTGGTGCCCATGCCGCCTGCCATGTTGTCAAATATCGTTGCCCCCACCAGCAAAGGGTAATTTTGACCCACCAGAGCAAGGCTGCCCAGCCCCAAATTGCCCACCGCCTGTAAAACCGCAAACACAAACAGGGATCGGTAGGTGCCGATTTGACTGACCGCGATCCCCCCCCAAAACGCCCCGGCTAAGGTGGCCCCCAGCCCCACCCAACTGCGGATCACCCCCAGATCCCCGGTGGAGAAGCCCGTCTGCAACAAAAATGTGGTGGTCATCTGTCCTGCCAAACTGTCGGGCAGCTTGAAGCAGACCACAAACAGTAGGATCACAATCGCCAGCCGATGCTGCCAAAACGACTGAAATGGCTCCAGGATCGCTGCCCGTAAGCTGGTGGGATGATAGATACTGCCCTCCGGCTCCGGGGCAAAAAAGGAGGTGATCACCCCAATCGCCATCAACACCGCCATCAGCCCATAGACCTGCGACCACGGCAACCGATCCGCCAAGATCAAGGCCACCCCGCTACTGACTAGCAGTGCAATCCGATACCCCGACACGAAAATAGCAACCCCAGCTCCGGTCTCTCGCTCCGCCAACACATCAGTCCGATAGGCATCCACCGCAATATCCTGGGTCGCACTCAAAAACGCCACCGCGAACCCCACCAAAAAGATAGGTCGGGCAAACAGGGTGAGCAATTCTGAGACCAATCCCACCAAGCCCCCCACCACCGGGATCCCGGCCACCTGCTCCACGGCTGGCCCCAAGCTCAGTCCCTCTAGCCAGGTCTGTTGCGGATCCTGAAAGCCCAAAAGTCCCAGTCCCAACAGCAGCAACACCTGAGTCAGGGCCATCCAGCCTCGCCGCCGACTCCCCCGCAGGGATCCGGGGGCAGGCAACACAAACCGATCCAACAGAGGTGACCAGAGATACTTGAAGGAATAGGGCAAGTTAAGCAGATTAAATAGCCCAATCTCGGCTGTGGCAATTCCTGCTTCCGTTAGCCAAGCATTCAAAGTCGAGTTGATCAGTAGCAGCGGCAAACCCGACGAAAATCCCAACAACAACAGGATCCCCATCTTGGGGGTGCCATAGACCCCGACCAGGGTTTGCAGTTGGGATCCCTGAGGATGAGGGGGAACCTCTGAACCCTCTGCTGCACCCGGATCCATCACCGGCTCAATGGGATTGGAGTCACTCTCCAGCATCTGTTGCCCCACACCAAAGTAGCCCTAGTGTAGAGCCTCCCCGATCAGGATCCAACGGTGGGTTTTGCGAGCTTAGCGACTCTGCATCGCCTGCAAAAACTGCCGCTGATAGCGCAAAAAGGATCCGTGCCACTCCTGAAAACGCCGATCTCCGTCTCGTACCAGCATTTGGCGGTAATGCTCAGAGTCAATATAGCGGGGTGGGGCAGACCTAGCCGCAACGGGCTGGGCGGATGCTTGCCCTTGGTCTGGATGGGGGTGATCTGGGTGAGGTGACTGGTGAGCCTGATCAGACATGGGGATCCCTCCGGGATAATTGCGATACCTCTATTGTGTCCATCCCAGCCCGCTTCATGCCAATTTTGTCAGCTTAATCCTTTTGATCCGTCTGAGGTTCTGGTTGATTTTTGGGCTGAATAGTCCCAAACCCCAGCCCCTTAAGGGCCTCCACCAAAGCTGACACCGCCGCTGGATCCCATAGTCCCTCCGCCCGCCGCCCCCTGTGTAGCCGCAAAAACAGGCTATAGCAGCTCGGATCCCCAGTTGCCGTCAAAGTCAGCTCGTCGGTGCAGTGCTCAAGGGTGATGGATTCCTCAGCCATCAGGTGCTCTGCCGCCGCCGCCATCTCCGCCACTAATGCCAGGATCCCTTCCCCAAAGGCCCGCCACTCTGAGGCTGTCAGTTCTATCCCCCAAGTATCGGCCCCCACCAAGGCCACAAAGGATCCATCAGGTCGATAGCCCACCCGCCAACCGGATCCTGATTTGAGGCTGGTTTGAGCTTGGCTTTCAGGACTCAACGGCATCAAAACTCGTCATCCTCCTGATTTTCAGAGATCAGACCCGGATCCGGGCCAAAGGGATCCGCTTGTAATGTTTCCACCAAGATCGAGACTTGGGCCTGCTTCTCTTGTAAAAAAGCCTCACACTGCTTGAGGGTTTGGGTGGCTGTGACAAACTGTTCAATCACATCCGCCAGATCAAGCTGCCCGCTTTCCACCTGAGCGATCATGTGTTCCACCTCTGCAATCGCAGACTCATAGTGCCAAGCAGAGGGTTCTGGAGAAGATTTTGCTTTTGCCACAGTCAAATACCAGCAAACAACAGTTCACCAACAATAACGAACAAATGACAGAGGTTTAGCCTAACTAATCCAATTCAATCAGGGCGGAGGCCATTGTTTAGTTTCCGGTTTATTGTCCGGTTTAATTTCTATCATCCCCACCCCTGTTGAGTAGCTCTTTGAGATCAGGGATCTGAGCCATGGCTTGACGGTAGCCCGCTTGGATAATGGCATCAGCCTGATGAAAATCAAAGATACCAAAATCCCTCAGATCCGGCTGAATCAAAATATCGGGCGGAGATTGCTCTAGCCTCTGTCGAGTGATCTGCTGCTCCATCACATTGAGGGTGGTGCCGATGATATCAAAGATATTGGGGCTGGGTCGTTGATCGGTTTGATCTGGAAACCAGTTGTTGAGTTTGATTTGAACCCTTTCTTGAA
>CAZODP010000011.1:12541-35050 GCA_964578595.1 uncultured bacterium
TGATCGGTTTGATCTGGAAACCAGTTGTTGAGTTTGATTTGAACCCTTTCTTGAACGGAATCTTGAATGGAGCGATATTTTTGCCGGATCCGGGTGATGATGCTGAGTTCTTGGTGTTCGGTTTTTTGGTTGGTGGTATCTCCTTTAGCGGTCTGGATTTTGGTATGGGCGAGGGTCTGTTTGATCTCAATTTTAGATTCCTTGGATCCTATGGAGGATGACTTTGGATCCCGGTGGGAGTTTGCAGCTTCATCGGTGTCGGACTCCGACTCCAGCTCGCTCTCTTCTTCCTCCTCTTCCCGATCGATGGGGCTGGGGCTGTGATTGAGATTAACCGCGAGCACCAGATCGGATCCCATTTGTCGAACCACATCCACAGGTACCGGATTGACGATGCCCCCATCCCCCAAAAAGCAGCCCTCCCGCTCAAACGGGGTAAAGACCCCCGGAATGGAGATACTGGCCCGCACCGCATCCGCCATAGAGCCTGTCCGCAGTTGCACCTCTTGCCCCGTGATCAGATCGGTGGCCACACAACAAAACGGGATCCCGGCGTCTTCGATACATAGATCCAATAGATGCTCGGTCAGCAATTCGTAGACCTTGTTGCCATCCAGAAGCCCACTGGTGGGAAAGGTCAGATCAAACAGAGCCATGATCCCTTTCCAGTCCAGCTCCCGGACAAATTCCTCTAGCTCATCCAATTCTCCCGCCGCATGGATCGCCCCCACAAAGGCTCCAATACTGGCCCCCGCTATGGCATGAATGGGGATATCGGCCTCCATCAGGGCACGAATCACCCCAATGTGCGCCCAACCTCGCGCTCCCCCACTGCCTAGAGCCAATCCTAAGGTTTTAGCCATGGCTTCGCTAGTGCCCCATCAGCACGACAGTTACTACAGTCTAGGGTTTGATGACGTTATTGGGATGTCCACAAGCAGCTTCATAACTGTAGGTGAATGCCCAGAGTTGAACGGAGGAGGTCTTACTTTTTCTTACTTTTTCTTTTTGGATCCGGTCTCAGCGGCAGCCATTTCGGCATCCATCAGGGTTTGGCCAGTGGCCACCAGATAGACATCATCCAAGCTGGGGCGAGATTGAGCAATGCTAAACAGCGGCAACTGAGCTTCCCCCAAGGCTTGACGCACCTGGGCCATGACATCATCTTCGGATCCTTTGACCACCAGATTGAGGGCGTTACCCTGGGCACTGTTGATCACCACCGATTGAGCAAAAGGCAGAGTGGACAAAAGATGGGATCCTTTCTCAGCCAGGTCGCGCTCCGCAAACTCCTGGAGCCGAACCGTCAGCCGCTCTCCGCCCACCTGGTCTTTGAGTTGGGAGGGGGATCCTTCGGCGATGACACGGCCTTTATCGATGATGGCCAGCCGGTCGGCCAACATATCGATCTCTTCGAGGTAATGGCTGGTGAGTAAGACCGTCAGCCCCAGATTTTTGAGCTGGCGCATAAAGTCCCAGATCGCCAGACGACTCTGGATGTCTAACCCTGCGGTTGGCTCATCCAATATCAAGACCTGGGGTTGATGCAGCAGACCCGCCGCCAGATCCAGCCGCTTGCGCAAGCCGCCAGAGTAGGTGCCGGTGCGTTCGTCAGCTCGGTCTTCAAGACCCAACAATTGCAAAACTGATCGGATCCGCTCTTGGGCCAGAGGGGGAGGCATATGGTAGATGTCCGCCTGCAGTTGCAGCAGCTCGCGCCCGGTCAGCACCTTATCGAGAGCCACCTCTTGGGCCACATAGCCCAGCTTTTGGCGGACTGCACGCGGGGAGCGCAGCACCGATAGGCCACAGACCTCTAGGTCTCCCGCATCCGGTCGTTGCAGTGTACAGAGGCAGCGCAAGGTGGTGGTTTTGCCGGCCCCGTTTGGCCCCAATAGCCCAAAAATCTGGCCTGCCTCGACCTCAAAAGAAATGTCTTCCACCGCCACAGCGGATCCGTAGCGTTTTTGCAGATGGCGAACAGCGATGGCAGTAGTCATACAATCGGGATCCCTTTTTAGATAGATAGCGCAAGGCTTCTCCACATAGCTTAACAAGATCCACTTCAGGTTTTTTTACTCTTTCTTTACTCAATGAGTTGACGATGACTTGACCGGATAAAAGCGGGTTCTCCTGCCTCGCCAGGCCCCTAGAATATAGCCATCTCACTGGAGGGAGCATGATTAGCAAACGATGGTGGAGAGTAATGGGTGCGGTGGGGCTAGGGATCCCCATCAGTTGGCTGATCACAGAGGGCAACATCACGGCTGATTAGCCTGTGGCAATACCGATGGCAATACCAAGATGGGCAGGGGTCAGCAACTCAACACCAAGTAAGTACCTTGTAAGTACCTTAAAAAGTGGTTGAAATGTTCTGATCTTGTCTAAGCTGTTGTCATCTTGACTCAGTTGCTATGCCTCCCGCCCCGCTTCCCCCCCATGAACGCGAACGACTGGCAACCCTGGCGGAGTATCAGGTTTTGGATACCCCGGCTGAGCCAGCCTTTGATGATCTGGTGCGGATGGCCTCAGAGGGGCTGGCTGTGCCGATGGCGATGATCAGCTTGATCGACCACGATCGGCAGTGGTTTAAGGCCAAAGTGGGGATTGAGCAGTCCCAGGTTCCTCGGAGTCTTTCCCTCTGCGCCCATGCCTTGCTTGATCCTGAGGATCCGTTGGTAGTATCAGATGCTACTCAAGATCCTCGATTTGCAGACAACCCTTTCGTTACAGGGGAGGCCCATATCCGGTTTTATGCCGGGATCCCTTTGGTGACGCCAGATCGCCACTGCTTGGGCACCTTTTGTGTCACCGATACCCATCCTCGCCCGATCAGCCCGGAGCAGGTGGAGCAGTTGCAGCGGTTGGCCCGGCAGGTGATGGCTCTATTGGATTTGCGCCGCAGTCATCTCCAGGACAAATCTTTGACCGGATCCCCACTGCCCACCGCTTCAGAGATCAGGCAACGACAGCGGCAAACTTGGCAGCGATGGGGCTGGGGGCTGGCTCTTGGCCTCAGTCTGATGGCGCTCACCACTGGTGGGCTATGGCGGTCAGTGGAGCGTCTGGAGCAGGCCACCCAGGCGCAGAATCCATCAACGCAGGGGGTGGATCCCGGCTGGAAGGCTCTTTACCGAGGGTTGCTCCTGGAGCGGGGACTGGATCTGGCTCTGGTGGCGATGGTGCTGGGTTTGGGGATCAGAGAACTGCGACAGCGGCAGCAGATTGAGGATCAGCTACGCCAAGACCGCAACTTCACCACCAGCATGATCAATGCCACCGCCACCCTGGTCTGGGTGATTGATCCGGAGGGCCGGATCCTGCGGTTCAATCCCGCCTGCGAGCGACTAACGGGCTACAGTCTAGCGGAAGTGCTGGGCCAATTGATCTCGGATCTGAATCTTTTGGCTCCTCAAAGTTGGGGGACATTTCATGATTTTTTGGGGGCTGTTTATACGCAACAAACTTTAGCGCCAGAGATCGAACTCTGCTGTCGTCATCGACAAGGATCCCTTTTTTGGATCCGGTTTTCTAATTCGGCCCTTTATGACTCCGAGGGTCGGATCTCGTATATCACCTGTATGGGCATCGATATCACTCAGCAGCAGCGGATCCAAGAGGCTCTCCAAGAAAGTGAAGCTAGCTATCGAGATCTGTTTGAAAGTGCCCACGATCTGATCCAAAGTGTGAATCCTCAGGGTAAGTTTTTGTTTGTCAATCGGGCTTGGCGCGAGCGGCTGGGGTATGGATCCCAAGAGATTGAGCAGCTCTCAATTGAGCAGGTGGTGCATCCCAAATATCGGCTCCAGTGGCGGCAGTTATTGCTGCGGGCGGCAACAGAGAATCCATTGGATCCGGCGGTGGAATGTCTTTTGATTACCCGTCAGGGGGGCTATGTGGCCGTTGAGGGAAATCTCAACATTCACAAGTGGCAGGGTCAGGTGCATTCCATTCGCGCCATTCTCAGGGATGTCACCCTTCGCAAACAGGCCGAAGACGCCTTTCGCCAGCAAAGTCAGCGCAATAAGCTCTTTGCCGATATCTCCCTCAAGATTCGTCAATCGCTGCAGATTAAGACTATCTTACGCACCACAGTTGATGAAGTCTGCGATATTTTGTCGGCAGATCGGGTGTTGATTTATCGCTTTTTGTCGGGTCAATCGGGCACCGTCATGATGGAAGCCAATATCGGGGACTGGCCTGTTTTGGAGGGGCTAACTCTGCGCTATCCCTATGTTGACCAAAGCTGGTCGAGACAGAATTCTACTAGGCAAAACTCTTCTAAAAAAGACTCTTTTAAGAACCACAATCAGGAAGGGATCCTGGTGGTAGATGATATTCACAATGATCTGCAATCGGATCCACTGTCTCCCGCGATTCAGCAGGCCCTGGGGCAATGGCAGGTCAAAGCCGCCTTGGTGGTGCCGGTGTTTTTGCATCAGCGGCTCTGGGGCTTGATGATGGTGCATCAGTGTTCGGGCTGTCGCCATTGGCAGCCGCAGGAAATTGATCTGGTCAGCCAACTGGCCAACCAATTGGGGATTGCCCTGTCTCAGGCGCATTTGCTGGCCCAAGAACGATCCCGGCGCCAAGAGCTGACCCAGCGCAACCAAGAGCTACACCAGGCCCGCCAAGTGGCCGAGGCAGCCGCAGCCACCAAAGGCATCTTTTTGGCCACCATGAGCCACGAGGTGCGCACCCCCCTCAACGCCATGCTGGTGACTACGGAGTTATTGCAAAACTCTTCACTGTCTTCAGAACAAGAGGAATTGCTCGCCACTCTGCAGGAAAATGGCCACGCCCTGCTGGAGCTAGTCAACGGGATCCTGGATATCTCCAAGCTGGAGGCGGGGGGGATCCGGCTCGATACCACCGGCTTTGATCTGCGGCAGGTGATGGAGACCAGCCTGGAGCGGTTTGCGCTGGCGGCGGAGGCCAAGGGTTTGGCCCTGGATCTATGGATTGAACCTGGGGTGCCGACTCATCTCAAGGGGGATCCCACCCGTCTGCGGCAGATCATCGATCATCTGCTCAGCAATGGGGTCAAGTTTACCCCAGAGGGCAGTGTGGCGGTGGCGGTGAAGGGAACGGTTCAGGGGACAACGATCGATCTGCTGATCACAGTCACGGATACAGGTCTCGGCATTGAGGCGGATTATCTGCCCGCTCTATTTACCCCGTTTTCGCAGCGGGATGGATCCAGCACCCGCCGCTATGGGGGGACTGGGTTGGGATTGGCCCTCTGCCAGCAGTTGACCCTGTTGATGAAAGGCCAGATTGGGGTCGAAAGCCAGCCGGATCAGGGCAGCACCTTTTGGGTGAGATTGCCCTTCGAGATCGAAACCAGCGAAGTCTGGGATCCGGCAGATTTTGAAATCAAGCCAGAGCAGCGATTGCTGGCCATCACCTCCCCCTTTCGGCAACAGGTGATCAGCTCTTTGCTCATCCCTTGGGGCCTTGAGCTGGAGGGCACAAGCTCGTTGGCTCAGGGGTTGGAGCGACTGGGGCAGGGGGCCAGACCAACCCTTTGTCTGCTGGATTGGCAGCTTTTGGATCAAGCCCAGCCTGAAGCGGATCCCTGGCCTGTGCTGCTTGGGGATCCCCTGCTGCAGGCGGTGAATTGGATCCTCCTGGTGCCCAAAAGTTTGCATGCAGAGCTGAAGCTGGATCCCAACCGGGTTGAGATCCTAGAAACCCCCATCCAAGCCGATGCCCTTCGTCAGGCGTTGCAACGGGTCTGGCAACCGGATCGACAACCCTTGCCGGCCCCGCAAAGGATCCCTCGCCCATCAGGATCCCTGGCCCTGTCCAGCCGTTTTGCCGCGTCTGGCAGCCGTCGCAACCCCCTCACCGATCCGCCTCAATGGCTCCCCCAACTTAGGGAAGGAGAGCCGCAACCGTCTGATCTTCACGGTGCCAGTTCTAGTCCTACTTACTCTCAATCGACTCATGGCCAGGATCTGGGTCAGCCGCAGATCTTGGTGGTGGAGGATAACCCCGTCAATCGCAAGCTGATTCTGCGTCAACTGCAACACCTGGGTTTCAAGGCGGACGTGGCAGAGGACGGCCAACAAGCTCTGGAGGCCCACACCCAAAAGCCCTATGACATTGTGTTGATGGACTGCATGATGCCCGTTATGGATGGGTACACCGCTGCCCGCCGGATCCGTCAACTGGAATCCCACACTCGGCCCGAACAGCCCGTCACCATCATCGCAGTCACCGCCAATGCCTTTGCCCAAGACCGAGATCAATGCCTGGTGGCAGGCATGGATGATCACCTCAGCAAACCGATCTCAGCCGATCGCCTCAAAGCCAGCCTTGACCATTGGATCCAGGTGCGGACTCACCCATTGGAGGGGGATCCAGTTTCGGTCGATTCATTGGAGATCCCTCAGGTCAGCTTGGACGGATCCCTAGAGCAAGCTGTGATTCCAGACCAAGATGGCGCCCCCCAACCCTCTCAGGATCCCATCAACACCGACTGGCTTAGCCGAATCTCGGGCGGGGATCGAGCCTTTGAGCAAGAGCTGATCGAGACCTTTTTGCAAGACTCCGTCCACCAGCGAGCGGCCCTGTCAGGGGCGGTTGAGTCCTCGAGTTGGCAGAGCTTGGCAGCCTTGGCCCATCGCATGAAAGGAGCCAGCGGTAATCTGGGGGCCGAACGGATCCAACAAGCGGCCATCGCCCTAGAAATGGCTGCCAAACAACAGGATACCGACGGATCCCGTCACCACCTCGCCGATCTCGAACAGGGGATCCAAGCCCTGGTGGACTGGGTTCAAAAGGTCGAGTAGAGCCTCTGTCCTCAAGGTCTGATCCAACTCTCTTGTTTGAATCTGGGGTAAATCTGGGGATCAACCTGGGGATCCATCTGCCAGCGACGG
The DNA here is from genome assembly GCA_964578595.1 of uncultured bacterium. GTDB lineage: Bacteria > Cyanobacteriota > Cyanobacteriia > Thermostichales > Thermostichaceae > JAAUUM01. The sequence continues at coordinate 19,429 of CAZODP010000011.1, forward strand.
GCGTCTATGATCAGGTAGGGATCAGACAGGACTGATTGAGTTTTTTATAGGGTTTGATATGGCTGTGAAACTTCAGACCAAAGCGCAGATAGGGCCAGTTACTCAGGGGAAGCAGTTCCTGCCTAAGCTGGCGGCAAAGCTGGTGGTGGTGGCACTGCTCTGGATCCCCCTCTGGATCGGTTCGTCTGTCCCCGCTCTGGCCCAGGGATCCGACCTGGCTAGTGTGGCCACCGATGTTAGGGATCGGGCGGTATTTGCGGGGGGATGCTTTTGGTGTATGGAAGCCCCCTTTGACAAACTGGAGGGGGTGATCGCCACCACATCAGGCTATATCGGCGGCACCGTGCCCAATCCCACCTATGGTCAGGTGTCTTCGGGGCGGACGGGACATACGGAGGCGGTGGAGGTGGTCTATGATCCCGATCAGGTCAGTTACGAGCAACTGCTGGATACCTTTTGGCGCAATATCGATCCACTGGATGCCGGCGGGCAATTTTGTGATCGGGGCAGCCAGTATCGCTCGGCTGTCTTTGTGGGAACTGAGGCTGAACAACAGGCGGCTCTGGCCTCCCGCGATCGGATCCAGGCTCGCTTTGAGCAGTCTATTGCCACCGAAGTTGTGGATGACAGCCCTTTTTATGCTGCCGAAGACTATCACCAAGACTACTACCTCAAAAATCCAATTCGCTATCAGCTCTATCGCTTTGGCTGTGGGCGGGATGCGCGGCTCAACGCCCTGTGGGGATCCGAGGCGGGCGGGCACTAGGATCCTCTTGATAAGCTGAATCTACGTTTGCCCTGCTCCCGATGACCCCAGACGCCCCCGCTCCCTATCGCTTTGATATTTTTCTGCGCTACCACCGCGCTCAGCGGCCTTGGGTGCAGCGATTGGCGGAGCGACTGGATCGAGAGGGATTTCGGGTCTGGTATGACCGCTGGATGTTGCAACCGGGGGATGATCGACGGCTGGAATTGCGGATGGCGATTGAGCAGTGTCGCTGGCTGGCCCCGGTGCTGTCTGAAGAGTTTGTGGCGGATCCCTGGCCCCGGGATGAGCTGTATACCGGATTTCCCCATGCTCCGGCTCGACACAATCAACGGCTGCTACCCCTGATCTACGAACCCTGTGAGCTGCCCAGTCCGGTGGAACGGGCGGAGCGATATCTGGATTTCACCGGATCAGACGAGGATCCAATCTTATTTGAATACCAGGCCCAGCAGTTGATGGGGATCCTGGATCCCAAGTTTAAGCCGCCCCTAGACTTACAACGATTCCGGCTGCAAAATCGCATCACCCTGGCCAAAGATGACGAGGAGATCACCGGCTTTCAGTCTTTTGTGCGCTCGATTCAGGCGGCGATCACCCGGATCTCAAAAGGGGAGGTGCTGACCAGCCCAGAGGAAGGGGCGCAGCAGATTGCTATCCTGCAACTGATCCAGCGCCTATTTCAGTGGAACACAGCCGATCTGCAATATGACCGAGCCGAAGAGTGGCTGCGCAAAGGCAATGCCACCGAAGCTCTGGCCTCACTGGATCGCGCCCTCAATGCGGATCCCAATTTTGCCCAAGCGTGGGGACGGCGGGGGGATGTGCTGGTGGGATTGGGCCGCTACCGAGAGGCCATCGACAGTTACAACGGATCCTTGGCCATCAATCCCTATGATGAGCAGATTCGCCTGCAGGTGGCACTGATTTTGGGCCGGACGGGGCAACGCAAAGCCGCCGTGGTCAACTACGACCGGGTGCTGGAGATGGATCCCGACTCCTGGCTGGCCTGGCATAACCGTGGGATCCGGCTGTTGCAACTGGATCGGCCCCGCTTGGCGGCCAAGAGTTTTAATCAAGCCCTGCGGCTGGAGCAAAGCCGGCTGCAACCCTGGCTGGCACGAGGGATCTGCCTCTATCAACTGAAGCGATACCCCTCAGCCGCCAGTACCTTAGGGCGGGCGGTCAAGTTAGAGCCATTGGATCCCGTTTTATGGCGGTGGCGGGCGGATGCACTGCACCGATCCGAGCAACTGAAATCCGCGGTCGAGTGCTACAAACGTGCCCTCAAACTCAAACCCAGGGATCCACTGGCCTGGCACAATCTGGGGATTTTGCTCCTGAAAGTGGGCCGTTATCGACAGGCGAGCGATATGTTGGAGCGTGCCCTGAGGCTCAAAGACAGTCAAGTGCAAAGCTGGCATGCCCGGGGTCTTGCCTGTCAAAATCTGGGCTACTGGCAGCTAGCACTGGAGCATTTTGATAATGCTTTAGAGCTGGATCCGCAGTATTTTCCGGCCCAATATGCCAGAGTGGTGGCCTTACAAAATCTTGATAAACATGACAAAGCCATCGAGCAATTAGATCAGATTTTAGCAACCCGAACCGAGAGCTTTGTCTGTCTTTATCTCAAAGTTTTTAGCCTGCGCAAAATCACTCAACTGGAGACCGCTCTCCAGATAGCCCAGCACATGATCGCCCTCAAAGCTCAGGATCCCTGGGGTTGGCTGGCGTTGGGCTTGACTCAGATGGATCAGGGGGATTTTGAGGCGGCCCTGGCAACTTATTCTCAAGCATTAGAGCTATCCCCCCAAGATCCGGTGCTGTGGAATAACCGGGCTTGGATCCACTGTCAGTTACAGCAATGGGAGCTGGCCCAACAGGATGCCCAACAGGCCCTGAGTCTGGATCCCGACAATGCCCCCGCCTGGCATACTCTCGGCACCGCTCAGGCCAAGCGAGGGGATATCACCGCAGCTCGACAGAGCTACCAAAAAGCTCTCGACCTGGATGACAGCTTCACTCGCGCCCGCCAAGATCTGGCTCAACTGCCGGATCCGGTGGCGATGCCTCAAGACCTGGCCCAAGACCTGCCTGAAGGATCCCAGACCACCGCAAGACTGGGGTAGAAAACTGGGGTAGGTTGAGAACTGATGGGGAGCTGAGGCAAGGGTGAATAGGCAATGCAACCATGAACCTAGACTATGGCAAGCTAGATGTCTACACGGATCCTGACAGCCGTTACTACGGTCGGCTGCTATGTTGGTTTGGATCCCCTGGTATCGCCTGGCACTATGGCATTGGGCTATCGGACAGCCACTTTTTGAATACAGGGCCGCAGGATTGGCGGATCCTTGAGATGTCCTCTCAGCGACCTACTCTTGTAAAGGGGATCCCGATTGTCCCGCCGGGTGTGGTTCTGGCTCGGCTTCAATATGCGCTGCATTTGTTTCGGGAATGGCCCTATGATCTGTTGCGGTGGAATTGTGAGCACTTAGGGCGGTTGGTGGCAATTGGGGATCCCGTCTGCTATCAGGTTGCCACTGTGCCCCTACTGAGTCTCTGGCTCAAAGGGGGCCGACATCCGACGGCAGGATCCCAATTGGAGAACTGGCTCAGTCTGCATGCCCCACACCTCAAGCTGTGACTTCAACCTTGTCAGAACCTTGTCAGTAAAGTTGTAAGAGTTGTAAAAGTTGTGATCTGGAACTGAATCAAGCCTATGCTAAAGCCCGATAGCTCCACCGTATTGTCTGTTCGCGACCTCAAAGCTGAGATTGGGGGGGAACCGATTCTTAAAGGTCTCAACCTAGAGATCAGATCGGGTGAAATACATGCCATCATGGGCCCGAATGGATCTGGCAAAAGTACCTTTTCTAAGATTTTGGCAGGACACCCCGCCTACACTGTGACAGAGGGTGAGGTGGTCTTTGAGGGCAAAAATCTTTTAACAATGGATCCAGAAGATCGCTCTATTGCCGGCGTTTTTTTGGCCTTTCAATACCCTGTTGAGATCCCTGGGGTCAGCAACCTGGACTTTTTGCGGGTAGCCTACAATGCCCGTCTCAAATCGCGGGGACAAGAGGAGTTGGATCCGTTAGATTTTGAGGAGCTGATCACTGAAAAACTAGCTGTGGTTAAGATGAATCCAGCCTTTCTGGAACGAAGTGTCAATGCCGGATTTTCGGGTGGGGAAAAGAAGCGCAATGAGATTTTGCAGATGGCCCTTTTGGATCCCAAGCTAGCCATTTTGGATGAGACCGATTCCGGCTTAGATATTGATGCGCTGAGGATTGTGGCGGATGGTATCAATCAACTCTCTCATGAGACCAATTCGATTTTACTGATCACCCACTATCAGCGGCTTTTAGACTACATCATTCCCGACTATGTCCATGTGATGGAAGCAGGCCGGATCGTGACCACTGGAGACAAAACCCTAGCCCAAGAGCTGGAGGCCCGTGGCTATGATTGGATCCGTGATCAAGATCCTATGGATGTCAACTAAATGAGGATCCTGAGATGACTACTGATTCAATGCTCTGGGGTCAAGACTGGTTGAATCGACTGATCAATCAGGGTTCTTTTCCTGACGGATCCCATCGCCATCAGGCTGTGGTTCGACTTAGAGAATTAGGGATCCCAACCCGGCAGGATGAGGCTTGGAAATATACCGATCTGACTGATTTGATCCATCAGACTTTTGAGCTAGCAGGCTCTGTGAGCCTTGAACCCAACTTGAGGGACTTGAGCGAACACTTCACTTGGCCAGAAGCCAAAATACGCATCACACTGGTCAATGGTCGACTGGATCGAACCTTGTCAGACCTGAGCCATTTGCCTGCCGGGATCCAAGTTGAATCAGTCTCAGAAGCTCAATTTTCTTGGGATCAGCCTGATACCTGGTCACTGTTGAATCAGGCCTGTTCCCCAGAGGTTTTAAGGATCCAGGTTGGTTCTCATCAGTTCATTGAGCACCCAATTCATCTGCTGTGTCTGACCTATTCTGAAGCGGGCTTTGTGGTCAGCTTACCTCGGATTCAGGTGATGGCTGCGACAGGATCTCAAGTTACCCTCATTGAGGATCACCACAATCTTAGAACTCCCATTAATCTCAGCAATACTCTAACTGAAATCAAGCTGGAACCTAATGCAAATCTGACCCATATTCTGTTGCACGGCGATGGCCAAGAGGCTTATTTTATCAATCAAACCGCTGTTCACCAAGATCGGGATAGCCGCTACATCAACCATACCGTACAAGGGGGATCCACCCTTACTCGTCACACCCTTCACATCAGCCAACAGGGATCCCAAGCTGAGACTATTTTGAATGAATTGAGCCTTTTGAAAGGAAAACAGCAGGCTGACAGCTACAGTGTGATTGATCATCAAGCTCCCTACGGATGCAGCCAGCAACAGCATAAATGTGTGGCAGAAGATCACAGCCGGGGCACTTTTAATGGCAGATTACGAGTCCGGCAAGCTGCCCAAAAGACCGATGCTAGCCAATCAAGCCGCAATCTATTGCTTTCTGAGAAAGCACGAATCTACACCCGTCCTCAATTAGAAATCGTGGCAGATGATGTTAAGTGTGCCCACGGAGCCACCATCAGTCAGATTGACAGTGATGAACTCTTTTACCTGCGCAGTCGAGGGATTGATCCTGAGTTGGCACGGCAACTTTTGACCTATGGCTTTGTGGTTGAACTGATCGACCGGATCCCTGTGGCATCTATCCGGGAGTCAATTAAAGTGAATCAACTAAAGCACCCTATCAGTCAGCCAAGTTCAGAGTTTTAGATTTAGATCACAAAATTGACCAGTTTTTTGGGCACCACAATCACTTTTTTGGGGTTGGATCCCTCCAAATACTTTTGAGCATCTTCGGAGTTGAGGGCTAACTGCTCTTGCTGCTCCTTAGTAACATTGGCTGGGGCCTCAAAACTGCCTCTCAATCGACCATTAATCTGGATCACAATTGTGATGGTGTCCGCAATCAAAGCTGCCGGATCATAACTGGGCCAAGTTTGCTTGTGAACGGATTCGATCCCCCCTAACTCGCTCCACAACTCCTCAGCAATATGGGGCGCAAAAGGAGCCATCAATAGGATCAAAGTCCGGATCCCATCGGCATAGACAGGCGAATCAGAAATGCTAGCCTCATTGAGGGCATTGCTCAGTTTCATTAACTCTGAGATCGCTGTATTGAATTGATAGCCCTCCTCGATATCCTCGCTAATTTCTTTAATAGCAGTATGGACAGCCCGACGCAGATCTTTTTCAGGCTTGGTCAGGGATCCCACCTCAATTGTTGCTTTCAATAGGTCTTGAACACTATCCTGCTCCACAAACTGATGAACCAACCGCCAGACCCGATTCAGAAAGCGAAATTGCCCCTCCACATCGGCATCATCCCATTCCAAATCCTTTTCGGGCGGAGCCTTAAAAAGAATAAACATCCGAGCTGTATCGGCCCCATAGTTTTCCAAGACGTCCTCAGGATCGACGCCATTGTATTTTGACTTCGACATTTTTTCATAAAAGAAAAGCACCGGCTCATGGGTTTCTTTGTCTCGCAGATCACCATTGTTTTTGATCACCTGATCTGCGGTCAAATAACGTCCAGTCTGCTGGGTTTTGAAGGTCAGCCCCTGCACCATACCCTGTGTCAGTAAGCGAGAGAAGGGTTCATCCACCGTGACTAACCCCCGATCCCGCAGAACTTTGGTGAAAAACCTAGAATAGAGCAGATGCAAAATAGCATGCTCGATCCCCCCCACATACTGATCCACAGGCATCCACCCTTTGACAGCCTCAAGGCCAAACGCCTGCTCTGAATTGTTGGCATCGGTGTAGCGCAAAAAGTACCATGATGAGCAAATAAAGGTATCCATCGTATCCGTTTCGCGGCGGGCATCGGCCCCACAGGCTGGGCACTGTACCTTGACCCACTCCTCCATCTGGGCCAACGGGGATCCCCCCCGTCCACTCAGCTCCACCTGTTCCGGTAAAATCACCGGCAACTCCTGGTCGGGCACCGGCACAAGGCCGCAGTCGGGGCAATGGATCACCGGGATCGGACAGCCCCAATACCGTTGCCGTGAGATCAACCAATCCCGCAGCCGGTAGTTGATTTGCTTTTCTCCGATGCCTTGCTCCGTTAGCCAAGTGATCGCCTTTTCCACGCTTTGGCCTGCCCCTTTGCCCGCCGGGATCCCATCCAGGGGGCCAGAGTTGATCATCACCCCTTCTCCTACCCAGGCTGTAACCCCCTGTTCTGCTGCCACCCTTTGATCGGGCTGATCAGGGGGCTGCACCACCCACTTGATCGGGATCTCGAACTTGCGGGCAAACTCAAAATCTCGTGGGTCATGGGCCGGAACCGCCATGATTGCCCCGGTGCCGTAGCCCATCAGCACATAGTCGGCAATCCAAATCGGGATCCGCTCTTGATTGACCGGATTGATGGCATAGGATCCAGTCCAGACACCGGTTTTTTCTCGGTCTTCAGCCGTGCGGTCGATCTCGCTTTGGGCCGCAGCCTGGGCTTGGTAAGCTTTGACGGCGAGGGCTTGCTCTGCTGTGGTGAGTTTCTCCACCAAGGGATGTTCTGGCGACAACACCATAAAGGTTACCCCCCAGAGGGTATCCGGTCGGGTGGTAAAGACCGCCAGAGGATCCCCCGATTCGGTTTTGAAGATTATTTTGGCCCCGGTGGATTGACCGATCCAGTTTTCCTGCATGGTGCGCACCCGCTCTGGCCAGCCGGGGAGCTTCTCCAGATCCGCCAAAAGCTGATCCGCATAGTCGGTAATTTTGAGAAACCACTGCTTTAGCAGCCGCTTTTCTACCAGGGCACCGGATCGCCAGGAGCGGCCCTCCCCATCCACCTGCTCATTGGCCAATACCGTCTGGTCGATGGGATCCCAGTTGACCGCCGCTTCTTTTTGATAGGCCAATCCCGCCGCCAAAAATTGCAAAAAGATCCACTGGGTCCACTTGTAGTAGTCGGGTGAGCAACTGGCCACCTCCCGCTCCCAATCATAAGAGAGGCCCAACCGCTGCAACTGCCCCCGCATCTGGGCGATATTGGCGTAGGTCCACTGGGCGGGCGGGATCCCTCGGTCAATCGCAGCATTCTCAGCCGGCAGCCCAAAGGCATCCCAGCCCATCGGGTGCAACACCGCATACCCCTGCATTCGCTTGTGGCGAGCGATCACATCGGTGATGGAGTAATTGCGCACGTGCCCCATGTGCAGCTTGCCGCTGGGGTAAGGAAACATAGACAGGGCGTAGAACTTGGGGGTTGTCTCACTCAGCTTTGGGGTGCGATCCAGTCCGGTTTGACGCCATTGGGTTTGCCATTTGCTTTCGATGGCTTGGGGGTTATACCGCGCGTCCACTGGCTGAGACTCCTGGAGATTCGAGAATAGATTAAGAGCATTTTGACATACTCGCTGCTGAGGGACAGGGCAGGGGTGGGATAGCATAGCGGCGACTTGTATCCTGACTTGCCTGTGCTGACGACACTTTTGAAGGTCTATGCCCCCTTGGTGGGGTGGACCCTGGTGGGAATTGGGGTGCGCCGTCTAACCCTGGGATGGGCCTGGGCGGATCCTCGGCTTTTGGGGCGAGGGATGTACTGGGTGGGGGTGCCGGTGGGGATCATCGGCTTTTTGTTGGGGACAGACCTCTCGGGGGCGGAATGGATCGCTGGATTGATGGGCTGGATCGGGGTGGCGATTGCCGCAGGGTTGGCCTGGAGCTTTTGGTGGCTGCGGGGACGACGGATCCTGACTGCACCGGAGCAATGGGCCAGTTTTCAGCTCTCAGCTTTGCTGGGCAATACCGGCTATGTGGGGTTTCCCATCTGTCTGGCGGTGGGGGGGATCCGTTATTTTGGCTGGGCTTTGTTTTACGATATGCTCTGCACGCTCTTTAGTGCCTACGGGCTGGGGGTCTGGCTGGCCAGCCGTTACAGCAAACGCACTTTGCCCCAGCACGAGGTGCTCACCAACGTTTTGCGGAGTCCGGCGCTATGGTCACTGGGGGCTGGATTGCTGCTCAAACAGCTCCCACTGCCCCTGATGGTCCAAACCAGTCTGACTCAGGTGGCTTGGGCCACGATCCCGGTCAGCTTGGTGCTGTTGGGTATGCGCTTAGGGGCCGTGGATCGGGGGCATCGCTGGTTTCGGGCACTCTGGCCCCTGCTGATCCGACTGATGATGGTGCCGGCCCTGATCGCCCTGCTCTTGATTCCAGTCGGGATCCCGCCCATGGCCAAGCTGATCATCACCCTCCAATCGGGAATGCCGCCTGCGATGGCAACGCTGGTGCTGACAGAAGAGTTTGATCTCGACCGAGAAATCACCCTCGGATCCATTGCGGTGGGCTACAGCCTGGCGTTGCTGACACTGCCCCTATGGATCCTGCTTTGGGGCGGCGCAGCCTTGGGGCAATGAGCCAGCTCAAAAGCCCGACTCAAAAAACTACTCAAGAAGGGATCCCTGCCATCAGGATCCCACAGTTTGGATAAAAGATTTAGAATCGCGCGCGTTCGAGTTTCATCGATACCAAAAGATGGCTCATCTTTGAGAAAAAGTCAGTGTCAATCCAAGACCTTGTCCACCACATCCTTAGCGGATTCTCTGACGTCTTCTTTCGCATTCATGGCTTTGGCCTCACCTTGCTTGGCTTGACCCTCTAGTTTTTGGCCTTCGTTGCCGGTCAATTCACCAACAGCCTCTTGCACCTTACCTTCGATATTCTTGGCGGCGGCTTCGATACGGTTTTCCATGAGAAACTCCCAATCTTGACAAAATTAAGTGTGACAGCAGCACATTGAGCAAGTCATCACTCACCGACATCTCGATTGCAAAATCGCAAATGCGAAATTACAAAAATCGAAACGAATTAGAATTAATTTGCTCATGTCTACTGTTTAAAGCGTAATACTGAAACCAGGAAGACACCCTGGGCATTGGGTCACACAAAAATTGCGAGTGACAGCCGTTTAAGGTGCAGACAACCGCTTCACGATCACCAGCTTTATCAGTTCGATTCACTTAGCCCAGCGGATCAACGGCGAGAAGTGGCCATCTGAGGCACCTTGCGCAAGCGGACGGATTCAGGGGTGATCTCCACCATTTCATCGTCACCAATGTATTCGAGAGCACGCTCTAGGTTCATATCAACCGGGGTTTGCAGGTGAACCAGCTCATCTCCAGTGGCAGAGCGATGGTTGGTAAGCTGCTTGCTCTTGCAAACATTGAGGCTGAGATCTTGGGCACGGTTGTGCTCCCCCACAATCATGCCTTTATACACGCGGGTGCCAGGGGAGATAAAAAACACCCCTCGATCCTCGCCATTTTTGAGGGCATAGGCGGTGGCCACCCCCTCCTCAAAGGAGACCAACACCCCGTTGCGGCGAGACTCAATCTCGGAGGACAGAGGCCGATATTCCAAAAAGCTGTGGCTCATGATCCCTTCTCCACGGGTGAGGCGGATGAACTCTCCCCGAAACCCGATCAGGCCCCGGGCTGGAATCACAAACTCCAACTGCGCCCTGCCATCGCTGCTGACATTCATATTCTGCATCTCAGCCCGCCGGGTGCCCAACTTTTCGATACAGGATCCCATCGAGGGTTCGGGCACATCCAGCACCAAAAACTCATACGGCTCAAAGGGATGCCCATTCACCTCCCGAAAGATCACCTGCGGCTGGCCCACCTGAAACTCATACCCCTCCCGGCGCATGGTCTCAATCAGGATCCCTAGATGCAATTCCCCCCGACCTGACACCAGCATTCTTTCCGGAGAATCGGTGTCTTCCACCCGCAGAGCCACATTGGTTTCTAGCTCCCGCATCAGCCGATCTCGAATTTGTCGCGAGGTTACATAGGTACCCTCTTGACCCGCAAACGGTGAGTCGTTCACACAAAAGGTCATCTGCAACGTTGGCTCATCCACTTTGATCAGGGGTAGAGCCTGCGGATCCTCGGCACAGGTGAGGGTATAGCCGATATTGGCCTCCGCAAATCCTGCCACCGCCACGATATTGCCAGCGGTCGACTCCTGTAGCTCCACCCGCTGCAAGCCCACAAAACCCATCAGCTTGGAGACCCGCGATTTGATGATCTTGCCTTCCTCCATCACCATGGCCAGGGTTTCGCCGACTTTGATGGTGCCATTGTGGATCTTGCCGATCACAATCCGGCCCAGATATTCGGAATACTCCAGCGTTGTCACCTGCAATTGCAGCGGTTTGGTGGGATCCCCCACCGGCGGCGGCACATGCTTGAGGATGGCATTAAACAGAGGCTGCATATCCAGCGAACCGTCATAGGATCCGGCTTTGAAGGGGGCCAGATCTTTTTCTTCGATCACAAAGCCCTGCAACCCTGAGGCAAACAAATAGGGAAAATCGCACTGGTTATCGTCAGCCCCCAGCTCCAAAAACAAGTCCAAAACCTTATCAACGGCAGTCATGGGTTCAGCCCGGGGACGGTCGATTTTATTGATCACCACAATCGGACGCAGGCCTTTTTCGAGGGCCTTTTTGAGCACAAACCGAGTCTGGGGCATTGGCCCTTCATTGGCATCCACGATCAGCAGACAGCCCTCCACCATTCCCAACACCCGTTCCACCTCACCGCCAAAGTCGGCGTGACCCGGGGTGTCCACAATGTTGATCAGGGTATCCCCAAACTTGACCGCCGTATTTTTCGACAAAATGGTGATGCCGCGCTCCCGCTCTAGGGCATTGGAATCCATCACGCAGGTGGGCACGTCCTCTCCCTCGCGAAACGTACCAGATTGCTTGAGCAGAGCATCCACTAGGGTGGTCTTGCCGTGGTCGACGTGGGCGATGATGGCAACGTTGCGGATCGGGTTCATGGGAGAATCTAACAATTTGGGATGATCTTAGCCTATGGCAACACCCTTAAAGCAAGGCTTTCAAATCCTCCAGCAACTGTGCAACTGTTGGGGATCCGGCGGCATCCCCATGCCGCTGCCGCACACTGACGGTGCCATCGGTTTGTTCTTGATCCCCCACAATCAGCATCACCGGGATCTTGCCCTTTTCGGCATTGCGAATTTTTTTGGGCAATCGCTCGTTGCTGGCGTCGATGTGAACCCGGATCCCTTCGGCTAAGAGCTGATCTCGAACGTGGGTGGCATAGCCCAGATGCTGATCCGCCACCGGCAGCAGCCGCACCTGCTCTGGAGCCAACCAAAACGGAAAATCCCCCGCATACTGCTCAATCAAGATCCCCACCAATCGCTCCAGGGATCCAAACGGGGCACGATGGATCATCACCGGCCGTTGGCGAGAGCTGTCTTCGGCCACATACTCCAAATCAAACCGCTGGGGCAACTGATAATCCACCTGCACCGTCCCCAACTGCCACTCTCGATCCAGCACATCCCGAAAGATAAAGTCCAATTTGGGGCCATAAAAAGCGGCTTCTCCAATCCCCTCAAAGTGGGGCATATCCAGCTTTTCAACGGCTCGTCGGATCGCCCCCTCAGCCTTATCCCAGTCCTCTGAGGATCCCAAATACTTGTCAGAAGCAGGATCCCGGAAGCTGAGACGGGCACGAAAATCCTTTAATTGCAGCCGCTCAAACACCGTCAAAATCAGATCCACCACCTTGAGAAACTCTTCGTCCAGTTGGTCAGGTCGCACAAATAGATGAGAATCATCCACCGTAAAGCCCCGCACCCGCGTCAGGCCCCCCAATTCCCCCGACTGTTCATAGCGGTAGACCGTGCCAAACTCCGCATAGCGCAGGGGCAACTCCCGATAGGAGCGCAGCTCACTTTTGTAGATCTGAATGTGAAAGGGGCAGTTCATGGGTTTCATCACAAAGCCATGCTCCTCGGCACGGGCTTGGTCATCCTCCGCCATCAGCGGGAACATATCCTCTTTGTATTTTTGCCAATGGCCGGATGTCTTGAACAAATCAACACGGGCGATATGGGGGGTCACCACTGGCAAATAACCCCGCTTAATCTGTTCTTTTTTGAGAAAATCCTCCAGGGTGGAGCGCAACACAGTCCCTTTGGGGGTCCACAGCGGCAACCCTGGCCCCACATCCTCCGCAAACAAAAACAAACCCAGCTCTTTGCCCAGTTTGCGGTGATCCCGTAGTTTGGCCTCTTCGAGTCGCCGCTTGTACTCCTTCAGCTCCTCTGGGGTTTCCCAGGCGGTGCCATAGATCCGCTGCAACTGGGCTTTGGTTTCATCCCCCCGCCAGTAGGCCCCGGCCACACTGAGCAGATCAAAGGCTTTGGGATTGATCTCTTGGGTGGTTTCCAGATGGGGGCCAGCGCACAGATCCCACCATTCCTCCCCCAAGTGGTAGAGGCTGATCGTCTCCCCCTCCGGGATCTGGTCTAGTAGCTCCAGTTTGTAGGGTTCTCCGAGGGCTTGGATCCGTTGCCTAGCCTCTTCGCGGCTGATCTCCTCCCGGATCACCGGCAAACCCTTTTTAACAATCGCCTGCATCTCTTTTTTGATGGCCTTCAGATCCTCTGGCGAAAACGGATCCGGTGCATCAAAGTCATAGTAAAACCCGTAATCCGTGGCAGGGCCGATGGTGACTTGAACCTGGGGAAAGAGTTTTTGCACTGCCATTGCCATCACATGCGATGTGGTATGCCGGATCCGCTCTAATCGAGGCGATTCATGGGTTCGCAGCAGTTTTAGGGCGGGTGACGTTGATTCCACAGGTGACTGAGACATCGGGATCCGGCTTTCCAAAAGGCAGCTTTTCTATTCTAAGCAGGAATGTTGGCAGGATCAGCCCAAGACCAGATCCCGAATCAGAGGGATCCGCTCGCTGATATAGGAGTTGAGTTCGCTGTTGTCGAGGGAGCTGAAGGGGTGCTGGGCCTGGCACGCATCTAACAACACCTGCAGAATAGTTTCGTCCTCCTGAAGAGCCAGCTCGGGCCGACCGATCTCACTGACCACCTTCCAAAAACGTCGCATCATATCGGGCGTCATGGCCTTCATGCTGAGCTTAAGCATTTCTTAATGTCCATCCCAGTATCGTCAACGGCTGAGTCACTACACTAAAGTTTAGACCTCAGTCCAGAAGATGCCGCTGTTTATTTCAGTTCCGAAACAAGTTAGGACATCTTGTTATAGCAAGACTGAAAGGAAGGGATGGTCTCTGGCTTTTTTGAGATACTCTTCTTGTATTTTAACTGAGCCTTGAATTTCCCAAAACCCTTTCTATGTAAAACTCAGGGACAATGTCAGCACTATCTTAAAAACCCATAGCAGGGTGCTCAGCTTGCGAAAATGGATTGATTGACAACAGTTGCACTCAAGAGGCTCTTATTACTAAAGATTCTGGACTGTAGCTAAGCCTAAATTGTTGTCAGGGTTTATTTCACTAAGTTGCCAATCATGAAGCCAGGGTGTCAGTCGCCGGTTAATCCTGCAACACCGACCATAAGCGGGTTAAGAGTATCCCCTTGAGCATGGCCGCAATCAGGTTTGCAAAGATACACACCTCGGATCGCAGACTGGGGTAGCCGAGTTTGGGGTTTTGTCCTGACGGAAATCGGCTTGAACCTGATGTTGTCAAAGCTGCCAGTGGTGACACTAGGTATAGTGCTAAATACCTGACCCAACCATGAACAAACACTATTCTCATCCTCGGCAGCCCAGAGATATTGATGCTGAATGGGCCAATGGCCACGGATTGCCGCTTGCCTTAGTGGTCGTGATGGTGGGGGTTATGGCTCTGATGATGCCGGATGACCTGCCCTTTACGGTCGACTCAATGGATCCAGCCTCTGTTTCTAGGGATGTTGATTGGGATCCGATTGGGGCTTTACCTGCCTATCCTGAGGGCTAACGGCTGGCCTGAGGATCCCGCCACCAGGCGAAACGGGCCAGGATGCCGAGCAAGGTCAATGAGATCATGGCCATCAGGATCCCCAAAGCCATGGCATCTCGCCGCCGGATCAAATCTGTGCTGGTAAAGAGATGATAAACTTGCACAGGCAGGGCGCGGGGATAGGTTGGCCCCAACAACAAAGGCACCTCGAAGGATCCAAAAATAAACCCAAAGATCAGCACCCCTGCCGAGAGCAATCCAGGTCGGATCAGTGGCAACGTCACAAACCAAAAGCTCTGGATGGCGGTAGCCCCCAGGGATCGAGCCTGCCTCTCGTACTCGGATCCGACACTGCGCAGTACCGCCAGCAAAATTAACGCCGCAAATGGCACCTCCTTCCACAAAAAGTGCGCCAACACTCCCAGATAGCCCGGATCGTTAACCAGCAGCGGAAAATCCTGGTCGGATCCGGTCAGTTGAAGGGCAAAGGCCAGCCGTGACAACAGTCCACTGGGAGCCAGCAACAGCAGGATCCCCGCCACCCCCACCAGATGAGGAATAGGCAACGTTAGCTGGCAAGCAAACCTGGCCCATCGTCCTGCCGACCGCAACAGTAGAGCCAATCCCAGCCCCAGGATCAGAGATAGCCCAGTCCCCACTCCCGCCAGATAGCCACTCACCTGCACAGATCGCAAAAAGTCCGGATCCTGGAGCACCCGGATATAAGCAGCCCCAGTCAAGGCCGAACCATTGAGGCCAATGACCCCCAAACTTTGAAGCAGAGCTAAGGCCAGCCCGCCCCCAAACAGGATCCCAATCAGTAGCACCACCGGGGTCACCATCAGATAGGGCTGCAACCGAGCTGCTTTCATGGCCTGAACCTTTTATCTTTTGATCTTTTATCTTTTGATCAAAGAACACCTGGGTCTGATCTTACCGGCGGGGGGAGCAGACCTTTGCTCAGATAGTCGGCTTGGATATTCTGGGCAGAAGCGTT
>CAZODP010000011.1:35150-41381 GCA_964578595.1 uncultured bacterium
GGGGGAGCAGACCTTTGCTCAGATAGTCGGCTTGGATATTCTGGGCAGAAGCGTTATCTTAGAGAAGAAGTTAATACAACTTCACACGTCGTCACAACAAGAAAACACTTGAGACGTGCGGCGAGGAACAGGTAGGGGATGCAGCATCTCACAGCCCTCTGTTAATATGGGGATCCCAGGTTTGGGGCATCTCTCGCACATCGTGCCTAATGAAGGCCAAATCACGAGGCAGAGCACATGGATTGGTTAGATAACTTTCTCGAAAAGCTCCGGCAGTGGGTTGAGCGGGCCATGGACTCGCTACTAGGCCCGCAGCCGCAAGAGCAATCTCAGCCGATCCCTATTCCTGTCAACGACCGCGCTCGCAGACGTTACTGAGCGTGTGACGGAACCTGTAGGAAACTACCGTCTCAACTTGAAAATCTAAGTGGCTGACTCTCTTTGGCAGATTCTGGTTTTGCACGGCCCTAATCTTAATCTTCTGGGGATCCGTGAGCCTGATGTTTACGGCACCCTGACGCTGGAGCAGATCAATCAGTCGCTTCAGGATCTGGCGGTTCAGATCGACGTAAGCCTGACCATCTTGCAATCCAATCACGAAGGGATCCTGATTGACGCTATTCATCAGGCCATGAGCCATCAAGACGGGATCTTGATCAACCCTGGTGCCCTAACCCATACCAGTGTGGGGATCCGGGATGCCATAGCAGGGGTTGGATTGCCGACGGTAGAGGTGCATCTCAGCAATATCCACAAGCGGGAGTCCTTTCGGCAACATTCTTATTTGGCACCCGTGGCCATAGGTCAGATCAGTGGCTTTGGAGTCGAAAGCTACCGACTGGGATTGCGTGCCCTGAGCCATTATTTGCAGAACCATCATTTTCAGAGCTAGCAGGATCCCAAAGCCGGATTAAACTGAGAGGGTAAAGATGTGTAAACATCCTTAACCAGCGTCTCTGTAACTGTTTTTTGATCAGTGGATAATGACTCAATGGGGGATCCGGCCATGACCCAAACGCTACAACTCGGGGCGATCTCCTCAGGGCCTCATCCCCAAAGGATCCTCTATATTCGCCTGCCCTGCAATCCGATCTTTCCCATCGGGGCCGTTTATTTGGCGGATCATGTCCATAAGCTGTTTCCGCAGGTGGAACAACGGATCTTTGATATGGGTACCTTTCCACCGCTGGATTTCCGCCGCAAAATGCTGGAGCAAATCGACCAATTTCAACCGGATATATTGGTGTTTTCGTGGCGAGATATTCAGGTTTATGCCCCTGTCAATGGTCGGGCTGGCAATCTGTTGCAGCACTCATTTGAGTTTCTCTATTCACCCAATCCATTCAAAAAGCTGCGGGGATCCCTCAATAGTTTGCGATTGGTGTTGGCCTACTACGGCGAGATTTGGCGCAACACTCGGCTGGTTTGGCAAGGGATCCGATGCGCCCGCCGCTACAAACCCCAGGCTGAGGCGGTCTTGGGGGGAGGAGCAGTCAGCGTTTTTTATGAACAATTGGGTCGGTCATTGCCCAAAGGCACCATCATTTCAGTTGGGGAGGGAGAAACGCTGCTGGAAAAGCTGGTGCAAGGTCAAAGTTTAGTTTCAGAACGTTGCTACCGGGCCAAACTTGAAAAACCGCGAGCTGGACTTGTACATGAAGTGCCCCAATCGATCCAAAAGACCGCCTGCGACTACACCTATATCGAAGAGATTTGGCCTGAGTTTGGCTACTACCTAGAGGGTGGAGATTTCTATATTGGTGTTCAAACCAAGCGGGGTTGTCCCCACAATTGCTGCTATTGTATCTACACTGTGATTGAGGGAAAACAGGTACGGATCAACCCTGCTGATGAAGTGGTGCGGGAGATGCTTCAACTCTATGAGCGTGGGGTTCGCAATTTTTGGTTTACCGACGCTCAGTTTATCCCCGCCCGTCGATATATTGAGGATGCGATTGAGCTGTTGCAAAAGATCCTAGCGGCGGGCATGACCGACATTCGCTGGGCGGCTTATATCCGAGCCGACAACCTCACCCCAGAGCTGGCTGATCTAATGGTCAAAACGGGCATGAATTACTTTGAGATCGGCATCACCAGCGGATCCCAAGAATTAGTTCGCAAAATGCGAATGGGCTACAATCTCAAAACGGTATTGGAGAGTTGCCGTTATCTTAAGCAAGCGGGTTTCAATGATTTGGTTTCAGTCAATTACTCATTTAATGTCATTGATGAACGGCCTGAAACAATCCGTCAGACTTTGCGCTACCACCGGGAGCTAGAGTCTATCTTTGGTCGTGAAAAAGTGGATCCGGCCATCTTTTTTATTGGTCTTCAGCCCCATACCCACCTCGAAGATTATGCCCGCAAAACGGGTGTGATCGACGATAATTTTAATCCCATGCACATGACCCCTTGGACAGCCCGCAAGCTGCTGTGGAATCCTGAACCGATGGGATCCTTTTTTGGAGAGATTTGTCTGCAAGCCTGGGACCGCAATCCCCAAGACTTTGGCCGCGAGGTAATGGATCTCCTGGAGCAGCGGCTGGGCTTGGCAGAGCTGAATGATGCCCTCAGTGCTCCCTTGGCTGGCGTCTACGTCTCCTAAGTTTTGTTTTAAAGCTGGGCCTCAAGACTGGTATAGCTGCGGTTGGGATCCCTTGGGGTAGGATGATTGGGGCTTTGGGATGGGATTGATGCCTGGATTCAACTCTGCCCTCACCCAGTGTGTATTGAGTTATGTATTGAGTCTCTTTGAAAGGATCCCTGATGGAAGAAAAAGTTGTCGTCCGCGATTATTTCAACTCAGTCGGCTTTGAGCGGTGGCGGCGGATCTATGGCACCGAAGAGGTCAACTTTGTCCAGCGGGACATCCGCGAGGGTCATGCCCGTACCGTAGATGTGGTGCTCAACTGGCTAGGCGATGTCTCTGGCAAAACCATCTGTGATGCGGGTTGCGGCGTTGGCAGTCTCAGCCTTCCTTTGGCCCAGCGGGGAGCCAAGCTGGATTCAAGTGATATCTCCGAACAGATGGTGACGGAGGCCATCCGCCGTCGGGATCAACTGGGACTGGGATCCAACCCCCATTTTGTGGTCTCTGATCTGGAATCTTTGAGCGGATCCTATGACATCGTGGTTTGTCTGGACGTGATGATCCACTACCCTGAAGCCGATGCCCAGCGGATGCTCAGAGCACTGGCAGGTCTGGCCCAATCCAAACTGATCTTCAGCTTTGCCCCCAAAACTCCACTCCTGTCGATCCTCAAAAAAATCGGGGAGTTTTTCCCTGGGCCTAGCAAAACCACCCGCGCCTACCAGCACCGCGAAAAAGCCTTGGTGGCAACCCTGGGATCCTTGGGTTGGGACGTGACCCGCCGCGAAACCATCAAATCCCGCTTTTATTTTGCTTGGATCCTAGAGGTGGCACCCAAGGTCTGAGCCTACACTAAATGCTTCCGAATCACTAACCCGTTACGCCCCTGCGCATCTTGGGTATAGCTTATTTCTGATGCAATCGCCTTGATCAAAAACAAGCCCCGTCCCCCCTCATTCTCAGTATTGACCCGTTGCGGCAACGCTGCCAGATAGCCCAACACATCAAACGGCATCCCCCGATCCCAAACCGAAAGTTCTAAAACAGCCTGATCCAAGTACAGCCGAATCTCCACAGGTGTGGTGGAAGGCAGATCCTCATGGGCGTGTAGCACCACATTCGTAAAGGCTTCGGTCAAGGCCAACTGACACTCCATCCAATCCCGATGGGAAGGAATATCAGCCTTAAATATCTCAAACCAATTCAGGACGTCATCCAAAGCCTTGAGATCAGAAGGAACTTGGAGGGTTGACACTTTTTCCATCGATCCCATGAGCAGTTCCATCGTCTCAGCAATAACTCATCTAACTACTGATAATTTAATAATTAATAATTTAATAATTATCGACCCAGGGCCACTGACCCACCGCCAACGGGCTGCTCAACCGTACCCTGCCCAGTTGATGCAAACTCAATCATTCCAAACCTACCAAACATTGGCAACCATCTGAAAAGGGGCTGCCCATCGACAACCCCCCAATAAACTTAAAAAACAACGGAGCTGAAGCAGTAACCAGTCTTCGACCAATTAGTGCATCACCACTTTGACATTGGCGTTGCTGAGGCCAGGACGCTTGACCGAGGCCAAGGTCTTGTTGACAGCGTACTTCTGGTTGATGGAGTTGATCAGCTCAGTCTGATTGTGCTTTTTGGCAACGCCCCACAGATCCGCGATCAAATCGTAGGATCCATCGGGATTTTGAGACCAGCCCAAGTCGTAGTCGCCTTCCAAGATGGCCACAATGTCAGCCCGGACGCGCTGGCCGTTGTAGCCACGCACATCAGCGTTCTGCTGAACCGTGAAGCCCAGATCCCGCAGAGATTGCTGCAGGGTGGCGGCTTCGGTGATCTTGGTACGAAGGGTGCTAAAATGAGACATGATGTTCTCTCCTAAAGAAAAGGTGTAGGACAAAGTTAAGCGGGCGTTGGCCCTGGGTTGAGGTCTCCACCGGGTCTCAGTGGTCTTCCTGGCCGGGATTATACTGATGCGGTGTTGCCCTCAACCTAATGCTTTTCCCCCATTAGAACTCCATCCTTTGGTAATCGGCCACTGAAGTGGCAGCCGGACGAGCACGCTGCTGTGCCCACTCTCTCAACGCCATCACCTGTTCTGTCATGGTACGGGATAGGGGTTGAGTAGACTTGGTTGCCGCCAATACATCGAGCTGGGTAAACTCTCGATTTTGGGCAAATGATTCGTACATAGCGGCAATCAAAACTTGTTCGATCTCGGCACCGGAGAAGCCATCACAGGCCAATGAGAGTTGATCGAGGTCAAAGCGGTCGATATCTCGGCGCCGTTTTTCGAGATGGATTTTGAAAATATCCCGGCGCTCACCCAGGTTGGGGAGATCCACAAAGAAAATTTCATCAAAGCGGCCTTTGCGCAAAAACTCGCCGGGGAGTTTGTCCACACGGTTGGCAGTGGCCATCACAAAAACAGGGGACTTTTTCTCCTGCATCCAGGTGAGAAAGGATCCGAAGATGCGGCTAGAGGTGCCCCCGTCAGAGTCGGCAGAGCCAGCGGATCCGGCAAAGGCTTTGTCCAGTTCGTCAATAAATAACACAGCGGGGGAGAGGGATTCGGCTGTTTTGAGGGCGTTGCGCAGGTTGGCCTCCGATTTGCCCACGGTGGATCCGTCATAGATCCGGCCCATATCCAACCGCAACAAGGGTAAGCCCCAGAGTCGAGCGGTGGTTTTGGCGATCATGGACTTGCCACAGCCCGGCACCCCCAAGATCAACATCCCCTTGGGTTGAGGCAGCCCGTACTCTCGCGCCCGCTCTGTAAAGGCTCCGGAACGCTGTAACAGCCACCGCTTCAGCTCCTCTAGTCCCCCCACAGAGTCGATTGACTCCACATCCTCCACAAACTCCAGGATCCCGTTGCGACGAATGAGCTGCTTTTTCTCCGAAAGCACCACATCCACCTCCCGCTCAGTCAGGGATCCGGAGACAACGGTGGCTTTACGATAGACCTTCTCGGCCTCATCCAAAGTCAGACCTAAGGCGGCTTTGACCAGCTTTTCGCGGGCTTCGCCACTGAGTCGGGATCCGGGGGCCACATGCTCCAATTGCCGATGCATCACCCGCGCCAACGCCGTCATATCCGGCAATGGGAAGTCCACCACAGCCACATCTTTTTCTAACTCGATGGGGATCACCTGCACCGGCGACATCAGCACGATGGATTTGAAGGTATTTTTGAGGCTGGCCACAGCATCCCGTAGCCACCGCTTGACCTCGGCGTTATCCAAAAAGTCATGCAGGTCTTTGAAAACAAAGATCGCGGGTTCTTTCTGTTCCATCGCCCATTGGATGGCAGGCTGCGGAGATTGGGTGTTGTGCTGGGTGAGACTGCGGGGATTGCCGTACTCCACTAGCCCATGAGTCACAGTCCAAATGAAGAGCCGCCGTTGGGGCTGGATCCGCTTACCGATGGTGGCCAGCACATCCTCTGCCCGCTCCTCCTCCGGCGTTTGCAGGTAGATTAGAGGGTATTGAGCTTTGATGAGGACTTCAAGTTCTCGCATGGCTCATCTCTACAGGTGGACGGCAAAAGAGGTCAAGATCAGGCTACGGTTACGGTCTGCCAGCTACTAACAGGTGACTAGGGTATCCTGTTGCTCCGGTATCTGCTG
>CAZODP010000011.1:41481-52564 GCA_964578595.1 uncultured bacterium
ATCTGCTGGGGTGCATCCCAGTCGTCATCCAGGATCCAACCTGTGCCAGAAGAAGACTGAATAGAAACCACTTCATCCCCTCTCACCACAAAGGGATGAGCACAGGCAGGACAGTGGTGCAATTGGTGGGTGCGTCCCAAAGCCCCTTCCACCGCTTCAGGATGCTCTAATAAAAAGGCCAAGGCTTTTTCAGTCATGGCAGACATCGAATCCATCTCCACCGCTGAGCGCACCTTGAGCTGACGATAGAGGGAGGCAGGCAGATAGAGAGTGACCTTTTGCTTGCCCTCTACGTGCTTGCCAAGCTCGATGCCCCCATCAGTGTCTCCGCCTGCAGATTGACCCGATCCAGACCCTGCTTCCACAGCTTCCACAAAAGAGGGCTGCTCAAAGCTATCTCGGCTATCTCGGATCCCTGTCGGTAATGGTGCAGGTGATGTGGGCAATGAAGTGCGCTGCATAATGTTCTTCTCCGCCTGGTCGCTCATATAGAAGATGCTTCTCGTGTAGTCCAGGTATGAATATGCTGCCCAGCTTAGCCCTGTGGACAGCATGACGGCAAACTCTTAAAGATTCTTTACATTCTTGCTGGGCTGACAATGTTCGGATCTAGATCTAACAGTGCCAGCAGTGGCAGGATCCTGTCTTTCGGCTTCTTGAGATACTTGAGACGCACTTTGAGAAAGTTGCTAGAATCATCAAGCTGAAAAAATACTCCCCTCAAGTCACCATGGCTGTCCCTAAGAAAAAGATGTCCAAGGCGAGAAGCCGCCGCCGATATGCCAACTGGCTCCGCAAGGCCGATGCCCAAGCTGCTCGGGCAATGTCACTGGGGCGCTCTATTTTGACGGAGCGCAACACTGGCTTTTATTACCCCAATGCTGCGGCTGAAGAGGCTGACGACGAAAATTAAGGCGCACAGGGTGAGCATCTTGGACTTGGCGTGTGGCCCTGATCAAGTCAGAATAGCTAGAAGCCTGTCCTGCTGAGCCAGCTTGTTTTGCTTGTGAAAATTAGCAACCCACCTTACGAAGAGTCCTACTACCAGCGGCTGGGGATCCCGTTTTGGGCTTCGGCTCCAGAAATTCGGCGGGCTTATCGGCGAATGAGCAAGCGATACCATCCAGATACGTCTCTGCTGGATCCTGAGGTTGCGGTGCAGCGGTTTCAGGAGGTGCAGGAGGCCTATATTGTTCTGACTAATCCTGTGCAACGGGCCCAATACGATGCTCTGCTGCGGGTGCAATACTCTGCTTGGCAGACTAGCCGGGGGCGAGATGGTGATGGGGTAAACCCGTTTGGGGATAGTGATGTGCTCAAAACCCGACCTCTGTCAGGCACTGAGCTGTTCGCGCTACTGTTGATGGCAGGTACGCTATTGGCCTGCTTGGGGCTGGTGGTGGTGTTGGCCTGGATCCGACGGGGTTGGGCTTAGTCAGAGACTTAGCTTTCCAAACAAGAGGGTCATCACGAGCTGTAGTGATGGGTGAAACCATTGACGAGAGCTTCAATTGGAGCCACATCAGGGTTATTGAGTTGGGCCGCCGCTTCGGCAGAAACCTCTAGCACCACAGCAGGATCTAGATCTAGGAGCCTGACTAGGGTGCGAAAGGCTTCCAATTCCGGCACATTGACCCTTGGTTCATCGGGGGTACGGGCACTGGCGGCGATCACCAAATAACCCAGTTTGAGCACCAGTCGTCGCTCGGCATCGCTGTTGAGCTTGGGTAGAACCTCTTCAATCGGGATCTGTTGGTTGAAATAGTCCTGCAGTTGGGTGGCCAGTTGGGGGCGTAGATCGGGATCCGGCTCGAAATGACCGGCCAATTGGGTGGACATGGTTTCAATCTCGGCGGGTTCGAGTACCCCATCAGCCCAGGCCATTGCGGTCACAGCTCGCAGTAGGTTCATTTGAGCGGGGGTAATGGCAGGGGAGGCAGGCGGCGTCACCATAGGGATCCAAGTGGCTACAAGGCTTAGTTTAAGGGTTTGTTCCCGATCCACCAAGCCTCGGAGCGTTAAGAAACGTAGATTGACCCGTGAGCAGTGAAAGTGGCGCTCGGCCTAGACCAAGACCGGATCCGGCTGAGGATCCTCCAGCAAAAGACGCAACCGCTCGGCTCGGACCAGCTCCAGCGGGATCCCAGCCTGTTGTTGAAGCATCATCACCACATAACGGGGGGCCAAAAAGGTGCCATCGTTGCGGCAGCAGCCCCGATAGGTCACAGTGGCCTGCTGATCTTGCACCCTGACACAGGTGATCTGATAGAGCAGGGAGCGGGCCTCAAAGGGCAGGATCCGGCCTGATTTGGTGGTGCGCTCCAGCCAGAGGGTTTCGGCATCCTGGATGGCTTTGACCCAGCGATCCCAAGCCAGGGATCCTGGTTGATGGGTGAGTTGATGGGTCGGTTCATGGCCCGATTTGAGCCTGATATCGAGGGCATATTCAGCGGCGATCAGGCTTTGGGTGCCGGAGGGGACATGGAGCGGGATCTCTTGAACTTGCAATATCTGAATTTCATCGGGTAACTGAGCCGTCAGTTTGCGCTGAATGTCCTCTGGGGTCAGCCTGATCAGACTACCAAACAGTTCCAGGGCTGTTAGTTCAATATCGATCACCTCACCTCGGCTGGCGTAGCCCATCGGTAGGGCATTGGCTGCCGCGATCTTGGGGGTAGGGTGGTAGCCGCCGGTAAAAGCCACCGGTAATCCCGCCCGTCGGCAGGCCCGATCCCACAGCCGCATCAGATCCAGATGCCCTAACCAGCGCAGATCCCCCAATTTGCCATAGACCAGCCGAAACCGTTGGGCGGCGGGCACCGGCTCAGACTTGGGATCCCACTTTTGGGATTTGATTGGGGGTACAGGGGCGGGGGGGAGCACAATGTTATGGCCAAAATCGCTGCCACAGATCCCACAGGCAGAACAGCCTGCAAACGAGCAATCCGGCACCGTCATAGCCTCGAGGGCGCGCTGATAGTCTTTTTTGAGCCAGGATTTGAGGATGCCGGTATCCAGGTGATCCCAGGGCAAGGGATCCTCAGGATCAAAAGTGTGGATGGGCAGGCCGGTGCTATCGCTGGCGTGTTCCCCGGTGGCGGCGTAGGCTTTGACCCAGGCGCCGTAGGCAGTATCGATATTTTCCCACCAGCTATCCATCCCGGCTCCGGTTGCCCAAGCGGCCCGGATCATGGCACTGAGACGGCGATCCCCTTTGCCGATCAGGTCTTCGAGAATAGAGAAGCGCACATCGGTAAAGTTGGCCCGCACCCCTCGGATCCCGCGCAGATGCTGCTTGAGCAGAGCCTGTTTGCGGATGATATCGTCGTAGTCCACCCGGAACCACTGAAAGGGCGTGTGGGGCTTGGGGGTGAAGTTAGAAATCGTCAGGGTGAACTGGATCCGATGGGATCCCACTTCAGCACAGGATCGCTTGAGCATGTCCATGGTGTGGGCGATGCCGATCACATCGGCGTCTGTCTCTCCAGGCAGGCCGATCATAAAGTAGAGCTTGACTTTGGTCCAGCCCTGCCGAGCCGCTGTGGTGATGCCCCGGATCAGATCCGCATCGGTGAGGCCCTTATTGATAATGTCCCGCAGCCGCTGGGTACCAGCCTCCGGGGCAAAGGTGAGACTGGGCCGTCGGGATCCCCCCATAATTTCCGCCAACTGATCATCAAAGCGATCCACCCGTTGGCTGGGCAGGGATAGGGCAATTTGCTGGGATCCGAGTTTTTCTTGCAGTCGTGCCCCCAACGCTGGCAGGGATAAATAATCTGAGCAGCTCAAAGAGGCCAGCGAAAACTCGTCATAGCCCGTCTGTTGCAAGCCTTGGGTGATATTGTCCACCAACTGATCGGGATCCACATCCCGGGCCGGACGGGTCAGCATCCCCGGCTGACAAAAGCGGCATCCTCGCGTACACCCCCGCCGCACCTCCATGGTCAGGCGGTCATGAACGGTTTCCACATAGGGCACCAACCCCACCGAATACTCAGGCCGAGGTGGAGAGACTCGCCGCAGGATCCGATCGGGCACCCCTGGGATCATGGGCTGGGGCGGGATCCCCTGATAAAACTGCGGCACATACACCCCCGGCACCTGCGCCAAGGCCATCAACACCTCCCGGCGGGGCCGGTGTAAGTGCTGGGCCACCACTTGGCCAATCTCAGGTAGGGCATCTTCTCCATCCCCGAGGGCAAAAAAGTCGAAAAACTCCGCAAACGGCTCCGGGTTAGAACTGGCGGTCGGCCCGCCGGCAAAGATCAGGGGGCACTGATCCAACCCTAAATCCTGCCGGTCGGCCCAGGTGAGTGGGATCCCCGATAGGTCCAGCATTTCCAGCACATTCGTCCCCCCCAGCTCGTAGGCCAAACTGAAGCCGACAATGTGAAAATCCCTCACCGGACGGCGGGACTCCACCCCAAACAGCGGGATCCCCCGTTCTCGCAGTCGGGCCATCAGGTCAGCTCCGGGCAGATACACCCGGTCGCAGAGCTGGTCAAGCTGGGCATTGAGGATGTTGTAAAGAATGATATGTCCCAGATTGGAGGCCCCCACCTCATACAGCTCGGGATAGCTGAGGATCCAGCGCACGGTGGCCGAGGGCCAAGGCTTGCGGGCCGCCCCAAACTCTTTGCCCAGATAGCGGGCAGGCCGCTGAATCTCAAGGCTGAGCAGGCGATCCAAATCCACGCACTGGCCTTGGTCTGGGCTGATGACTGGATCCGAATCCACAGTATCCGAATCGATAGAAATGTCAGGGGAAAAGGTCATGGGGTGACAATAATAATCGACTGCACGACTTGAGTCGCTTCCTCAGGCTAACCTCAAGATCCCTAGTCCTCAAAACCAACTCGGCGGATCCTGCTGGGGGAGCTAGTCCTCCCGGATCCACTGTTGGAGACGAAAGTAGGCGATCTGGGCGATCTGGTCTAGGGCTTGCTGCTGCTCTTGGGTGGGCGGGTTTTGCAGGCGGATCCGCAGGGCAGCCAAAATGCTCTCAACAGTATGCCCCTTGACGGCCAACACAAACGGAAAGCCGAATCTGGATTCATAGTCCTGATTGAGCTGCTGGAGCTGAGTGTAGTCAGCCGGACTGAGCTGATCCAACCCGGCTCCCCTTTGTTCAGAAATCGAAGCTGCCGCCATCTTGGCCCTGGATCCCAGACCAGGATGAGCACGGATCAAGGCTAGCTGCTGCGCTGACGAAAAGGATCCCACCTCCTGCATCATGACTTGGTGGAGTTGACTCACCGTCTCAAAAGGTCGCTGAGTCCACACGGCTGCCGCCACAACAGGGGTCTGCTCAAAGGTCGGCCCCAAGACTGCAACAAACTCTGCTTGGGACATCTGATTCAGGCTTGAAAGAGGGATTTTCATATAGCTTTTTTCATTATGAGTTAGTACAGTAGTAGCATTTAGCAAACCAACTTCTCAAAGATATCTTCTGGATCAGATACAGACCCATCTTGATGAGCTTTTCCAGACTGGATACCAGCCTTGATGGCAACCGACGCACGAATGCCTGCAGCGTTGACCCCAATATCTCAATCGGACTCAGTTTTTAACCTGTCTTGTGCCATCTGCTAACAAAAGAGACTGTAATTTTTTTACTACTGTAAGGAGT
Source organism: uncultured bacterium (assembly GCA_964578595.1). Taxonomy (GTDB): domain Bacteria; phylum Cyanobacteriota; class Cyanobacteriia; order Thermostichales; family Thermostichaceae; genus JAAUUM01. The sequence continues at coordinate 47,111 of CAZODP010000011.1, forward strand.
CATTGCTTGTATGAGACCACCCCAAGCGGATCCTCCCATAAGCTCCCCAAAGCCTGAGTTGATAAAATAACTAAATGGCAATATAGTAGTAAATGCTATGTACCGCTGCAAAAATGTCATCCTCTCAGGATCCCCAACGTGGGGTAGGCCGGATCACCGCCTATTTCATTAACTCTCAAATCACGCTGCTGATTATTGCTGCCATTGTGGTGTTTGGATTGATGGCAGCCCTCTTGACCCCCAAGGAGGAAAATCCTCAGATTGTGGTGCCGGTGGCGGATGTAGTCTTACAGTATCCGGGGGCCAGTGCTGATGTGGTGGAAAAAACCTTGGTCACCCCCGTTGAGGCGAAATTACGGGAACTGACGGGGATTGAGCATATTTACTCGGTGGCTCAGGCCTCTGGGGGGCTGATAACAGTTCAGTATCGGGTGGGTGCGGACTGGGAGGACAGTCTCTTCAAGCTGCAAAATCATCTATTTAGCCATCCCGAGATCTTTCCACCCGGATCCAGCTATCAGGTCAGTCCGATCATTGTGGATGACGTTGCAATTGTAACTTTGACTCTGACCGGAGCTGGCTATAGCGATAATCAATTACGGCGAGTGGGGGAGCGTCTGCTGGAGGATCTGCGCCGTATTCCCAACACTGCCAATTTGACCATCAGTGGCGGTCAACCCAGAGCCATTCGGGTGGATCTAGATCCCGATCGGCTGGCCAGCTACCGGGTCTCCCCTGGGCAGATTATCCAGCGGATTGAAGCCGAAAATGTGAATCTCCCCGTCGGAGAGTTGACCCTTGGATCCCAACGGTTGCGGGTGGAGGGGGGCCATAGGCTGAGTTCGGCGTCGGAGGTGGCGACAATTCAGCTGAGTCCTGATGTCTACTTACAAGATGTGGCGGAGGTGCAAGATGATTTTGCAGAGCGGATCAGCCTGACCCACATCCACTTTCGCGAGGATGCCCCCATAACTGATCCTGACCCCAATCCTCGTCAACAGGCTCAGGGTAACTGGATAGATCAGCCAGCCATCACCATCGGCATCGCCAAAAAAGCAGGCACCAATGCGGTCACGGTGGCAGAGCAAATTTTCCGGCGGCTGGAGACGTTGAAACCCCAACTACCCCCTGGTATCGAGGTCGCGGTCACCCGCAATGATGGTCGCACAGCCGCCAAAGCGGTGGGAAATCTCTACACCAGCTTGGCTCAGGCGATCGCCATCGTGGTGGTGTTGCTGCTGTTGTTTTTGGGTTGGCGAGAGGCGGGGATTGTTGCTTTTGTGATCCCACTGACCCTGGCAGGGACACTGGGGGTGGGCTGGATCGCAGGCCAGACCATCAATCGAATCACACTCTTTGCCCTGATTTTGGCCTTGGGCACCTTGGTGGATGATGCTATTGCGGTGACCGAAAATGTCCATCGCCGCTTTGAACTGCGACCGCGCCTGAGCTTCAGTCAAAAAACGGAAGAGGCGGTGGCAGCAGTGGCGGAATTGGGAACACCCATTATTCTTTCCACCATCACGGTGATCCTAGCCTTTGTGCCCATGCGCTTTGTAACTGGCATGATGGGCCCGTACATGGCTCCTATCCCCTTCAATTTGCCCACAGCCATGTTGATCAGCACCAGCTTGGCTCTCATGGTGACGCCATTTTTAGCCTTGCGCTGGATCCAAGTAAAGCCGCAAGAACAGGATAGGGTGCTTGAAACCACTCGCGTGTATCGATTCTATCGGTGGGTCATGCAGCCCTTTCTCCAATCAGGATCCCGCCGCCGCCTGTTGTCGTGGGGAATTGTGGGATTATTGCTAGCCAGCTTTGGGTTGCCCTTGATGCAGGTGGTGCAATTTCGGATGCTGCCCAAGGCGGACAAGGATACCTTTTTGGTGCAGCTCGACATGCCACTGGGAACGGAGCTACAGGCCACAGACCAGGTGGTGCAGGAGCTAGCACAGGTTTTGATGACGGATCCTGAGGTTGTCAGTTTTGAAACCTACGTGGGAGTGGCATCCCCGATTGATTTCAACAGTCTCTTGCGGGGTGGATCCGGGCGAGGGGGCGAGGATGTGGCAGATATCCGTCTACACCTGAGCCAGCCTGAAGCACGCACTGTGGAGTCCGAGGAGATTGTGCTGCGATTGCGACCTGTTTTGCAGGCGGTCGCTGAAGGACATAATGGGATTCTCAAACTGGTGGAGGATCCACCCGGCCCGCCGGTACGATCCACTTTGTTGGCGGAGGTGTATGGGCCGGACTACGAGCAGGTGCGGCAGCAGGCCAAAGCGGTGCGCCAGGTATTTGCTGATACCAAGGGTGTGGTGGATATCGATGACTCCGTTAAAAACGAGCTGCCACAATTGACCCTGACGGTGGATCGAGAGCGGATTAACCGGACTGGGCTGACCACCGCGGATGTGACTCAAACTCTCAATCTGGCCCTGAGCGGATCCACGGCCAGTATTTTGCAACTGCCGGGGGAGCTAAGCCCCGTGGGAATTGTGGTGCGCTACGCCGATCAAGCTCGCCAAGGGATCGCGGATCTGAGTCGGATTCAACTGCCTGCCCCCTCCGGATCCCTAGTGCCATTGACGGAGGTGGTGCACCTCACCCAGACAGTGGCGGATCAGCCGATCTCTCATAAAGATCAAAGACCTGTGGCCTATGTGATGGGGGAAATGGCCGATCGCTCCTCCGTCTATGCTGTGCTCGATCAACTGATGTATTTTTGGCAAAACCCCCTGCCCCCAGGCTATTGGATCCAATGGGATGGGGAGTGGAAATTGACCCTCGATGTCTTTCGAGACTTGGGCTTGGCAATGGCGGTAGCCGTCCTGTTAATTTATGTCATTTTAGTGGGGCAGTTTCGCAGTTTTAAGATCCCTTTAATCATTTTGGGCAGTATTCCGCTGGCCTTGATTGGGATCCTGGTGGGCTTTAGTTTGAATGGGGTTTATTTTAGTGCAACCGCCATGATTGGGGTGATCGCCCTGGCTGGTATTGTGGTGCGTAATGCCATCGTTTTGTTGGAGTTTATTGGAGAACAGCGGGCAATGGGGATCCCTCTGGAGACTGCGATTTTGGCAGCAGGGGCAGTTCGTTTTCGGCCTATTCTGCTGACCAGTATCACCACGATGCTGGGAACATTGCCAATTTTATCGGATCCGGTTTGGTCCGGTCTGGCCTGGACACTCCTGAGTGGCATGATCACCTCTTCTGCCCTGACATTGGTGGTGATTCCCCTCTGGTACTATGGCGATCAAAGGGAATTTGTAAGTCAGGATCCCAGATTGTCAGAAGTTGTGAATCCCCTCTTAGGACTATCCTAAAAGTAGATTATAGACTGTCTGGAAAAGCGATGATTTTGACCCTTAACCCCTAGTGTTAGTGTTGAGCCAATGCCAATCCCAGCTCTAGCCCTGACTTAGATTTGATGATTTGAATCCATCCCTCATCTCACACATTCTCTTTGGGAGAGACCATGATTAGAATCCTGACCATATTGTCCGCAATGCTCCAAAGGCCGATCCAACGGCTCAAAGAACAGCTCATGGGGTTCCCCTCCATCAAGGGGCTGAGTGCCCTGATCCTGCTGATGGTTGCGGGTGGGATGCTCAGCAACACACCGGCTCTGGCCCAACCGGATCCGATGGTTTTGTCCCAAGTGGTGGAATCGGTGGAGTATCTGGATCAGTTGCGCCAAGGTCTGGCGAGCAGCCTAGAAGGATCCACCGACCCAGTCACTGGGGAAACCTTCAAGCAAGTCTGTCGCCCCGTGGCTGTGCAGGCCCAAACCCTCAGCCAAGAAAATGGCTGGCAGGTCAAGCAAATAGCCCAGAAATATCGCAATCCCAACCATGCCCCCGATACACCACAGGCCCAAATCGCCCTGGACCGCTTTCAACAGGATCCCAACCTATTCGGCTTTTGGAGCCAAGAACAACTCGATGGCCAAATGGGAACCCGTTACTATCGCAGGATCAACGTTGAGGTAAGCTGTCTGGCCTGTCATGGATCGCAGGGATCCCGGCCTCAATTTGTTCTGGATCGCTATCCTCAAGACTTGGCCTATGACTTCAAAGCTGGGGATCTGCGGGGAATGTATGCAGTGTTTATCCCTGAACTGATGGATGCGATTAGTTTAGAAAAGGCGGGATCATGACAATGTTTAGAGTTTGGACTTGGTTTGCTATTTTGATCAAAACAATAACCGCCTCTCTCTTGCTTTTTGCGGTAGTGGTGTTGATCAGCAACAGGGATCTGCCTGCTACGGCAGCGATATTTCAACAGCAGGAGGCCCCTGGCCAAATCCTGACCCAATCTCGATCCAGCTTGAAAGATATCAACGGCCAAAACTGGCAGGTGATCTGCTTCCGGCGCCAACGTGCCGATGGCCCTGATCTGATTCTGATCCGATTGGTGGGGTTCCCTGGTCAAGCCAATCTCAGGCATCCTCAAAACCTGGAGATCAAAACAGCCTTGGGAGACCACTGGTTTGCCGTTGACCGTACCGACTTGATTGGCCCAGCTCAAGAGCGTCCTGGGAATGTGGGGCAATATGATCTGGAGCCTATCCTGGCTGATCTGAAGCCAGAGATTCCGACTCGATTGGTGGTAACTCTGGATACCGATTCAGCCGAGACGTTGGAACTGCGCCTGACTCCTGGGATCCTGCGAGAGTGGCAGCAGGTGTCCGCCATCGCAGACTGAGCATCACAGACTGAAATAGATCTGCTGGGAGGAATGGATCCCGGCAGACCCCTCTTTAAGTCTCCAAACCTGCTCCCACAATTAAAACCCCTTAAAATCAGGCCAAATCATCTGATGCTTGAACAATGATGGTTCCCACCATTCCAGCCCCGCGGTGAGGAACACAGTAGTAAGGATAGGATCCCGGAGCCAGATCATCGGGAAAGCTGGTTTCCACCTCCTGCCCCAGCCGAACCAACAATTGCCGATGTGAAAACTGATCCGCCAGGGTCTGCGACATCTTGGTTGCATCAAAAACAACATTGTGGGGGGGGACTTTGTTGTTGATCCAGCGCACCGTATCCCCAGGGGCGATGGTCAGCACAGCCGGATCAAACACCAGCCGCCCGCTATCGGATCCCATCTTGACCGTGTGGGTGGCGGCTTGGGCTGGGGCAATCCCCCAACAAAGTGTGCCCATGAGCAAGATTAGCAGGGCAACTGAGACCAATCGATGTCCTAGACGCTGTAGCATTTTTACTCCTTAGCCTTTTTAGCTTTGTGTGCTTAGCTTTGTATGTTTAGCTTTGCGTACCTCGTGTCAACATTCGCCGTCAATTTAATTTTTCGCTAGTTAATTGTTTCGTCAGCGAATTGTTTCGTCAGACCTCCACGGGGTTTGAGTTGCAATCAAGATAACCCTCCGCCTGAAGTTTTGCCAGATGATGTCAACCTTGGGATGAAATAACCCTGGAGAGATCGCCCTTA
>CAZODP010000012.1:0-16974 GCA_964578595.1 uncultured bacterium
TCTCAGTGATCTCGTTTCTGATCTCGGTTATCTCAACCCTAATCTCAGTGATCTCATTTCTGATCTCTGCGATCTGGATCTGTTGATTTTCCAGGATCCGGTCGTGGTTTTGGATGGCCTGGATCAGCCACTGTTCCTGTTCGGGGGTCATACTGAACTCATTCAGACTGACCTGATTGTAGTCCTCAAGAGCTTAAGGATCCCGATGGCTGGACGCTTGGTGATCACCCACAATACCTATGTGGAGGGACTGATTCCGGTGCTGCGGCGGCTGGCGGCTTGTGATGGGATCCAGACCGTGACCCCAGCGGTGATCGGGCAGGTCAGGGGCAAAGGCCGCTCTGCTCAGCTCTCGCTGCGGGTATCGGTGCCGACTCAGGGGGGCTTTAAGGTGATCGCTCGCAAAGGATCCAGCTTTCAGGAGGTGTTTGTGGTCACCACCCTGACCCAAGAGCAACTGCAAACCCTGCTTCAGACGCTGGCCTAGTCGTAGCGGATCCGAATGTGGGGGCGAATAAAGGCCCGTTCGGAGGGGGAATCGGGGGATCCGAGGTTGATGCCCACTGCTTGGAGATCCGCCTGCAACATGATTTCCACCAGTTGGGCAAAGGTGACGCTGGGTTGCCAACCTAATTGGGTTTTGGCCTTAGTGGCATCCCCCAACAACAGATCCACTTCGCTGGGGCGGTAATATCGAGGGTCGATCTCCACCAAAATTCGCCCGGTTTTGGCATCGATCCCCTGCTCTTGGGTGCCGGATCCGCGCCATTCGATGGGGATATCCACCCGCTCAAAAGCCCGCTCCACAAACTCTCGCACCGTATGGGTTTCGCCGGTAGCCAGAATATAATCATCCGGCTCAGACTGCTGCATCATCAGCCACATCCCTCGCACATAGTCGCGGGCATAGCCCCAGTCCCGCTTAGCATCCAAATTGCCCAGATAGAGCTTGTCTTGATCCCCCACCACGATTTCGGCCACAGCGCGGGTGATTTTGCGGGTAACAAACGTTTCACCGCGACGGGGAGAGTTATGGATCCAGCCTTGGCCGATGCCCGCATGGAAAGTACCCGAGGTGGTGGCTAGATCAAAGAGCCAGCCTGAGTATTCGATCGGATCTGCCTTGACCACTTCGCTGAGAGGACGCTGGAGATGACGTCCTTTGGCCGAGGGATTGGGGGAATTGAGGTTGAGCTGATAGTAAAGGCGATCTGCTCTGGCCTCGGTGCAGAGAATGATCCGCTGCTGAAGGGTGTGGGTGGCCAGCCAGTAAAGACCGGCAGCCAGTGGGGCTGATGCGGTTTTGAATCCCTGAAACTCGTAGGTGCAGGGGGTGCTTTTGAGGCCATCACCAGCATTAAAGCCCTGCAAAAAAGCCAATCGCTCACGGTGTCCCGCATTCAGGATCCGTTTGGGTACTCGCTTATGACCTGATCGGGTGTAGAGGGATGAGTGAATATAGCGACCGTAGTCACGATTGCCGTTGAGCCGCAGTTGGGTCACAGGGCTACCCCCCTCAAACCCGCTGGGGGCGATGTAGCGAGAACAGGATCCTCCGGTCACTTTGCGCCAAGTGTTTTCCACTCGTTCCAGCAGGTCGGGATCCTGATTGGTGAAATAGGCACGACCCTCAGTGTTGACATAGCCCTCCGCCACCAGGATCCCCAGTAACCAGGCTTCGGTTTCGGTGAGATCGATCTGGTCGGTGGGATCCGGTAACTCAATCAGAGCCAGATTATCTCCGATCTGCACCTTGCCAGCGGGACAGGATTGGCTGCCTTCAGCGATGCTTTTTTTGACAAAGACCAAGTGTTCGGCAGTGGCTTGAAAAACCGCCCCCCGGGCAGCGATGCGACAAACCGATAGGTTGGACTGGGTCTTGGATCCATTCCAGGTGGCGGTCATACAGGTCACACTCACCCAACCTTGAGCATCCCAAACTTCAAACTGTTGCTCAGGATCCAAAACGGTGGTGTAGCGATGTCCGTGAGCAGCCTCTGTCCGATGAGGAACGATATCTTCGATCGGTAAGATATCTATCAACCCTTCTCGACGCAGGATCACAGGGGTCTCTGCCGTCACACACTCATGGTTAAAAAGTATACCGTTACAAGCAAACAAGCCGTAGGCTTCCCGATAATTGACGGTCTGCCAGTGGGCATAGACCTTGGCGCAGGCATAGGGGCTGCGGGGATAAAAAGGGGTGGTTTCCCGCTGAGGCACCGCTTGGACAAGGCCAAACATCTCAGAGGATCCCGCTTGATAAAAGCGCACCAAGGATCCGGTGCGGCGTTGGTAGTCCCGAATGGCCTCCAGGATCCGCAGGGTACCCAGGGCGACGGTATCGACGGTGTATTCGGGGGCATCAAAGCTAACCCGCACATGGGACTGTGCCCCCAGGTTGTAGACCTCATCCGGCTGGACTTCTTCCAAAATCCGGCGCAGGGTGCTGGCATCGGTCAGATCGCCGTAGTGCAAAAATAACTTGGCCCCTGGCAGGTGCGGATCCACATAGAGATGGTCGATCCGATCGGTATTGAAGGTGCTGGCTCGACGGATGATGCCATGAACTTCATAGCCTTGCTCCAACAGCCATTCCGACAGATAGGATCCGTCTTGGCCAGTGATGCCAGTGATGAGGGCGCGCAGAGACATAGACCTAGACTGACCCAGATTTAAGGTGAACCTATGATACCCAGTATTTGGGGCCTGCCAACCCGATCAAGCCACCGCCGCTCGGATCCATCAAGTTCTCCGAAGGTATCAGGTCATGAGACGGGGGCCATGGCGGCTAAGGCGGTTTGCTGGTGTTGCACGATTCGCTCTGGGCTGAGGGATCCCTGCAAATGGCTCCAGGGTAAGGTCATGGCCACATCCCAGTTGTGATGGACATAAAACTCCAGAGGTGGGATCTGCCCTTTGAGATCCTTGAAGGCCCGTCGGTAGCTGCCCAAGGAGTCGCCGTAGCCACGGGCTAGATTCAGCACCTGAGCCACCCGCCGATCCCCCCTCGAAATCAAAGCCTGAATCACCGACCAGTTGTAGCTTTCGGGGCGAAAGTCGATTCCGGCGGAGCGCAGATGCTTGGTCAGATATTTCAGTCGCTTTTCGGCCTTGGGATCCACCCCATACCACTGAAAGGGGGTCTGGGCCTTGGGCACAAAGGTGCTGCATCCCAAGGTGTAGCGCAATCCAGGGGATCGGTGTTTCAAGTCCTTGACCATGTCCAGCGTGGCGGCCACATCCTCCTCCTGCTCGCTGGGGATCCCCACCATGCCGTAGAGCTTGAGGGCCTTGAGTCCTCCCGCTTGGGCGGCGGCAGCAGCTTGATGGATCTCGGCGGTTTCGAGTTTTTTGTTGACCACGTGGCGCAATCGTTCGGATCCACTCTCCACAGCAATGGTCAGACTTTTGGATCCGCGCTCCGCCAATATCTGGGCCAGCCGTGGGGTGACCGTGCCCGCCCGCACCGAAGACACACTCACCCGCACATCCGCAAATGCGTCCTGGGCCAGATACTCCAATAGGTCTGAAAAGTGGGGATGCTGGGTCACAGAAGCCCCCAAGAGTCCCAGCCGCCGGGTCACCCCTAGGCCTTTTTCGACGGCTGGGATCAGGTGATTTTGAACCGGGGCCACCCGAAAGGGCAATGTCAGGTAACTGGCCAGACAAAAGCGGCACATCTCTGGGCAACTGCGCACCACCTCCACCATGTAGATATCGGGCCAGGCGGCATGGACTGTGACCACACTGGATGTGGAGAGCTGCTCTCCCCGGTAGAGATGCTTGGCCACTTGGGTCGGGATCCCAGCTTCCAGAGGCTGAATCGCCGCAACCGGATCCCCGGCATAGGTGACCTCATAGAAACTGGGCACATAGATCCCTGGCACCTGAGCCAATTGTTGCAATTTTGCCTGACGGCCCAGCCCCCGCAGCGGTTTGATCGCCTCCACCAGAGTTTCGATCAGGCCCTCCCCATCCCCCATCAAGATCAGATCAAAAAAGGGCGCAAATGGCTCAGGATTAGCGGTCAGCACCGCCCCACCCCCAAATATCAACGGATCCGAATCCCCCCGCTCTTGACTCCAAATCGGGATCCCCTGCTGCTCCAACAGACTCAAGATATTGACATAATCCAGTTCCCAGGACACCGAAAAGCCAAATAGATCAGGCTGCCCAGGCAGGGATCCATCCTGTAAATCCGTAAATAGCCGGGTGACGGCCACATCAGCGCGTTGGGCAAACCGTTGCCAGATCATCTGGTAGCCCAGGCTGGTGATGCCCACCGTGTAGGTATTGGGGAAGGCGTAGACCACCGCCACCGCCTCCGGATCCGGTGAGACAGGCTCAAACAGCAGCCGTTCTGCTGCCAATAGGTCTGAAGGGGAGGCCGTCATGGGCACTTGATCTCGCTTGATCTGACTCGATCTTAAAGAGTTCCGCTCTCAGGCTAACAGCTTGAATCGATTGCCCGATTTTTCTTGGAAAGCGTAGATCCCAGTCTCAGAGAGGCCTTGAGAGGTTTTTACCATCTAGGATCCTGCGATAAGAGCAGCTCAGGATGAGAATCAACATTGACACTGTAACGAAACGTGACGATACTTGGAGCATATAAGACAAACTCTTTAGCTGCGTAACCTTTCAATTGCGCAGTGCATCAACCACGTAACACAAATTCAAGAACAGGGGTCAAAAGCATGGAAGAGTTGTTTGGGGTCAGCCCAATGGTGTGGGTCTACACCGCTATTTTTGGTGCCATCATTTGGGGAGTTTGGGGGCAAACCGAAGACGACATCATGTTTTGAGTGCTTTGAAGCTGGGTTGAGGGTACATAGACCATCGGTCTGCCGACTGACGGCACAGCTTGACCTTCTAGTTAGTCCTGATTAGACAGAGCTAGAGCTGCCCCATCCCAAAGCAGGAGTCAGCATACCTCAGTCAGGCTAGACGGATCCCCAGTTGAGATTCGTTCAGCCTTTCCCATTTTTTGTGGATTTTTAGTGGTGGGTGAACTCCGCTAGATTGGTAGCGTATGAGTAGCGTTACACCACATGAGGGCGACCGATGCAGGCCGACAGTCTCTGGCAGCGATATCAAGATTGGCTCTACTACCATTCTGAGCTGGGGTTGTATCTCGATATCAGTCGGATCCAGTTTGAGGCGGCCCAGGTGATAGCGTTGGAGCCTGCTTTTGCTAAGGCGTTTGGGGAGATGCAGGCTCTGGAACAGGGATCCATTGCCAACCCCGATGAGCGGCGGCAGGTGGGACACTATTGGCTCAGAGCACCGGAGCTGGCCCCCCGTAGTGATATCAGGGTTGAGATTGAGGCGGCCATCAGCCGGATTGAGCAGTTTGCCAGAGATATTCACAGCGGCCTGATCTTGACCCCGCAGGGCCAACGGTTTCGGCATCTGCTTTGGATTGGCATCGGCGGATCCGCTTTGGGGCCGCAGTTTGTCAGTCAGGCGTTGGCGGCTACGGATCCCCCTCTCAGTCTTGACTTTGTGGACAATACGGATCCCGATGGTATCGACCGGATCCTGGCTCCGTTGGGATCTGACTTGGCCCAGACCTTGGTGGCGGTGGTCTCCAAATCCGGCGGCACCCCCGAACCCAATAACGGTATGGCAGAGATCCGCTTAGCGGTGGAACGGGCTGGACTGACTTGGGCTGGTCATACGGTGGCGGTGACTGGCCCCGGCAGCAAGTTAGAGGCATTGGCCCGCTCAGAGGGCTGGCTGTCCACTTTCCCAATCTTTGACTGGGTGGGGGGGCGCACATCGGTGATGTCGTCGGTGGGACTGTTGCCTGCGGCTCTACAGGGTATTGATATTCGGGCTTTTTTGGCGGGGGCAGCCCAGATGGATGAGGCGACCCGCAGGCCTGAGATCAGATCCAATCCGGCGGCATTGATGGCTCTGGCCTGGTATGTGGTGGGGGAGGGGCATGGTCTCAAGGATATGGTGGTGCTGCCCTACAAAGATCGGCTGCTGCTATTTAGCCGCTACCTGCAACAACTGGTGATGGAGTCGTTGGGTAAAGAGCTGGATCTGAATGGCAATCGAGTCAACCAAGGGATCGCCGTCTATGGCAACAAAGGATCCACCGACCAACACGCCTATGTGCAGCAGCTTCGAGACGGGATCCCCAATTTTTTTGCCACCTTCATTGAGGTTCTGCAAGACCGCTCAGGAGCCTCACCCGAACTGGATCCAGGGGTGACCAGTGGCGACTACTTGAGTGGATTTTTGCAGGGGACGCGAGGTGCCCTCTACGACAATGGTCGCCAATCGATCACCGTCACCATTCCGACCGTGGATCCTCGTTCTGTGGGTGCTCTGGTTGCGCTTTATGAACGAGCGGTGGGCCTTTATGCCAGCTTGATCAATATCAATGCCTATCACCAGCCAGGGGTCGAAGCAGGCAAAAAAGCCGCCGAATCGGTTTTAGACCTTCAGAAAAAGCTGCTAGATGCAGTCAAGGCCAGTGGCGGATCCCTGAGTTTGGCGGAGTTAGCCAATCAGATCGGCTCTCCAGATCGGATTGAAACGCTATATCTGATCGCTCGACATTTGGATGCCAATCAGAGAGGGATCCAGCTTGTGGGGAATCTCTCTCAACCCGGATCCTTGCGGGTTTCAGTTCGGTAAAGACACCCCGGCGTTGCTGAACATTAGAGAGGGAGCATCTTGCAGGGAGAGGGGAGTCAGGGTCGGCATAGTGGGCGCGTTATTAAAAATCGCGTTAGATCCTGCTCTTTTGATGGAGACTAGACAATGTATCGCCAGTAGGAGAGCAGGTTGTGGGTTTTGCGGAGACGGGCTTGATCGCACCTCATGGAGGATCCCTGGTGCAGCGGGTGGCCAGTGCTGAGGAACGGCAGGAGATTTTGCGGCGATGGTCGCAGCTTACGGCTATCCCCCTGAGTGAGCGGACTCAATCGGATCTGGAGATGATCGCCATTGGCGGCTTCAGTCCCCTGACCGGATTTATGGGCCAAGAGGACTATCACAGTGTTGTTACCTCAATGCGGCTAACCCATGGCCTGCCTTGGTCGATTCCGATCACGTTGCCTGTGGATCCGGATACCGCCGATAGGCTGGAGATTGGCCAAGAGATCGCTCTGCTCTCAGCCACCGGATCCCCAGTCGGCCTGCTCGTGCTGACCGAAAAGTTTGGCTACGACAGAGCCTACGAAGCCCAGCAGGTCTACGGCACCACCGAAGCCGCTCATCCTGGAGTCAAGGTGCTCTATGAACAGGGATCCATCTATCTGGCAGGATCGATCACCCTGCTGCAACGGGATCCCCATCCTTTGTTTGCTGACTATCAGATTGATCCCCTCCAGGCGCGGCGGATGTTTCAAGCCAAGGGCTGGCGAACTGTGGTGGGGTTTCAAACCCGTAATCCGATTCACCGCGCCCACGAGTACATCCAAAAATGTGCCCTCGAAATTGTGGATGGGCTATTTCTTCATCCTCTGGTGGGGGTCACCAAAAGTGATGACATTCCCGCCGATGTGCGGATGCGCTGCTATGAAGTTTTGTTAGAAAAATACTACCCTCGTGACCGGGTGATCCTGGCCATCAACCCCGCCGCCATGCGCTACGCCGGCCCCCGCGAAGCGATTTTTCACGCTCTAGTCCGCAAAAACTATGGCTGTACCCACTTTATAGTGGGCCGCGACCACGCTGGCGTTGGCGATTACTATGGCACCTACGCCGCCCAACACATTTTTGATGAGTTTGATGCGGCTGAGCTAGGGATCCTGCCCCTCAAGTTTGAGCACGCCTTTTATTGCACCGTGACAGAGACGATGGCCACCGCCAAAACCAGCCCCAGCTCCCCTGAACAAAGGATCCATCTTTCAGGCACCAAAGTGCGGGAAATGTTGCGTCAAGGACAGGTGCCCCCCCCCCAATTCTCGCGGCCTGAGGTTGCCCAACTGCTGGCTGAGGCCATGCACGATGTAACGCCATCATAAGTAATTGTGAAGGGGCACAGGGAGTAGCCTAGAGGACTTGGCTTAGACTAGGCCGCCTCCTATAATGGCAAGGTGAGAGGGCATTCGGTGTTACGTTGGGTTTGGTCAGCTTGATTTCTTTCAGATTGATGTCCACGCTCCGATTTCTCGATTCTCGTTACCTTTTTCATGGAGTTGTCGATGTCGATCTACGTTGGAAACCTGTCTTATCAGGCCTCTGAGCAGGATATTACCGAAGTCTTTTCGGAATATGGCACCGTTAAGCGGGTGCAATTGCCTGTTGACCGCGAAACCAATCGGATGCGCGGGTTTGGATTTGTGGACATGGCCACGGATGCCGAAGAGCAAGCTGCTATTGATGCTCTCGATGGAGCCGAATGGATGGGCCGTGACCTGCGGGTCAATAAAGCCCGTCCCCGCGAAAACACCCGGGGTGGCAACGGTGGTGGTGGCGGCGGCGGCTGGGATAACAACCGTCGTCAAGGCGGTGGCGGTGGCCGTTACTGATTTAGCCCCAAAGGGCTGAATAGGTTTTGAGCATTGACCTCAAACACGACCTGGTGGAACTCTGTTTGGATCTCTATCTCCTGTGGTTATTTCAAGATTGCGGGTGGGGATCATGCTCTTGATATCTATCACCTGAGTATTAGAGGAACAGACAGAGTTCTGTACAACTGAAAACTAAAACAGGCTTCTAGCAGCTAAGGGCTTTGGCTACGGCAGTTGTTTGCCGTGGTAAAGTCTCGCTGTCTAGCAGTCTGTTTTGTTTTAGGGACTGTCAACTTTACTGACTTATTTAGGACATCACAGCATGACTCAAGTCATTTTGGGCGAAAACGAAAATATCGAATCGGCCCTTCGACGATTTAAGCGGCAGGTTTCTAAAGCCGGGATCTTTTCTGATATGAAGAAGAACCGCCATTTTGAAACCCCCCTCGAAAAAGAGAAGCGCAAGGCAATTGCTCGGCGGAAGAAACGCCGTTTTCGGTCCAAGACTTGAATTAGCTCGTTGACTTTGAGCTGTGATTTTATCTGTGCTAAATCGTCTTGCCTAATCCAAATCCAAGGATCCCTCAATCAGGCCATTAAACCCATAGACCTGTCGGGATCCGCCATAGGGCACTAGCCGCACAGATTGGGTATCTCCCGGCTCAAAACGCACTGCGGTGCCCGCCGGGATATCCAGCCGCATCCCCCGGGCCTGTGCTCGCTCAAAGATCAGGGCTGAATTGGTCTCAAAAAAATGAAAATGGGATCCCACTTGGATGGGACGATCCCCACTATTGGCGACCTCCAGTTCAATCGCCACTTTGTCGGGGTTGAGGAGGATTTCTCCATCGGCTGGAAAGAGTTCACCTGGAATCATAAAACAGCTCAGGGTTGATGGGCATTGGTGGCCACAGGTAGGCAGATCTTACAGTTTTGAGGGGTTGTTTTGACGGCTTGTGGCAATGACTCGAATACTTTAGTCAGTGATGGCTTGACCCTCAGGATCCTGCTAGGAGCCAGCCGCTTCATCGACCACCGCAGTGACATTGAGGGATCCTGTCCCCGATTTGAGTTGTTTGGCCCCCGCAGGCAAAGAAGGAGCGGTTTCGGGCATCAGTCGGTGCATCTGCCGCATCAAGGTGGCCATTTCTAGGGCGGAGCTGGCATATTCCCAGCCCAGATTATTTTTGATGCCGGCTCGTTCGAGGGCTTGCTGCATGGTGTCGGTGGTCAAGACCCCAAAGATCACCGGGATCCCGGTTTGGATACTGGCAGCGGCAATGCCTTTGGAGACCTCGGCGGCCACATAGTCAAAGTGGGGGGTCTGGCCGCGAATCACCGCCCCCAAGCAGATTACGGCATCATAGCGGTGGCTCTGGGCCAACTGGCGGGCCACCATCGCAATCTCAAAGCTGCCTGGCACCCAGACATAATCCACCTGAGAACCTTGGGGATCCACGTCAATGCCGTGCCGTTTGAGGCCATCCTGACAGCCATCCAGTAGTTTGCCGGTGATCAGGTCATTAAACCGTCCAATCACCAGCGCAAAACGTAGATCGGGCGAACCGATCAGATTGCCTTCATAAACAGCCATAGGGATCCAGGGGTAGGCCAATCAAGTCAGGTGGAGCAAGAACAGCTTACTTCAGGAAGTTCAGAACGCCGACCCCGATCACCATCAGCACCCAGACCAAGGATCCGCCCAACAGAACCCCTTTGGCCTTTGACCAGTTGCTAGCTGAGCTGTAGAGCACCGGCACCGCCACCACTAAGGTCAGGGAGTACAACACAAATACTAACAAAGCGATTTGAAACACAATACTCATGACAGGGATCCCTCTTGTTAAAACCGATTTTTTTCCACGCTACCAGATCCCGTCCTCCTCAGGCATAAGTCTCTTTGTGATTTGTTGTAAGGGCGATCTGCTCTCGCTCCCCTGGTCAGGCGCTGCTGAATTGAGACAGACTGATGGTACCAATCCAAAAATATCCAAAAATAGGCACCGTGAGGGTGATGAAATCTATGGCAAACCCTGCAACAAAAACCGCTGTAGCCGCTGTAAGAAAGGTTCTGGCTCCGCCCTTGATGGCAGTAGCCGGGATCCTGATGGTGAGCTGTGCTCCGCGTGGGTTTCAGACCCCTCGGCCTAGCCTATCCAATGCGGGCCTGAACAGTATTTTTCCGGATCAAGAGCCACAGTTTAGCGCGGATGGCCGCTACCTTGTGTTTTCGTCGGCTCGCCAAGGATCCCAGGCCATCTATCTCTACGATGTCCAGGCCAACCAACTGGTGGATCTGCCTGGCCTCAATGCCCGCGAGGTGGCTGCCTCGATGCCGGATATCAGTGCCGATGGTCGCTATATCGTCTATGTCTCCAATGCCCTGGGTAAGTCAGATGTATTTCTCTACGACCGCCAAACCCGTCGCGTCCGCAATATCAGCAACCGGATCCCTGGGGATGTCCGCAATCCTACCATCAGTGGCAACGGTCGCCTGATCGCCTTTGAGAGCAATGGTCTGGGTCAGTGGAATATCGAAATCTTTGACCGAGGCGAAGCAGACCTGCAGCAGGAGCAGACCCCTCAGCCTACGGCCACACCGGGATCCAGTCGTTAAGATCCAGCCGTTAATCCGTTAGGCCATTGTTATTTGATTCATGTGTAGTTAAAAATTATCTAATCCAAAAACTCCAGTAAGAGGCGGTTGACGGTCTGGGGAGCTTCCTGTTGTGACCAATGGCCACATTCAGGAATGAACTCACGGCGTAGGGGCTGGGCAAACAAGCCTTCCATATCCTCTGTCAGACTGCGATGCAGGGCGAAATCTTCTTCTCCCCAAATCAACAGAGTCGGAGCCATAATTTGTCTCATCGGCTCCAGCAGTAGCTCACGAATGGTATTCAAATTAAAAAGCTGTCGGTAATAATTGATGGCGGCTGTTAAACTGCCCGGTTTTTCGAGGGCTAGCTCATACATTTTGAGATCCCGGCTGGTAAAAGCTCCTTTGCGCACCGATGTTTCTTGAAAAATCCGTTTTACCCAATCGGATAGGCCCCGTTGCAGGATCCATTCCGGCACAAATGGGATCTGAAACGCAAACATATACCAACTGCGGCGCAACTGCTCTAAATTGCTCAATAATTCTCGGCGAAAACAGGCTGGATGAGGAGAATTGAGTACCGCCAATCGTTGAATCTGATTTGGATAATGCTGTGCCCAGTACCAGGCAATGGCCCCACCCCAGTCATGGGCCACCACCCGCACCTGCTCGGATCCAAAATGGCTCACCAGCCCCCGCACATCTTCGGTTAGGGTGGCCAAGTCATAGCCTCCACTGGGCTTATCCGAATCGTTGTAGCCCCTTAGATCCGGCACCACCACCCGAAATCGCTGCGCCAACGCCGGGATCTGATGCCGCCACGAGTACCAAAACTCCGGGAACCCGTGCAGCAACAGCACCAACTCGCCGCTGCCTTGGGTGACATAGTGCAACTGGATCCCGTTGGTATGAGCGTAGCCGTGCTGCCAGGAGGCAAACGGTTGGGTGAGATCAGGAGAAAACGTTTGTGTCATGTCTTGGTATTGAGCTTTTTAGAACAAAGCCATTGAATAGAAACCTAAATCTAGGGTATCCCTCAACACAGCTAACTGCCGCACCACTGCCCGGATCCCATCTTTAGTTGCGCTTCTTTAGTTGCGCTGTTGAGATGTTAAGACCGTCACCAGGCGGCTGAGTTGCTCCACCCATTGCTGTTGCGGATCGGGCTTAGGCCATTCAGGCTTGGGCCATTCGGGGGTGGCAGGCTGAGGCAGCCAACCAGTCAAACTCCACGGGCCACCACAACTGTATCGCCCTCTGCTGATGGACTGGGATCCCCATCCATTGTGCGGCAGATCCTATGGGGTAGACTTCGTCTGTGTGAGACAATCCGTAGGCTGGACACCCACAGGACATCCCAGAGGCTATGGCTATGGCTGCTCGTTTGACTCGGATCCACCTCCAAATGGGGATCTTTTGGGCTTCGATAGTGGCCGGAGTGGGGATCCTGACCGCCTGTGGGGGGGATGGAAGCAGTCCTACGCCTGTGGTGATTGAGCCATTGCCGCCTCTACCATCACCGTCACCGGATCCTAACTTGCCTCCCCCTAACGCCATTCAGGGCCAGGTCTTTGAGGATCTCAGGGGCAACGGACTGTTTACGGCCGGGGAGGATCCTCCGGCAGCAGGGGTGCCAGTCTTTTTGGATCTCAATGGCAATAGTCGCCCAGACCCAGGGGAGCCGACGGTAACCACTGATGCTCAAGGACGGTATCGCTTTAGCAACCTGAGACCGGGAAACTACACTGTGCGGGTTATCCCCCGACCTGATGAGGTGGTCACCTTTCCTGGCCAAAATCTTTTCCCCTCCCCGACAGTTCGATCAATCTTTGGGGGTGAGGATCCAAAGCTGATCAACCTCTCCCCACCAGACCTCTCGGATCCGGTGGCCAAAATTGTCGGGGGAACCGATGCTGAGTTTGAGCAATATCCCTGGCACGTGGGGCTGTTTGTCACCAACATTGCGGGGCGGTCTTCGCTGTTTTGTGGAGGGACGTTGATCGCGCCGGAGTGGGTGTTGATCGCGCCCCACTGCTTTTATGATGCCTCCAGTCGGGAGCAGGATGTGCCCGTGCAGCGGGTGGAGGTGCTGGTGGGAACCAATCAGATTTCGACCGGGGGAGAACGGATCCCGGTGCGGGAGCTGATTCAGGAACCAGGGTTTTCGGGTGATTTGCTGGAGGGCAATGACATTGGACTGCTGAGGCTGGCTCGACCCCCTCGCTCCTTGCCGTCCATCTCCACGGCTACTCTCTTGGGGCCACTGACGGCTAATCGGGCGGAGGCCGGGATCCCAGCTATTTTGATCGGCTGGGGCAGCACCACGGCGGAGCCTTTTCCTCGTCCAACCGGTTTTCAGCCCAGTTTCCCGGATATTTTGCAGCAGGTGCAGGTGCCGATCATCAGCAACGAGGCCTGTGCTGCCGCTGCTGAAACGGATCCGGCTGTTGCCGATATCTACGGATCCCGGATTTTGGACAGTATGATTTGTACCCTTGCGCCTCAGGGGGGGCAAGATGCCTGCCGGGGGGACAGTGGCAGCCCGATGCTGGTGGCGGATGGACGGGGTGGCCTAGCCGTCGCGGGCTTGGTCAGTTTTGGGGCCGGATGTGCCCAGCCTGGGTTGCCCAATGTGGGGACACGGGTTTCCAGTTTTGCCGATTTTGTCGCCAATACCATCCGAGATGAACAGCCTTCCTCCTACACACTGGTGTTGGAGCAGGACTTTGGCATTAGTGGAGTGGATTTTGGGGTCAAGGCTCTGATCTTGGATCCATAGGCGGATCCCGTAGTAGTGAGAGAGGGTAGTGATCCATCTCTTCCAATACCTGCACCAGGATCCGGGCGGCGTGATCCACCAGTTGTTTTCCCTTATCGGCACTGGCTTCGGTGATATCGCCACAGGCCCCACTGGGATTGAGATCCTGAGCGGCCCAGCCAAAACCCACCCCACTTTTGGGCCGATAAAACAGATAATCCTGCTGGTGATCTTGACGGCTAGACCGAAAGACCTGAGCCTGCTCCATCTGCACCCGCTCAGGATCCAGGTGAAGCATCATGGAGGTTTCGATCGCTCCGGCGTGGATCCCGTGCTGTTCTTCGGCAGGGCTAAACAATCCCTTGGGGATCCCTGGCCCAAACCAGTTGAGCTTGACCACCAGCATTTTGAGGCGGATCCGCAGATCCAGAGCCACGATATTCATGATCTCCGGCTGCCCCCCATGGGAATTAAAAATTAACAGCTTGCGCACCCCGATCCGGGCCACCGATTCGCCGATTTCGGTCCATAACCGGATCAAGGTCTCGGCCCTCAAGCTCAATGTACCGGGAAAGCCCTGGTGCTCAGGACTTTTGCCAATCGGCAGCATCGGCAAAATACTAACGGGCAATTCAGCCGGCATGATCTCAAGGGCACGTCGGAGGATCCCTTGATTGAGGGTGGCATCCACCGCCACCGGCAAATGGGGGCCATGCTGTTCAATCGCCGCCACCGGCAACACCGCGATCAACCGCTCCGGATCGAGAGTGGCAAACTCAGCCGTGGTCATCTCTTGCCAGTAACGGCGGGGTAACCCAGTCATGGGAGCATCACCCAAACAACAGGATCCGTACTCTAGCCTTTCTATCCATATCTGATTAAACTTAAGAGTCTGATCTGGGGGTGTGGCGGAATGGTAGACGCTGCAGACTTAAAATCTGTTGATCGCAAGATCGTGTGGGTTCAAGTCCCACCATCCCCATGCCAGGATCCTAGCCCTCAAGAACTCAATGGGCTATATCTCATGCCTCAGTGGCAATCGTAGTAGCGAGTTTCTAGCCAAGTGCGAACTTGATCTTCAGATGATAGATAAAGGGTCTCTTGTCTGTGGGGATCCCAAACTTGCCAAATGGATTGATTGTCTCGACCTTTTTTGACTCTGATACATGGCTCATTAAGGGAAGAGACGCTGCCCTGAAACCACCTTTTAGAGACAACAATAATCGACCTTATGTAGAGCAACGATTGTCGCTGGATCCGCTGCAAAAGACTAGGCGAGTGCCACTCTTTTGGATCCAATTTTTGTGATGCAGTGATCCAGATGCGTTCCATAGTCTGAGTCTCCGAGATCAGTTTTGACGGATGGTTCCCACTATGGCTTGAGGACAGGTAGGGCAGTAGATACACTTTCCGCTCATTTCAGCTAGACCAGTTGTAGAGTTTTGGGACTGTACTAGCCAAGGATCCTAGAAACTGTACCATCTCAATGTTGGGGAGGATGGACTAGGCTACTGTCCACAACCTGAGTCAGTTTTTACAGGTCAGTTTTTACCAAAGTTCTATGCGGATCCCCCTCAATCGACAATCAGCCCAGCCGATGTATCTCCAGATTCAGGAGCGGCTCCAAGCCCTGATTGAGTCAGGATCTTTGGTGGCTGGGGAGCGGTTGCCCTCGATTCGGTCGCTGGCCAAAACCTTACAGGTCAACAAGCTGACGGTGCTAGAAGCCTATGACCGCTTGGTGGCAGAGGGAAGCATCTGTGCCCGTCCAGGATCCGGTTATTTTGTGGTGGAGGCTCAGGTGCCGGATCCAGAGCAACCCTGTTGTTTTGCTCCTGAGCAAGAGGTGGTGGTCTGTGAAACTCAGGCTAATCGGCCCTTTGCGGTCTATGCCCGTTCTATCCAGGCCAGACAACAGCCCGGATGGGTGGATCTGAGTTGCGCCTTTCCCAAGCACCCCCCGGAGGATCTAGCCCGGATGATTCGACGGGTGGCGGGGGATGCGGAGGCATTTTATGCCTATGACGCCATTGGAGGGGATGAGCGGCTGCGGCAACAAGTGGCCCATTTGTTGCTGCAGGTGGGGCTGGAAACCAACCCTGAGGATATCCTGATCGTCAATGGGGCCATGCAGGGACTCTCGCTGGCGATCCGGCATTTTCTCAAGCCAGGCGACTGGGTGGTGGTGGAAAGTCCGACCTTTTTTAGTGTGTTGCCGATTTTTGAGCAGGTGGGCTGCCGGATTATCGGGATCCCGATGGATCGAGAAGGGATGAATCTGGACTTACTGGCCCAGTACCTGGAGAGTCATCGCCCCCGATTGATCTTTACCATCAGCACACTGCACAACCCCACTGGCATCACCACCCCAGAGGCCCATCGGCGACAATTGTTAGCCCTGGCCCGTCACTACGAGTGCCCCATTCTGGAGGACAACGCCTATGAGGGGCTACATTTTGGCAGTCCGCCGCCCCCCCTCAAGGTCTTGGATCCTGAGGGTTGGGTCACCTATGTGGGCACCTTTTCAAAAGTGCTATCACCAGGGCTACGGGTGGGCTATCTGGTGGTGCCCCCCGCCCACCGCCAAGCCTTGCTAGAACAGCGTTATCTCACCGATATTCATACCCCCACCATCACCCAAGCGGTGGTGAGTCAGTATCTGTCCCAGGGGCACTATCGCCGTCACCTGCAAAAGGTTCACGCCCAGCTTCACCACAACCGCAATTTGGTTTTGCATGGCCTAGAACGTCATTTCCCCGACTGGGCCGGCTGGACAGTGCCCGATGGCGGTATGTACCTGTGGGTGCAATTGCCGGATCCCTGGGGGCCGCTGATGCCCACCTTGATCCAAAAGGCGGAGGCAGATGGGATCCTGATTCTGTCTGGGGCGGGCTTTTTCCCGGATGGAACAGGCTATCCCGCCATCCGGATCTCCTATGCCAATGTGTTGCCTGAGTTGATCGATACGGCCCTCTCCAAGCTGGGATCCTGGCTCAAAACCCTCAAGTAATCCCCTGTGACTGTTCATGATTGGGTTGATGATTACAGCCCATTGAGTTGTAGCAATACAGAATAGCACCGACACAGCACAGATATATCAAGGATAATAATCCAGACCATAGAAGACGGAAGCGCTGGATAAG
>CAZODP010000012.1:17074-18161 GCA_964578595.1 uncultured bacterium
ACAGATATATCAAGGATAATAATCCAGACCATAGAAGACGGAAGCGCTGGATAAGTTAATCGAGGTGGCCATGAGTCTCGTCAGCGCAAGTGAATTAAGAAACTGATTTAGGAAGTACATTTACTACAGCGAGTGATCGAGGGAAGGGCTGTAAGGGCTATCACTTGAGGCCGGGAGGTTGATGGCGGCGGGTCAAGCGAAACGATACCCCGAAAAATCCTCTCGCTTGACAAATTCAAACGGGCCAGACAAGGATCCCCAGATCACTTTGTCGGTATCGGGATCCCGCCCTTGGTCAAGGCTGCGAAATTGGCTCTCATAGATTTCAAATTCGCTGTGCAAGTACGTTTCACGGTCTTTACGCACCACACGACAGGTTTTGCCCGCCATACTCTGGCCCTTAAAGCAGGATCCTGTCCAGTTTACTGTTGTGATGCAACCACAGAGTTCTTCCAGATCATCAACGGTAAGCTGCTCTAATTGCCTCAGGTTTTTGCCGGATCCGGCCCAGATTTCAGGGGTTTTGAGGGCATAATTTTGAATCTTGATCAGGCTACCCTCAGGGGTGGAGTCAGCCCAGAGACGCAAAACCCGCTGGCGATAGGGGGCATTGGGATAGATATCGTAGGACTGCTCCACATAAAAACCCAATTCAAGCTCACCAAACACCTGCTGAGGTAGCGGACATTGATAGACATGAATATGCGCAAACCAGGCGGGCTGATCGATAGCTTGTTCAAAGTTGCTGTAATGTCCAGCCATCCATCGGCCCATCTGCCCAAGCTGCTGAAAAAGCTCTGATCCGGATCCCACGCCTAACTCCTCTCAACAGATTGAACCTAAAGCTCTTTAGTAAAAACTCTATTCAGCAATTTTTCTTGTCCCTTTACCTTATCAGGAGATATCACTGAGGTGTCTTGTGCGCAGGTCTAGCAATGGCAGAAGAACAACAAACCTTTCGGCTGGATTTGACCGTGCGATCCAACAAGGCCACTTTGCGGATGGGCCTCAAGAATTGGGAGAACTTGGGGCTGCTCACTCCAGACCAAGTCCGAGAGATTGAGAGCCAATATCAAATCAGGATCCA
>CAZODP010000012.1:18261-44688 GCA_964578595.1 uncultured bacterium
TCAGGATCCAGCCAGAACCAGTCAAGGGCAGCCAAGCCCCACAGGATCCAGATCCGATGTCGGCCCCAGAAATTTTCCCGCCCATCGCCGAAAAAACTCCGGATCCCGTGCCTAAAGCTCCCGGTTTTTTGGAGTCGCTGGGGGCAGAGCTAGGGGTGCGCTGGCTGCTGTGGATCGGTTTGTTTTTGGTGGTGGTGTCGTCGGGGTTATTGGCGGCCAGCCAGTGGAATCGCTTGGCAGCATTGGGGCAGTACGGGATCCTATGGGCCTACAGCTTGGGGTTTTTGGGGGCGGCGGGCTGGGCCAAGCGACAGGATTCCCTGCAACTGACAGGGGAGACCCTAGAGCTGATCGCGCTATTACTCGTGCCGATCAATGGTTGGGCTGTGAGTTCGCTAGGGATCCCTCTGGTTCTGGGGATGGGGGCGATTGGGATCCTGGGATTCTCGGCCCATCGGCTGACGCGGAGTTGGTTGCCGCTGGGGGTGATGGTCAATTTCGCCCTGTTATCCACAGTGCCGCTGGTCTGGGATTGGGGGCCGTTGGGGATCACCTATGCCGGGATCGGTCTGACGGTGCTGTATGGGATCCTGCGTCCGCTGTATTCCCATGATCTCAAGCATCTGGCTCTGTTGGGGATGGCAGAATCGCTGCTGGTGTTGCGGGGGCTACTGGCGGGGGATCTGGTGATCTCGCAGTTGGCGGTGGTGCTGGCCTGGGTGACTTGGGAGTGGAGCGAGCGACGGCTGAAAAAGACTTGCCTGGATGGATCCTCGGACAACGCCACTGAAAAGACTGAAGATCCTGCTGAAACCGCTGCCAACACCGAGGATCCGGCTGAATTAGGATCCCAAAAACCTGGGGAATGGGAGTGGATGCTAGGGATCCTGGCCTTGAGCTGGATCCTGGCGGGCTGGGACGACATCTTGATCTCGCGGTTGAGTATTGCTCTGCTGGGGATCCGGGTGTTGAGCGCATGGCTGGCTCAGACCCGGCGACCTGTGGATCTGGTTTTGTTGTTTGGGGTGGGGATCGAGGCAATCTGGGCCACCTGGCGAGTGATGCCTGATCCAGTCCAGCGGCTTTTGCTCACCACAGTTGAGGTCAGTTTGGGCTGGCGGGGTTGGCCCCTCTTGGGGATCACCCTGTTGCCCTATGTGGGCCTTTGGCTGGTGCTAACGGAGCGATTACGCCGGGATCCTCAATATACCGATGGGATCCTGACCCAAACCTCCGAATGGCTGACGCTTTGGCTGGGGGGGGTGTTGCTGCTGGTCAGTTTTTGGGATCCCTCCCTGTTGGCGGTGCATTTACTTTTGAGCACAGGGATCCTGGCGGTCTGGCTGCGCTTCAAGCCTGAGCCGCCACAGTGGCAGCGGGTGTTGACCTGGGGTTATCTGATCGGGGCCGGGGCTGCCGGAATTGTGGATTGGGGGTTGTCTTGGGGGTGGCTAGAACTGTTTTTGTCTCCAAGGTTGTGGCTCTGGAGTTGGGCTGGATTGGTGGCAGGGCTGATGGGGGTGCGGGCGGCAGTCCAAAAACAAACTGGCCCCTGGATCCGAGCTTTGCAGATGGCTTTGGATCTCTGGGGCGGGATCCTGACCGGGCTATTGCTATTGGCCACAACTTTTTTACACAGTTTTTTTCAGAACGCCTCATCTTTTGAATCGGCACAGTGGGGGATGGGAGAGATTTGCATTGGCCTTGTGCCGTTGACAGCAGCTATCGGGATCCGGCTCTGGACAGAAGGCAACTCAGGATCCCATCTGAAGCGGGATGGGTTGATCTACGCTCTGGGTTGGGGATCCGAAGGGATCCTGGTCTATGGATTGGGATCCGCCGGGTTCAACCCATTGGAGGTGGCCTCCATCGCAGGGGCGGCCAATCTGGGCTTGGGGATCCTGGCTTGGCAGGTGGGCAATGGCGCGTTACGGAGGGATCCAGAGTTAAGCCAAAAGCTGACTAGCCTACTGGTCGGCCCCCTCATTTTTGGGGGTATGGGCTGGATCCTGCTGGCCCTCAATCGGGATCTGGCAGGTCTAGGATCCTTGGGTCTATCCATCCTGTTGCTGGGATTGGGACAGCGGGGCCACCGATGGCTGCGGATCCTGGGGGCGATGGGCCTTTCGTTGGCAGCGTATGAAGCCCTGATCCAGTTTCTCTCTCGCCAAGCAGGAGAGACGGTGGCGGATGGATTGGCCCTGATCGGCCTGCTGGGACTGGGTTGGGCGGTGGCCTATCGGTATTGTCCGCTCTGGATCCGCGCCCGATTGGGGCTAGATCGATCTGTGATGCGGATCCTGGGGCATCTCAACTGGGGTTTTGCCAGCACTATCTTGACCTTGGGATTGTTTGTGCCCATCAGTTTGCTGGGATCCCATCTCTGGATCGGGGTGGGGGTGGGTCTGGTGGCTTATGCTCTCTGGCAATCGCGGCAGCAGCAGGATCCATCTTCAGATATCTGGAGTTATGGGGCGGCCATCGAGATCGTCGGGGTCGGGCTGATGATGATTGAAACCTGGATCCCGGCTTTGGACTGGCTGGTGTGGGGCGGCACTCTGGCCTGTGGGTTGGGACTGCTCTACGCTCTCTTGCCCTGGCAGCGGTGGGGCTGGCGGACGGATCCGTGGCAGCAAAGCAGTCTGATCCTGCCGGGATTGGCGATTGTACTGACCGCTTGGGAGGTAAATCAGGCCAGTGTCTGGATGGGGGCGGCCTACTATGGTGGGTTAGCCTTTCACCGCTCCCAAATTCGTTTGAGTTATGTGAGCTTGGTTTTGGTGGGTTGGGGCAGCTATGGCTGGCTTTCCTGGCAAGGTGAATACGCCTTTAGCCTGATGATGTTGCCGATCACCCTTTTGGTGGCCTTAGTCTCCCGACTGGAACCCGCCCTCAACCAATCTGACTCCCGCATCACCCGTCACTGGCTGCGAACCCTGTCGATGGGATTGTTAGGCTTGGCGGTCTGGATCGAAACCTCAGGGCAATTGTGGGCCGGGTTTGGGCCGGTGCTATTGGGATCCCTGTTGATCGGTGTGGGGCTGGGCTGGCGGGTGCGGGCTTATTTGTGGACTGGATCCCTCTTTTTTGGCCTGGGGATCCTCCGGCAGACGGCCCTGCTGATCAGCCGCTATCCGGCCCTGCTCTGGGGCATCGGGATCCTGGTGGGTCTGGGGCTGATCTGGATCGCAGCCACAATGGAACGCCGCCGCCCGCCCGCCTGGTGGGGCACCTGGATCCAGGATTGGCAAAGCTGGGACTAGCCGGGGTTGATTGGGATCCCCCCTGAGGCTGCTAGTCTGTAAGGTGATTCGCGCTCTGGTATTGAGTTTTTGTTGAGTTGCCCATGACCTCTGATATCCCCACCAGTGACAAGACTGCCGAGACCCTTGCCACCCAGTACAACCCGTTTGAGACTGAACCCAAATGGCAGGCGTTTTGGGAGCAAGGGGGCTTTTATGTGGCGGATCCTGCTCAGCCAGGGGAGGCCTTTAGCATGGTGCTGCCGCCCCCCAATGTCACAGGCAATTTGCATATGGGTCACGCCTTTGCCTTCACGCTGCCGGATGTGGTGGTGCGTTACAAGCGGATGCGGGGCTACAACGCGCTGTGGGTGCCGGGTACCGATCATGCCAGCATTGCGGTTCACACCATTTTGGAGCGACAGTTGCGGCAGGAGGGCACCAGCCGATTTGAAGTGGGCCGAGAGGCTTTTCTCAAACGGGCTTGGGCCTGGAAAGAACAATCCCAGGGCACCATCAAAGGTCAGTTGCGGCGGATGGGCTTTTCGCTGGATTGGAGCCGGGATCGGTTCACCATGGATCAGGGTCTCAATCGCGCCGTGATTGAAGCCTTTGTGCGCCTTTACAAAGCAGGGCTAATTTATCGAGGCGAATATCTGGTCAATTGGTGTCCGGCCACCCAATCGGCGGTTTCAGACATTGAACTGGATGACAAAGAAATCCAAGGGCATCTCTGGCATTTTCGCTATCCCTTAGCCCAGGATCCCAACACCTATTTGATCGTAGCCACAACCCGACCCGAAACCATGCTGGGGGATACTGCGGTGGCGGTGAATCCCCATGACGAACGCTATCGACATCTGATTGGCAAACAGATCCAATTGCCCATCAAAGATCGCCGGATTCCCATCATTGCAGATGACTATGTGGATCCCAGTTTTGGATCCGGTTGTGTCAAAATCACCCCGGCTCATGATCCCAATGACTTCGAGATTGGCAAACGGCATCATCTGTCTTTTATCAATATCCTCAATAAAGATGGCACCCTGAATGAAAATGGGGATCCTTTTACCGGCCTAGATCGGTTTGTGGCCCGCAAACGAGTAGTAGAATGGTTCGCCAGCAATAGTCTCTTAGACAAGATCGAAGATTACACCCATACTGTGCCCCACAGTGATCGGGGCGGGGTGCCGATTGAGCCATTGCTGTCGATCCAATGGTTTTGTGATGTCTCCAGCATGGCCGCTCAATGTTTGGAAGAAGAAAATCAAAATACCAATCCCGTCTTTTTTCCAGAGCGATGGACCAAGGTTTACACCGGCTGGCTAGAAAAATTGCGCCCTTGGTGTATCTCTCGTCAACTGTGGTGGGGCCATCAGATCCCCGCCTGGTATCCCGTGATCGAGGGCCAAATCCCAGAGGATCCGCAGGCTTTTGTGGTTGCACCCGATGCAGAGGATGCCCTGACCCAAGCTCGCGCCCAATTTGGATCCCAGGTGGAATCAGTCCAGCAGGATCCCGATGTTTTGGATACTTGGTTTAGCTCCGGTTTGTGGCCCTTTTCCACCCTGGGCTGGCCCGATCACACCCCCGATCTGGAGCGATATTATCCCAATGCTTTGATGTCTACGGGATTCGATATTATCTTTTTTTGGGTGGCCCGGATGACCATGATGGGATCCCATTTGACTGGCAAAATCCCATTTCGAGAGGTCTATATCAATGGCCTGGTGCGGGATGAAAATGGGGCCAAAATGTCTAAATCCAAGGGCAATGGTATCGATCCCCTAGATCTTTTGGATAAATATGGCACTGATGCTTTGCGCTATGCCTTGGTCAAAGAAGTGGTGGGGACGGGCCAAGATGTCCGCATTGCCTATGATCGTAAAACGGGTGAAAGTGCCAGTGTGGAGGCCGCCCGCAACTTTGCCAACAAAATCTGGAATGCCTCCCGATTTGTACTGCTCAATCTGGAGAATCAAACCCCCCAAATCCTCGGATCCCCAGATCCCCAGACCCTAGAACTGGCGGATCAATGGATCCTGTCTCGGCTGCATTCCAGTACCCAAGAGATTATCCAGAATTTGGAAAGTTATGGATTGGGGGAAGGGGCACGGTTGCTCTATTCCCTGATTTGGGATGATTTTTGTGACTGGTATATCGAGCTGGTCAAGCCCCGTCTGCGTTCTGAGGATCCCAGTTCTAAGCATATTGCCCAGCAGGTTTTGGCCACTGTTTTGGATAGCATTCTCAAATTGCTGCATCCCTGGATGCCTCATATCACTGAAGAAATCTGGCAGATTTTGTCCCAAAGCCAGCAACAAACTTCGATCTCAGTCCAGCCTTATCCAGCGGTGGATCCTCAGTATCTCAATCCCATTCTCGAACAGGAGTTTGGGCTGGTGATTGAGACCATTGGCACCCTGCGCAATCTGCGGGCGGAGGCCAACCTCAAACCCAGCCAAACCATCACCGCTATCCTGGTGACTAGTGATCCCCATGAACAACGGATCCTGACCGCCGCCCAGAGCTACATCCAAGACCTGACCAAGGCCACCTCCCTGACCATTACTGATACCTTGATCGAGGATCCCCAATCAGTGGCTGCCGGGGTGGTGGGCACCATTCAGGTGTTGATGCCGCTGGCGGGCTTAGTAGATTTTGAGGCACTGCGGGCCAAGCTGCAAAAAGACATCGCCAAACTGGAGAAAGAGGCCCAAGGGATCCGCAGCCGCCTCGACAATCCCAACTTCACCGACAAAGCCCCCCCTGAAATTGTCCAAACCAATCGAGACCAGCTCGCAGAGTTAGAGATCCAAATCCAGCTCTTGCAAGACCGTCTAGCTCAATTGGCCTGAGGCGGGCTGACCCATTGACTCACAGGATCTTGGGCAATCGCAAGGTCTCCCACAGCCACTCGCTCCCCTGCGGATCATAGACCCGCCACGCCACCAGTCCTGCCACCGCTAGGATCCCTAGAGATACCAAGATCAAACTGATCCCCATCAAGGTTCGGATCCCGATTTTGATCTGCTGCCAAAGAGAAGGCGGGGGCAGTGGCGGCGGTGGAGTGGGAGACAACGATTTTTGGGGCACAAAAGCTGGGATCTCTACGGCAGCTCCCCCAGATGGGATGGCTTTCGGTGGGATGGATGCAGCAGGGATTTTGGGCGACTTGAGCAGGGTTTGCACCACAGGCGGCACCTGATCCTGCCGGATCCATTGGGTCAGTTGCGGCACCGAGATTGCCCCTAAATTGGGGATCCCCAGCCGATTGATCCGTTCCACCAACAGCCGGTCATGACTGAGCACCATCACCACAGCTTGGGATTGCTGCTTAGCCAAGGCATAGGCACACTCTGCAATGGCTTGGGATTGACGCGCCCGCTGGCTCTGGCTGACATTGGCTCCGGCCTCCAACAACACCCGCGCTGCCGAAACCTCAAACCGTCGCTCCGACTCATGAAAGCGCAAAAACGCCCGCGCCACCGCCTCTGACTCTGGCGATATGGCCCGCCGGGTCAAAAAATCCATCTCCTGCCACACCACCTGCGGCAAGACACATCGCCCAAAGGCAGCCCACTCCTGCCATTGCCGCAACTGTGTTGCCAACAATGCCGTGCTGTCCACAATCAATAGAGGCTGGATCCCAGTCACGCCACTTCGTCCTTATCATTGGATTGCCGAATTAGATTGCTGATCATTAGATTGCCACCCATGGGTTTATTATCAGATCCACTCCTGGCTTTGCCTTGCTCTGGATCCTAACTTGAAGAAATATGACGATTTACTTCTAATTCTGAGAACATCACCTGGATTTCTCTTTGACGGCAAAGACTGGCTAAAAGCTGGGTTGAGCCTGCTTTTCTGGACTCTGAACCAGATAGCATGACAGATAACAAACGGATAACAAACAGATAACAACAGGATCCTAAGCCAGAAACCTGAGCGTGATAGACTTCACAACAGCGGTGGGGATCCGGGCCGCCGGGTGCCTGAATCTCAGCTCAATAAAACACTTTTTCTCCACCAATCACGATAAGACTTGGAGCTTTGGAAATGCGGGATGCTGTCACAAGCCTGATCAAGCGGTATGACCTGGCGGGTCGCTATCTGGATCGAGATGCCATCGATACCCTCAAAGGCTACTTCAACACGGGCCTCAACCGGATCCAGGCGGTCAATACCATCAATCTCAACTCAGTGGATATTGTCAAGACCGGATCCGCTCGCCTCTTTACCCAGGTGCCGGATCTGCTCCGTCCGGGGGGCAATGCCTACACCACCCGCCGTTATGCCACCTGCCTCCGGGATCTGGATTACTTTTTGCGCTACGCCTCCTATGCCCTGGTTGCGGATGATCTCAGCATCTTGGATGAGCGGGTTTTGGTGGGATTGCGGGAAACCTACAATTCGCTCGGGGTGCCACTGGGGCCAACGGTGCTGGGGATCCAAAATATGAAAGACCGTCTCCTAGAATTGCTCGATGGCGGCGAGGGCTACCGCTTTGTGACGGATCCCTTTGACTACATGAGCAAAGGCTTGAGTGAGCTGAGCATCTAAGGTAGCTTGAATCACACAGCCTGAATCACACAGTTGGGGATCCTGTCATCCTGATGGGATCCCTTGTGCCAGGGTGCCTTGATCAGAGCGAGCGAATTAAGTGAATCGGTGGATCTCTCCCCCAGGATCCCAGCCTCAGATAAGCTGGAGCGGACGGGATTGATGTCCCCTTCTTGGGGGGAGCCAATCAACAGTGGGAGCCACAGTGCAAGGGATCACAGACTACGAATACAACCCCTTTGATTTAACCGGGGGAGATCGGCTACCACCTCAAAATATCGAGGCCGAAGAGGAGATTCTGGGGGGGATCCTGCTGGATCCGGAGGCCATTATCCGAGTGGCAGAGGTGCTGATCCCAGAGGCGTTTTACATCTCGGCCCATCAGGATATCTACCGAGCTGCACTGCAATTGCACAGTCAGGGTCAGCCCACCGATCTGATGACCATCTGCGCCCGGCTGGCGGACATCGACCGGCTCGAAAAAGTGGGGGGCACGGCTGCCATTCGGCGACTCTTGGAACAAACCGTCAGCAGTGTCAATATCGACCAATACGCCCGCTTGGTGGCCGAAAAATACACCCGCCGCCAGTTGCTCAAGGCCAGCACCGCCATTGCTCAGTTGGCCTACGATAGCGGTCTGCCCCTGGCTCAGGTGATGGATGCCGCTGAACAAAAGATCTTTGAGATCACCCAAGAGCGGGTTCAACGCTCCCTGATCCCAGCCTCTGAGATCCTGCTCAATATCTTTTCTGATCTGGAAAACAAGTTTCAAGGGGGATCCGATCTACCAGGGATCCCGACCCGATTTTTTGATTTGGACACCCTGACTCAAGGGTTGCAGCGATCCGATTTGATTATTATCGCGGGCCGTCCCTCAATGGGGAAATGTCTGAGCAAAGATGCAGAGATTCTGCTGGAGGATGGTAGCCTTCAGACCATCGAACAACTCTACGCTCACCAAGCCCACGCATCCAGCCCACCTAGGCTACTGACCTTGGGATCCGATTGGCACTTGCGGTTGACACACCCTGTAGCCTTTATCGATGACGGACTCAAGCCTGTTTTCCGGGTGACCACTGGCACAGGCCGCACGATCCAAACCACACTCACTCATCCCTTTCGGGTCTTGCAGGGCTGGATCCCCCTGTCTGATCTCAAGGTCGGCGACAAGATCGCTGTTCCTCGCCGGTTGCCAGTTTTTGGGAAGTCAGAGCTGACGGTTGGCCAACTTGAACACGCTCTGGAACAAACCCACAAAAAGGACTCGATTCCAGATCCGATCTTTCGACTGGTTCCTCACCAACTAGCCCTCTTCCTGAACCGCTTGTTTGCAACAGATGGATGGGGATCCGTGCTCCAGTCTGGACAGGCTCAAATCGGCTTCTGCACCGTCAGTGAAGTCCTAGCTCGCCAAGTCCAACATCTCCTACTCCGATTTGGGATCGTGGCTCGTCTGAGATCTCGTGCTGTGGCCTATCGAGGCAGTCGTCGCCCTGCGTGGCAACTGGACATCACTGACGCTCCCTCTTTGCAAACGTTTGTAGACACCATTGGCATTTTTGGCAAAGAAGAGGCCCTCAACAGGATCCAATTGGCACTTCAAAATCGCCGCTATCAGACCAATTGTGATCTGATTCCACTTGAGATTTGGCAGGCCCTAAAGGAGGCCAAAGGCACCCGATCCTGGCAATCAGTGGGGGTGGCTGGGGGGATCCCATCCCCCTCCAATCTGCATGTGGGCTATCGATCTCCCACCCGCAACCGATTGCTGGCTTTAGCCAAGGGGCTGGAGGATCCCCAGATCCAGGCACTGGCCACCAGTGATATCTACTGGGACAAGATTGTTTCCATCGAACCCCAAGGGATCCAGCAGGTCTATGATCTGACCATCTCCGAGACCCACAACTTTGTTGCCAATGACATCTGTGTCCACAACACCAGCTTCGCGGTCAATATGGCTCGTAATGTTGCCGCCCATGCTCAATTGCCGGTGGCGGTGTTTAGCCTGGAGATGTCGCGGGAGCAGTTGGTGCAGCGGATGCTCTCCAGCGAGGCCCGCATCGAAAGCAATCGCCTCCGCTCAGGCCGAATCAACGATCAAGAGTGGCAGCGGCTCAGCCAAGCCTTTGGTTTTTTGGCCCAGGCCCCCATCTACATCGACGACACCGCCAATGCCACCGTCACTGAGCTACGCTCCAAAGCACGACGCCTACAAGCCGAAACCGGAGGAGCCTTGGGGATGGTCTTGATCGATTATCTGCAACTGATGCAAGGATCCGTCTCCGACAATCGGGTGCAGGAACTGTCTCGCATCACCCGGGGTCTCAAAGGGTTGGCCAAAGAACTGATGGCTCCAGTGGTGGTGCTCTCCCAGCTCAGCCGTGCGGTCGAATCCCGCTCCGACAAACGCCCCCAACTCTCAGATCTGCGGGAGTCCGGCTGCTTAGCGGCCAATACTCACTTGGTGGACGTGGACTCTGGCAAAGCCTGGACCCTCGAACAACTGGCCAACTTGGGAGACGCCAAAGAACTGCCCCGCCTGCTCAGTCTTAATGCCCGGGGTCGCCTGGTGCCTCAACGCCCCGTCAAAGTCTTTAGCTCCGGATCCAAGCCGGTCTACACCCTGCAAACCCTGCTCAACCACAGCATTCAGGCCACTGGCAATCATCCTTTTTATACCCGCCAAGGCTGGAAACCCCTCGATGATCTGCAATTAGACGAAGAGATCGCCATCGAAGAAAACAGCGAATTGATCTGGGATCCTGTCACCGCCATCAGTGAACCTGGGGATCCGGTGGTGGTCTACGATATTGAGATGCCCCGCCATCACAACTTTGTGGCCAACCGCATTGTGGTCCACAACAGCATCGAACAGGATGCCGACATCGTGATGATGCTCTATCGACCCGAGTATTACGATCCCAATACCAACGAGCGGGGCATTGCCGAGATCATCATCGCCAAACACCGCAATGGCCCCACCGGAACCGTCAAACTATTATTTGAAAACCAGTTCACCCAGTTTAGAAATCTTGCCGACAGCAATCGCTAACGCTTTCCCTGTCTTAAGGTTTTGTCTAAACCCTCTATCCCGGATCCTTTGTCTACAGAAGGATGGATGTAGATGTTTTGGAATAACACCTTCAGCATGTCAAAAGTCAGTGCAGATTGCTACTCAATTTTGTTGATTTGGGCAGAGATCTTGTGACCCGATCCAATGACCCGATCCAAAGCAGCTCGATCAGGAATGATAGAGACAGATTGAGTCCTGGATTCACGCCATCTATGTCAAACTATGTCAAAAGCATCTATGTCAGACCATCCTTCTGAGATCACCCTTGAGTCTGTCCTGCGGGAAAATCGTCGGTTTCCGCCCCCGCCAGATTTTGCTCGCCAAGCCCGGATCCCCAGTTGGGAGGCATATCAGCGGTTGTGCCAGGAGGCAGAGTCGGATCCTGAGGGATTTTGGGGCCGCCTAGCGCAGCAGCAGTTGGACTGGTTTCAGCCCTGGCAGCAGGTTCTGCAATGGGATCCCCCTCAGGTGCAGTGGTTTGTGGGGGGACAGCTCAATCTCAGCCACAACTGTCTGGATCGGCATTTGGCCAGCCGAGGGGATAAGCCTGCTTTGATTTGGGCCGGCGAACCCGGAGACAGCCGCATCCTCACCTATCGAGAGCTACACCGCCAGGTCTGCCGGATGGCCAATGCCCTCAAACACTTAGGGATCCAGCGGGGGGATCGGGTCGGGATCTATCTGCCCATGATCCCGGAGGCGGTGATGGCGATGCTGGCCTGTGCCCGGATTGGGGCGGCTCATACGGTGGTGTTTGGGGGGTTTAGTGCCGAAGCGCTCAAGGATCGGCTGCGGGATGCGGAGGCCAAACTGGTGATCACCGCCGATGGCGGCTGGCGCAAGGATGCCATTGTGCCCCTCAAAGCCCAGGTGGATCAGGCCCTCAGGGATAACGGGGTGCCCAGTGTGCAGAACGTTTTGGTGGTACGGCGAACCGAGCAAGCCATTGCGATGGATCCAGTCCGGGATCACGGGTGGCATGAGCTGCAAACCCAGGTCAGTGATACCTGTGCGGCGGAGGCGATGGACAGCGAGGATCTGCTGTTTATCTTGTATACCTCTGGAACCACCGGCAAGCCCAAAGGGGTGGTCCACAGCACCGGCGGCTATAACCTCTACACCCACATCACCACGCAATGGATCTTTGATCTCAAAGATGAGGATATCTATTGGTGTACCGCCGATGTGGGCTGGATCACCGGGCACAGTTATATCGTCTATGGCCCTCTGTCCAATGGGGCAACGGTGTTTATGTATGAGGGGGCACCCCGCCCCAGCGCCCCAGATTGCTTCTGGCAGTTGATCGAGCAGTATCGGATTACCATTCTCTACACGGCTCCGACGGCGATTCGGGCGTTTATGAAACAGGGGGATCACCTGCCCAAAAGCCGCGATCTCAGTTCCCTCAGGTTATTGGGAACCGTTGGGGAACCCATCAATCCCGAAGCCTGGATCTGGTATCACCGGGTGATTGGGGGGGAACGCTGTCCGATTGTGGATACCTGGTGGCAGACCGAAACCGGCGGCATTATGATCGCTCCTCTGCCGGGAGCCACCCCCACCAAGCCCGGATCCGCCACCTTTCCGTTGCCAGGGATCCAGGTGGATATTGTGGATGCCTATGGGGATCCGGTGCCCGATGGGGAGGGGGGCTATCTGGTGATCCGGTCTCCGTGGCCGGGGATGATGCGGACGGTTTACAAGGATCCGGAACGATTTCGCCGCAGCTATTGGGAGCACTTTGAGCGGGCCAACGGTGAAAAGATTTACTTTGCTGGGGATGGTGCCCACCGCGATCAGCAGGGCTATATCTGGGTGATGGGCCGGGTGGATGATGTGATCAGTGTGGCGGGGCACCGCTTGGGCACGATGGAGATCGAGTCTGCTTTGGTCTCTCACCCGGCTGTGGCCGAGGCGGCGGTGGTGGGTTGCCCTGATGAGGTCAAAGGCGAGGCGATTGTGGCCTTTGTGGTGCTCAATGACGGTCAGGATCCTAGCCCAGAGTTACTGAAAATCTTGCAAGACCATGTGGTCAAGGAAATCGGCCCCTTGGCCCGACCCAGCCAGATCCAGTGGAGCGACAGTCTACCCAAAACCCGTTCCGGCAAAATTATGCGGCGATTGCTGCGGGGGGTGGCCGCCGGATCCGGCATCACCGGCGATACCTCCACCCTCGAAGACATCAGCGTCCTAGAGCGCCTGCGCCAAGGATCCTAAGGTTCATCTATCTTCAAATCAACACCAAATCAGCAATAATCTCAGCAACGGTCATCAGTACTCGATGCCCTGTTGAGCTTTGATCCCTTGCTCCCGAAAGGGGTGCTTGATCAGGGTCATTTCGGTAACCAGATCCGCCCGCTCCACCAACTCCGGCGGCGCCCCTCGGCCTGTCAGGATCACATGGGTCATCTCAGGTTTAGTGGCCAGTCCATTCAAGATCGTTTCCACCGCCAGATAACCCAATTTGAGGGCAACATTGATCTCATCCAACAGCACCACCTGACAGGATCCCGACTGGATCAAGCTCAATCCTTTGTCCCAAGCCGCCTCAGCATGGGCGATATCTCGCTGCCGGTCTTGGGTCTCCCAGGTAAAGCCCTCCCCCATGGCATGAAACTCAATCAAATCTGCCCATTGGGGAGACAGCTCTTGCAAGGTCCGCAGCAGCTTGGCCTCCCCCGGATCCCAGCCCCCCTTGATGAACTGGACAATGCCCACGTTCATGCCGTGGCCCAGAGCACGAAAAATCACCCCAAATCCAGCGGAGCTTTTGCCCTTGCCAGAGCCGGTATTGACCAGGATCAGCCCTTTTTGGGATTGCATCTGGGCCAGCCGCTGCTGCTGCACCTGTTGACGACGCTGCATTTTGAGGCGATGGCGTTGGTCTGGATCCGGCTGGGATTGGGATCCTGAGTTGAGATCGAGTTCAGAGAGGTTCATAGGCTTGTTGTTAAAACCATCATGACGACTGGGGACCCTTGCTACTGGGCAACGGGATAGCCCTTGGATCCCGATTCAAGGTTGAGGGCTGGGATGGCGTTAGGGGTGGCCGTATCAGGAGACCTGGGGGTGTGGTGGCTGTAGACCGCCTGTAAATGGGCAAACCGCTGGAGTTGTTGCTTCAGGTCTGTGAGTCCGGTGCCCTGTTGGGCTGAAATAAAAATCGCTTCGGGATAGACCAATTTGACATCCTCAATCCAATCGGGATCCAGGCAATCAATCTTATTAAAAACCAACTGCCGGGGGCCAGTGGCCAAGGGCATTTGATTGAGCAGCCGATCGACTGCCTCGATTTGCCGTTCCCACTGGGGATGAGACAGATCCACCACATGCAGCAGGGCATCGGCTTCGGTGACCTCTTCTAGGGTGGCCTGAAAGGCATTGACCAGTTGGGCAGGCAGCTCGGTTAAAAACCCTACGGTATCGGTGAGCAATAGGGATCCCCCCTCTGGCAACTCCAGGCGGCGAGTGGTGGGATCCAGGGTGGCGAAGAGCTGATCGGCGGCGTAGACCTCGGAGCGGGTCAGGCTGTTGAGGAGGGTGGATTTGCCCGCATTGGTGTAGCCCACGATGGCGATCACCGGCAGATCCGCCTGTTCGCGGCGGCGGCGCAGGTTTTGGCGATGGCAGCGGACGGCATCCACCTCCCGACGGAGTTTGCTGATCCGCTGCTGAATGGTTCGACGTTCCATCTCAAGCTGGGTTTCCCCAGGACCACGGGTGCCGATCCCCCCCCCCAATCGCGACATCGTCCGTCCCCGTCCCGCCAGTCGAGGCATGAGATAGTCCAGTTGGGCCAGCTCCACCTGCAATTTTCCGGCCCGTGTCCGTGCTCGCTGGGCAAAGATATCCAAGATCACCTCGCTGCGATCCACCACCCGGATCCCCACCTGGGTTTCGAGGGTGCGCACCTGACTGGGGGTCAGCTCCCGATCAAACACCACCATCGTCGCCCCCAGATCCTGCACCAACAGGGCCAGCTCCTGGACTTTTCCGGATCCGATCACCGACTTAGAATTGGCCCCATCCCGCCGCTGCCAGAGGGTATGTAATATCTGTCCTCCGGCGGTTTCCACCAGGCGGGCCAGCTCACTCAGCCGCTCCATCAGCTCCTCATGGCTCTGATCGCTATTGTGTAGCCCCACCAAAATCGTCCGATCCCCCTGGCTGGCCACCTGGCGGGCACGGTATTGACGCCGAAACTCCGCCTCCAGATTTTGCACCAGCTCAGTCAAGCTCTGCTCTGCCGCCTCATACACCGACAGCGGATCCGAGACCTGCCAGCGTTCCAAATCCCCCTCTGAGGCCACCGGGATCAGATGAGCAATATGAACACACTCCACATAGCCTGTACCACCGCCCCCTTTGCGCTGCCGACCTGCGCCCGAAATCCCCAAACTAATCAGGGCATCCAGTCGTTGTAGCGCCATGGCGGTCAGGGCTTTTTGGCCGGGGCCATCCCCATGGGATTGGGTGGTGATGCAGCGGATCCCAGATAGGCGTTCTTCCCCTTGACGGGGCAATTCCAAAGCCGGGATCTGGGTTTCAAAGGGGGATCCCACCCCCACCCGAATCACCTGACCCCGCCGGTTGAGATAGACACTGATGGGCTGCTGGCTTAGCTCTTGACTGATGGATCCGAGCCGTTCGGCAAACTCCACACTCAGCAGTTGATTTTGGGGGATCCGTTGCTGAAACAGCCGTTGCAGTTGCTTTTGTTGATAGGGTTTCAGCCCTTTGGCGTGCAAGATATCGATAGGCAGCTCACCCTGAACTCGGTGGGTATATCTAAGATAGTGCTAAGTCCTGGTTTTGGGATTGGCAAGGGTGGGTGGATGGGATGTGCCCTGCTTGTGTGGACTCTATCTCCTATAGATTTTTGTGGACTTTTTATCTTTTTATGATCCTGGGAGGATCCTGTGCAGTCGGCTCCGATCTGGCATGAACGCTATCAGATCCAAAAGCGGTTGAGCCAGCGCAGAGGACGACAAACCCTGCTGGCCCAGGATCTCCAGACGCAGGATCGGGTGGTGATCAAGCTGCTGCTGCTGGGATCCGATGATTTTGAGTGGCTGGATCTAAAACTGTTTGAGCGGGAGGCTCAGACGTTACAGGCTCTTTCGCACCCAGCGATCCCCCGTTATCGAGATTTTTTTGAGATCCGCTTGGCCACAGGTCGGGGCATGGCCCTGGTGCAGAGCTATATTGAGGCCCCATCGCTGCAAGCCTGGATCCAACAGGGGCGACGGTTTACAGAGGCTGAGGTCAGGGAGCTGGCCCTAAAGGTGTTGGAGGTTTTGATTGATCTGCATGGCCTCAATCCGCCGGTGATCCATCGGGATCTCAAACCCAGTAATGTGCTGCTGGGATCCGATGATCAGGTCTATGTGGTGGATTTTGGGGCCGTGCAGGCGGCCACCCCCCGCGACTCAGGCACCTATACGGTGGTGGGCAGCTATGGCTATATGCCGCTGGAGCAATTTGGGGGGCGGACGGTGCCTGCCTCTGATCTGTATGGGCTGGGGATGACCTTGGTGCATCTGCTGACGGGACAACATCCGGCGGATCTGCCCACCTCTGGATCCCGGCTCCGGTTTGAGCAGGGGCTGAGTTTGAGTCCGTTTTTTTTGAATTGGCTGCGCTGGCTGACAGAGCCTTTGGTTCAAGATCGGCCCGACTCAGCCGTCCTGGCTCAACGCTCGCTACAACAGGGATCCCTGCCTTTTGAGCGACGGAGGAGCCAAGAACAGATGGAGACTCCAGCAGATCCGCTGCCTCCATCAGCCTTAGCGGGGGGCAAATCGATCTTGACAAGGCAGATCCCCACAACCCGCTTCGGGGGGGGGATAGTGGCCAGTGCCATGGCGGTCAATGCCATTGTGCAGCGATTGGGGCTGGGGGCCGGATCCCCGCCACTGCCCAGCACCTGCTACACCACCCGCCACTATCCGATCCAAATCCAGCAGAACCGGGAGGTTTTTGTGGCTCTGATCCCGATTTTGCGCCAAGAAACAGTCAGTCCACATCCACTGGCCTGGATCCCGGCCCAAATGCTGACCCTGGCGGTGTCGGTGGCAACCCTTGGGGTGCTGCTGGTACCCTCCATCCTGGTGGGTCTACTGGCCATAGCAGCCCTGGAGTTTCAGTCTGGGTGGATTGGGTTACTGAGTATCATCTTTGGAGCGGCGGTCTGGCACAAGGGCTGGCTCTCGGTAGGCCAGAGGGTGCTGGCGGAGCATTTGGATCGGTTTACACAGGTCAGTCTGCGCATTGATCCAGCCTGGATCCGCTTTGAAACCTGCTTGGGAGGGATCCGGTGGCGGCGGGTTCGTCCCAGTCCCAGATCAGCCATCACCCATTTAGAGTTGATTCGCTATTCGTCTGTAAAGGTTGACCTGATCTTGTGGGCCGGCGATTGCCAATATCCCCTAGGGCAGATCAAAAATATCCGGGCTGAGGATCTAGAAACTTTGGGCCTCCAATTGAGCCAATGGCTGGGGATCCCGCTCCAGCGAAATCCTAAGTCAGCTTGCAGTTCAAATTTGACAGCAAAGTCGATGTAGAGACGGGCACGGATCCTGACGCTCAACCCTCCATGATCTGCCCCTTGAGGAGACCCATCCACACAGGGGATGCCGCTAAGATCAGACCTAAACCCTTGTTTTTGAGGATCCATATGATCGAGGGACTGGCGGTGGGGGCCGCATTGGTGATCGCCACAGTGTTGATCATTTGGGCGGTCAAGGTGATCAAAGAAACTCTGGTGATGGGATTGGTGATCCTGCTGATTTTAGCCGTGCTATTTTTTGTGTTCAGCATTACACCCGACACGGTTTTGGATCAGTTTTTTCGGTTGCCCCAGTACGCTGCTGAGTTTGTAGGATCCCTATTTCAGGCCAAAGAACGGGTGATTTCAGATCCTTGAGCCAACAGATACCCAGAGATCCAGCCCCCCATCCAGCACAGTGAGACAACACCTAGACAGTCTCAGACATTCTTTTAACCCCAAAGTGCCATGCCCCCCCTCCGCAACACCTCCGCCAGCGATAGCTCGTTTAGTGTCAACTTTGATCGGGCCGCCGACTTTTATGACCAAACACGGGGTTTTCCGGCAGGGATCCCTGGTCAAATTGCTGACGGCATGATCCAGATCACTGGGGCCACAGCCTCAACTCGATGTTTAGAAATTGGGGTGGGCACAGGCCGGATCGCACTGCCCCTGATCGAGCGCGGGATCCGGCTAACGGGGGTGGATATCTCTGCCAAGATGATGGCCAAACTGCAAGACAAAGTCCGCCAAACCCTGGGACAAGCCCCCAATCTGGAGCTTTTAGTAGCCGATGCAACCCAACTGCCGTTTGCGGATCAGAGCTTTGAGGTGGTGATCACGGTTCATGTGCTGCATCTGATCTCCGGCTGGCGGCAGGTGTTGGCCGAGATTGAACGGGTTTTAGCCTCTGGTGGACTGTTTCTCTATGGCATGGGGGGAGCCGAAAAGCTGTCTCGGCGGGAGTTTACCCAGCAGTGGCGGCAGATCTTGGCGGGCTATCGGTATGACGCCAGTTGGGTGGGGGCCAGCACCGATCAGGTCAAAGACGCCTTGCAAAACCAAGGGATCCCGTTTGAAACCCATGTGTTGGCCACTTGGCCGGTGTCGCTGCGGGTGGGGGATGTGCTGGCCTTGTTTGAGCAGCGGGCCTACAGCAACGCATGGCCGGTGCCGGATCCGATTTTTAGTCCAGCTCTGCAAGACCTGCGCACCTGGGCGATCCAGACCTACGGATCCGAAGATACGCTGCTGGAGGGAGAAGAATCCTTTGAGGTGACCGTGGCTCGCCCCAAGGGCTAAACCCTCAAGAGCACTGGGCAAGAGCATTGGGATCGGTGGCTACAATCAAAGGGCGCTTGCGTTTTGGCTCCCCTGATCTTTGCACATCTTCTTTGCACATCTATGTCTATGACCTCCGCCACCCTCAAGATCCGCTGGTGCCATGCCATTCAGGAGGTGGATCCTCAACGGTGGAATGCCCTGGTGACAGAGGCCACCTCCCCTTTTTTGGACTGGCACTGGCTCTACGCCCTCGAAAAATCAGGATCCGCCACCAAGCGTACCGGCTGGTTTCCGTGTCATCTGTTGATCGAGCAGGCGGGAGAGCTGGTGGCGGCCCTGCCCATGTATGCCAAAGGGCACAGCCAAGGGGAGTTTGTCTTTGATCAGGAGTGGGCGAGTGTGGCCCATCAACTGGGGGAACGCTACTATCCCAAATTGATTGGTATGGCTCCCTTTACCCCTGCCACCGGCTATCGTCCTCTGATCCATGCCGATATTGAACCAGGATCCCTGTGGCCTGTAATGCTGGAGGCGATTGATCGCTTTTGTCGGACACAAGATATCTCGGTATGCAGTTTTTTGTATGTGGATCCGGACTGGCATCCGCTCCTCGATTCCTCTGGCTTTGTGCCCCGCATTACCCACAACTATCAATGGCGCAATGACAACTATCAGACCTTTGATGATTTTTTGAGTCACTTTAATGCCAATCAACGGCGCAATATCCGGCGGGAGCGAGCCGCTATGGAAAAATCCGGGATCCGGATGCAGGTCTACAGCGGCGATAGGATCCCGACCGAGTTTTTTAAGACCATGTATCAGCTCTACAGCAATACCTGCGAGCAGTTTTACAATTGGAGTAAATATCTCAATCGAGATTTTTTTCTGCTGCTAGAGACTCATTTTCGCCAGCATCTAGTTTTTGTCACTGCAGAACCCACCGACACTCAATCCCCAGTAGGAATGTCCTTTTGTGTGCGCAAAGGGGATCGGTTTTATGGCCGCTATTGGGGCTGTTTTGAAGAGGTCAAGTTTTTGCATTTCAATGCCTGCTACTACGAACCCATCGACTGGGCCATCCAACAGGGGATCCAAATCTTTGATCCGGGGGCAGGGGGTCAACACAAGATCCGACGG
Source organism: uncultured bacterium (assembly GCA_964578595.1). Lineage (GTDB taxonomy): Bacteria > Cyanobacteriota > Cyanobacteriia > Thermostichales > Thermostichaceae > JAAUUM01. Next base: position 38,108 of record CAZODP010000012.1, read on the forward strand.
GGCTTTCCGGCCACACCCCTGTATAGCTATCATCGCTTTTATCGTCCTCATCTCAAACGGGTATTGCTGCCCTATCTGGAGCAAGTCAATCCTTTGATGCTGGCGGAATTGGATCGGGTGAACCAACAGGAAGTTCCTTTTCGGGAAGATATTTTGCCTCAACTCAGTGAAAGAACCCAGTAGAGATTTGCTCAATCCGCTGTGATCACCTAACCCACATGAGCTAATACACCTTTGCCCGTGATTCAATTTCAAATTCTGGAATCTGCATCAGCTCAGGATCCATCAAGCGATACTGCTCACAGACCAAACTCAGCCGCAAGGCAGGACTCTCCACCTGCTGAACCGCATGGGTAAGGTTGCCCTGAAAGTAAACTAATTTATTGATTTTTGGGGTGATTTGGCCCACCTGTCTTTTGCCGTGGCTCAACAACAATTGGCCCCCCATCATCGGATCCGGAACCTCCACATAGAGCACACTGACCCAATCCGGTGGCTCAATGGTTTTACAGTAGGATCGCAGGCTGCGGTCGATATGGGGATCCACTTTTGAGCCTTGCTTCATCACCAAAGGATTGAGATAAAAGGCATTGCAATCTGGCAACAAAAGTCGCTCTAAATAGGTGCTCAAGAAGGGAAAAGTTTCTAAAACACCAGGGATGCCGCTGCGACGAAACACCACCGAAAATCCGCGAGTGTCCACAAAATCCCGATTGAGATTATTGACAGTCAAATAGGGACAAGCCAAGATCCGATCTTTGAGCCGCCGCAATAGCCTGGGCACAAAAACATCCTCCTGGATCCGAAAGTAGGCCATGCCAATGTCCCAAACAACCAGTAATAGCAATCCATAATAAAACTAACAAAATAGCCCCTAAAACTCTGGCAGATCCACCACCACATTCGCCACCTGAATATCGTCGTAATCCACCCCGGATCCACCGAATGCCCCTCCGCCATTGACATGGACCCGCACACTGCCCCCAAAGATGGGAATGTTGATGGGCACCCCACCGCCCCCCCGTGCCCACTGGCGGGTTTTGCCGGTTCGCAACACCAGAGTATTGGATCCCGCCCGCAAGGATGAGATCGGCAAGGGGATCCGAATGTTGTTGCCACCTAGGGGGATGGTCTGGACTGGGGTGCCATTGAGGATCACCTCCAGTGGCGACATATCGGCTCCAGGGATCCGGCTTTGTCCGGCCCGATAAGCCTCAGGGGTATCCAGTCCAATCAGGGATCCAATCCGTAAAACCGGTGGCTGAGTTGGGATCCGCTGCAAAGTAAAGGATCGGGTCATCTCGCTCCCCTGGGCCGCCATCTGAAATTGACCCGCCGCCGCTGACTGGGGAGAATACTGATTGTCCCCCAGCCGGATCACAGTGCTCTCCAAGAGTAGGGTGGTGGTGGGATTGAGCCGTTCCAGGGCCACTTGCATTGGGCCGGTGGGGGGCTGATCGGTGGTTTGGGAGTAGGGCAGATAGTTTTCGAGCCTGACGGTCAAAATCTGATCATTGGGCACATTTTCAGGCAGCCGAAATCGCCCCTGAGCATCGGTGACAACAGAAATCCCCGCCCCCGGCACCGCCACTTCTACAGTGCTGAGGGGTTGGCCTGTCTGGCGGTCGATCACCTGGCCCCCATAGGCTGACTCCAGCCGCACCTGGGATCCGGGCACACTGGCTTGGGCCTGCACCCGTTGCTCTAGCAGGATCAAATCCGCCTCAGCCACCCGTCCATCCTGGGTGATATCTGCCGCCCGAATCTGGGATCCCACCAAGGGCTGAGTCCCCTGCAAATAAGCCCGCAGCAGCTCCACATCCCTCTGGGTCACCTGCCCATCCCCATCCGTATCTCCGGGCAAAAATCCCTGGGCCACGGCCCTCTGATCAAGGTTGTATCCCCAACTCAGAATCCCAGCCAGCAGGATCCCAGAAATTTGGATCCTCCACATCTTCATCCCACCCTGTTTTCGAGACATACCCCAGCCCCAACTGCTCAGCCCAATCTGCCCCTGTTGTATCTCACCCCTTTGGCCAGATCCCAGGGGATTTGCCGTCATTTCCAGGGATCCTGTGGGAAGCCAGCAAAGGGATGGAGAGTTAGTTCCCAAAGGATCCAGAAACCCTTGTCATCAATTTGTAAAATTTGTAAAAAAATCTGCCTTTGCGGAATCTGGGCACAGTACGCGTTATCACGGTATCCAGGAATGCTATTTTTTTGTCTTAGCTCAGTAAGATTGACAACCTAGGAACTTTTTCTTAGACTATTAGCGATCAATTTGTGGGCATAGCGGTTTGTGGGCATAGCGGTGGTAATCACGATAGGGTGCTGTTTGGCTCTTCTGTGATGGCTGTCACACGACAACAGTGTTTGAGGTCTCCTGGTACCCGATGGCCAGATCACGGCGCGACGGGTGGCGAAATGAAAGACTGAAGTCAAGCGTTAAGGGTTTAAGTATGGAGTACGTCCTCAAAATCACGGATTCGCTCGGTACGCGCATCGTCCCCCTTGGGATCCAGCGCCGGTGGTGGGAGATCGGTCGGTCAGCCTCCTGCCAGGTGGTGGTCAAAGGCACCCATGTCAGCCGCAAACAGTGTACGTTGCTGCACCTGCCGATTGGGGGCAATCATGCAGAACCGGCCTGGATCCTTCAAGATGGTAACTTGGCGGGAGATGCCTCTCTCAATGGCACCCTGCTCAATCAGGATCCAACCCCTGTCCACAGAAAACAAATCCGGGTGGGAGACACCATCTACTTGGGCAGTCCTGATGCCTATGCGGTGCTGGCCTGTGTGGAAGCTACAGCCGCCTATCCCATTATCCAGCCCCCTCCCTCCGAAGATATGACGCAACCGGTGATGCAGGGATCCCAGCTTCGGTTGGCCTAATTTTGCTGGCTTGTGGTGATGGGGGGTCTAATCTTTTTCGTTACTATGACTTTGATTATTATTCTGCCGATCCTCCTGGGGCGAGGATCCCTTGGGTAACCGTTTGGGTGACGGAGGTTGAGGTGTGGGAGTGCTTTTGCCTACACTCTTGCCTAAAAAGTAATAAAACAGAGGATGACGAGCGGGCAACCGGCGTAGATGTCGGGCCGTGGCCTCCACAAGCTGCCGCTCAGAGTCCAGTAGCCCCAACAGCTCGTAGCGGCTCTGGCTCAGCAACACATAGAGCGTCAAGATCACACAAAACAGGATCCCAAAGCTCGGCCAGCCCGGTTTGTAAAGCAGTGTGAACCGCAATCCCGTCCAAGTGAAGTACTGCATCAGCCGGGCCACATCCTGCCGCAACGCCCATAGGCTAGGGATCCCAATCAGGATCCAGACCCCCCCCATCAGCCACAGCAAACCCTTTTGGTACGCCAAGTAAACCTGCTGGGCATCGCGGGAAAGGCTCGTTACGGGCTTGGTTTCTTTCATGCCATTTGAACCAATGGGGTCACTCCAGGTTGGGGAAGTCTTCGGTCACGCTCTTGGGGGTGGGGCCAAATGACAGCGAGGATTGCAAGGACGGGGATCCCAACTGCCCAAAGCTCCTGGGCCTAGATGGACTGTTGGTGTTACTAGAAGTCCCGAACTGGGTGGTATCCAGCATCGACATCATCCCCTGTAACGTACCTGGAATGGAATTGGGATCCATAAAGATGACCTTAGAGCTGGGGCTGTTACCCACTTTTTGCCCCATGTCCACATAGCTCTGGGCCATCAAAAATTGTAAGGCATTGGCCGCGTGGGGGCTGGAATCAAGGGTATTGGCGATCACCCGCAGGGCTTCAGAAGTTCCCTCCGCCCGCAGCAACCGCTCCCGCTTATCCGCCTCCGCCCGCAAGATCAAAGCCTTGGCTGCACCGGTGGCTTGGTTGATATTGGCCTGCTGCTCCCCTTCGGATTTGAGAATGGCGGCCCGTTTTTGCCGTTCGGCAGCCATCTGGGTTTCCATCGAATCCTGAACCGTCTTAGAAGGCTGGATATCTTTGACCTCCACCCGTGTCACCTTGATGCCCCAGGGATCCGTGGCTTCATCCAGCTCATTCAAGAGGCGAGCATTGATCTCAGCCCGCGAAGAAAAGGTCTGATCCAGCTCCATCCGGCCAATCTCGGAACGCAGCGTGGTCAAGACCAAATTGGTCAGTGCCCGCTGTACATCCTCCACCGCATAACGGGCCTTGACCATATCTGTGATCCGCCAAAACACCACCGCATCCGCCGTCAAGGTGACGTTATCGCTGGTGATACACTGCTGAGGCTGCACATCTAGCACCTTCTCCCGAATGGTTTCGCGGTAGACAATCTGATCCAGAAAAGGAATCAAAAAGTGTAGGCCAGGGCTGAGCTTACCCTGGTATTTGCCCAATCGCTCCACCAGGGCCTCATAGCCTTGGTTGATGATCTTGATGGAGTTGAGCAGGTAGCCCACAAAAATGACAACCAAAATACCAACAATACCAGGCATGATCCCTCCGAGAGTGTTAGGTGATTTTGAGACGCTCTGCTCACAGCCTAACCAGTGATGCTGTTATTTCGGTGAGGATTCATCGAGATTTGAGATTAAGAATTGACAGCCAACCCCAGTCAAGCCATAAAACGTAGCAATAGTTACTACATCAGGAAGACATTGGGCCTGTCGCACCTGATCCTCTGAGCGTAGGGGATAGCTGGCAAATTACCGTTTGCGGGCCACATAGAACCCGTAGCTGAACCAGTCTTTAAAACGCTGGTATAGATCTGCTTCCTCGCGTTCTATCTTTACTAACTGTTCAGCTTCTGCTCGGCCCCGATGACGTTGAAGAAAAGCGGGTATGCGCTCTTCGGTGGGTTTGTAGTAGTTGTCAATCCAGCTTGTGGATGGGAGCACAAAATAGCCAAGCAGGTCATAGCCTCCCCGTTCAAGGATTGTAATTTTCTCGCAGGCGGTGGCAATTTCGGGGTACTCAGTGCCCCAGTGCTGTCGGATCTCCTCTGGAGGGTCGGGGCGTAGCCAAGTGATCTCCGAGAGGGCAATCACACCACCAGTCCGCAGGATTGGTCTCCAGACCTCGATCCCCTTTGCAAAACCAATGTTGTAGATAGCCCCTTCAGACCAGATCAGATCCAGGGATCCATTTGCAAAAGAAAGTGAATCCATTGATTGGGCCAGTGTCTCAATTTTTTCAGAGCACCCTGTTGCAGCCGCTCTTTTGGACAGGATCCCAAGGAATTCAGGAAAAAGGTCAACAGCAGTAATTTGTGCATTTCGAAGGTTGCTCGCCAAAACCAAGGTTGATGCACCCGTGCCACAGCCGATATCCGCCACCTGAAGTGTTGCCGATGGATCCAGTCGAGTCAGCTCAAGTGCCCGCAAAGTCTCTTCATGACTCCCTGGACCTTGGCGTGCCCCATCTCGGTGTAACTCCACCATCAGGGGGAACCATGTCTTGTCATCCATCTCTTATCCCCTATTTGTCCTGGCTCTTAAATCCTGCACTGGATCCTCTGGCGGATCCACACAGTCTGTCCCCGTTGATGTGGCCCTCTAGGGTGATGCTCTGGCTGATGGGTGACGGGATGGACTCACAGGGCGATCCCATGGGCTGCGGCCCGGTGTATGGATGCCCAATGTATAAATATCGAGGTATAGATATCGAGTATTCGAGTCAAATCTTGCCGGCAGCTTTGTCCATGCCATACCACTGTGCTGACTGAATTGCCTTGATCGGCTTGTGTCCTATCTTTTCTATGGCATATCCTATTGGAGTAGGTATGCTCAGCTTGCCTCTCTTAGGGCTGACCTGAACTGGCTACTGCCCCCTTAGCTTTTAGTTTTCACTCAGCCTACTGGATCCTCTCGGTGAATCCTCCGTCTGCACAATCATCAGTGTCTGCACAACCGTCAGTATCGTCCCCTCTATCCCCATCTTTGTCCTTGAGCCAGTCCCAAAGTCAGCCTAGTAGCCCTCCATCTGAAGGTGTGTCGGAGCTGTTGCCAGGTCGTTGGCAGCCGATTCCGCCGCCTGGGGATCCCCTGCAATATCGGGCTATTGGCTTACTCAAAGGCCGCTACCAGCCTTCTGAAGAGATGTTTAACCGAGGGATCCTGTACACCACTGATGGCACCTCACTGGAGACGGTTCTGTTGGGGCGGGTCAAACACTTGATCAATAGGCATTTGGATCTGGATAGCTCTTATCTGTGGGTGGTTTATCCCCGCACACCCGGCCATGACAAAGGCGGCGGGCTGCAGGTGCAGATCATGGGGATCTGGGATCCGGAGGCCATGAATCAGCCGCTGCCCCCAGAGGAGGTGCCGGATCCGGTGCCAGATAGCTTCTCGATTCGGGGTGAAGTGATCTTTCAATCGGCGGAGCGAGAGCTGGTGGTGGTCAAGATCCGCCAAGTCAAACCCAAACAACCTGGCAAGCGGGCAACGGCGTTTAAGTTGGAGTTATCGGGTCTATTGCCCGATCGGGGCCTGGGCTGCTTCTGGGATCTGCAGGTGATGCGGAAGGGATCGGCACTGGCGATTGAGTCTGCCGAAATGATTGCCCCCTTACCCAAGGCCCCTCCTCGCCCCCGTCGAGATAAATACAGTCGAGATAAATA
>CAZODP010000012.1:44788-47481 GCA_964578595.1 uncultured bacterium
AAATATGCTGGCAAGCAGGGTGATAGATCTAAGGGCACCCCTCAACTCAAGCCCCATTCCACTCGCCCACAACTTAAAAAGTCTGTCCCCCGTGCTCAGGATCCGGCCCCCGATGCTCCGCCTTCAGAGGCTGCACCCCCACGGCCTCGTCCGCCCATCATTGATCGCCGCAAGCGGCAGCCCCCCAAGACTTAACCTGAGGCTTAATCTAAGACTCAAGATCCACCTCCAGAGGGATCCTTGAGTTTGGGTTGCCGTAGTATCGTGGAGATAGTGTAAAACTTACAACTTTGTGCTTTTGAGCTGATGTCCATACTCTCTTCTGGGCTGGAAACCGATCAGGCCAAGCCTCACTTGCTCTATTTGCCAGGTATGGATGGCACAGGGGATCTGTTTGAGCGACAGCAGGCGGTACTAGGACAGGCTTTTAGGATCCATTGTCTGCGGCTCAATGATATTCTCAGCCAAGATCCTGAATCCAAACAACCGGAGTCATGGGAGTTATTGGTGGAAGTTGCTGCCGACCATCTCCACCCTGACACGGTGGTGTGTGGGGAGTCATTTGGGGCTTGTTTGGGCTTGTTGTTGGCATTGGCCTATCCCGATCAAGTGCGAGGGTTGGTGCTGGTCAATCCGGCTAGTTCTTTTCGGCGGGGGGCCTGGTGGATCAATGGTCGGCATCTGCTGCACTGGATCCCGGAGGGCATCTTTCGGGCCACCTCTGAGCGTGGCTTGGGCTGGTTGGCGGAGCTATCTCAGATGTCGGCCCTGTCTCGCACCAAACTAAAAGCGGCGGTACGGTCTGTTTCCACCCAACTATCAGCCCAGCGACTGTCTCTGCTACATCAATTTGACCCGGATCCTTTGCCCCTAGAAAACTTGACCATGCCCACTCTGCTGGTGGCTGGAGGACGGGATCGACTGCTCCCTTCTGTGTCTGAGGCGCGCCGACTGGCCCAGCGGATCCCCCAGTCTGTGGTGGCGATCTCACCCCAAAGTGGCCACGCCTGCCTGATGGAAAAAGACCTCAATCTTGCAGACCTGATCGAAAAGCACTGTCCGGCCCTGCTAAAGCCGACGGGGGCCTTAGTTTAAGGGCTTGACTCCCCCTGTCTAGGCTCTATTTCAGATCTACTTGAGATCAGCTAGCGGATCACAGTCACGTCATAGGTGAGTTGAAACGGTTCAAAGTCTCCCTCCACCACCGGATCCCCCCTCAGCTCCAAAACGTAGGATCCCACCTCCGGGAAAATCACCTCTGCCCCAGGGATCCCTGAGAAGGCCTCTGCATTGATGGCCTCTAGGTCTGGCTCCAGCACGGGTTCTGCCTCTTCTGTCCAAGGAGAACTGTATACCGCCAGTTGGCAATCGCAAGCCTGAAGTGGGATCGACTCGCCACCCCGCCGGGTTAGGGCAAACCAAACCAAAGCCGGATCCCCTGCCCTGGGATTGTGATCCGGTTCTAGGTGAAAAAGAGCACCAACTTCGCCATCGGCCTTGATGGTATGGGCCTCAACCGGAATGGCAGCCAGACTCAACACCAGGATCCCGCTGAGGGGATGAGCTGCAGACTGGGTCGCCTGTTTGATGACTTGCTGGATCCATCGCAGATTTGGGCGCAACATAAAAGCTCTCCAATGACAAAATCTTCCAAACCAAGCCCCACCGCAATAGCAGGACAATCCCGACACTTGCCCCCATCAGAGCCACCAGCCCACCGTTGAGCTGGGATCCCTGCCAAAAGCGATAGCCGGTCAAAATAGAGTGAGTCACCCCTAAACCCAGTGCAGGAATGCTGAGTAAATGTAACTTTCGCCACCAGGATTGGCGCATCGCAGCATCAAAACTGGTCAATCCCGCCGGGATCATCAGGGCCAAGCTCAACGCACCTAACCCCAAACCCCACTGATGGCGCGGGATCAAAAAGGCAATCGCCTCTGGGTTCCAGGCCAAGGTGTGATCGATCATGTGTCCGGTGTGAGCCAGAGCCAGCAGCAAGGATCCCACCCCCAGCGCTCGCCGATAGCGCATTGGCCCCGACCAGAGTTTGCTGATGGGACGGGCGATCAGAGCCAGCATCAAGGGCAGCAACGAGCCATAACCGGTCAGATCCACCATCGCATCGGTGCGCAACAGCAGCAGGATCCCCATACCGAGGGTGATCCAGCCCCCAGCCCGGAACAGTTGACTGCGACGATCCGCGCTCAACAGCGAGGCCGATAACCCCACCCCCATCAGGGTAGGAGCAGTCCCCAGCCCAAAGGCCAGCATTGTCAACAGGCCCAGCCAGAAGCTACCGGTTTCCGCCGCCCGAATCTGGGCTGTGTACAAAAAGCCACAGGGGATCAGGCCCCAAGCCAGCCCCAGCCCTGCCGGAGTCCACCAGCGGGGATGGTGAGAGAGGGCCAACATCCCCATCTGCAATCGCTCATGTAGCTTCACCTGGCGAAAAGGGTGCCAGAGGGGGAGCCGGGGCAATAGCTGAGGATTGATCTGATGGATCCCTAAGCCCACCAATAACAACCCCGTCAGGATCGTGATACTTTGCCGCAGCGGGCTGCCAATCCCTGCCAACTGCCCCCCCGCCACCAGAACAGAACCCAGGGATCCCACCAAAGCTCCCACCAAGCCGTAGCTCAGCAGCCTTCCCAGTGTCAGCAACAGTTGAAACCGGATCCGGTCAGCCCATCTGG
>CAZODP010000013.1:0-11379 GCA_964578595.1 uncultured bacterium
ACGTTACCTTAAAAGCATTGCAAGCCCTTCTCAATCAGGCAATTAATGTCCACCTTTCAATTGTAGAGGGGGTATCCCCATCCGTTTCGGACTGAGTTGCCGCAGGAGAGGGATCCGTGGGAGAAAGGATCGATAAAAACAACAGAAAGCTGATCAAACTTGTCGAATGAGTCGGTTTCATTGCAACCTCTTTGGCCTCATGGCACTAAAATTACCAATAATCATACACTGACTTGGTTCTCCCTCCTATCAATTCCGTGTCTCATCACAAAACTTTGCAATCTAGGATCCATAGATCTTTCGTCAGTCTTGGCTTATTAAAAGATCAAGCCTGATTCTGTCATGCTGATCAGACGTCCTCTCAACCCCATAACTTGACCAGTGCCATGGATCATCGGTAGAGGCTGAGCTAGGATACAAATCTTTCGATAGGATCAATCAAGCGTTGTGGGAATTAAGTCAGGTGGTACGACTTGGGTCATATGTAGAGGAAAACCCTCCTGGTTACGATTGATCAAGAAAGCAGAGGTAAGAAATGGTCTGTAGGTTTGATCGCCTGCAACATAAACTTTAGAAAAAGCCACCATTAGGGCAGCTACTGTCGTCCGAGTTTCTAGCCGGGTTATTTCTGTATTCTTATCTGATTCATCAATAGAAAAAAAGGCGCGATTGATCAGGGACGTCAATTGGGGGTTATGAGAAATCCTCTCTGCTGCGATGAAATACTTGTCAGGGGTTGTCAACCAGCTAAATGGCTCAGCCTGCTCTCGCAAAATCGGGGTGGCGATGTCGTCAGTTCCTCCCAAGATCACCACGGGCACCTGGATCCGGCCCATGCCGGACTCCCCAAATAGATAACTGACGGGATTAAATGCCCCCACCAAGGCAACCCGATCATCCTGCAATTCTCCTGAGGTGAGCAACTGGTTCGCCTCTGGAGATGATTCTAAAGCTAGAGAACTACAGGCGAGGAGCAACACTAAGCCCACATCTATTTCTACTTCGGTATCGAGCTGACAAAGACGTCGTAATCGAGCAAAATCAATCGTTGCTCCTGCAAGAGCCAGAGCGCCATAGCCCCCAAAGGAATGTCCCATCACACCCACCTGGTTGGTATTGAGTCGTCCTTGAAATTCAGACTCATTGAGACGCTCTAACTCATCCAAAAGAAAAGAGATATCTTGAGGGCGATCGATAAACTCATCGACTTTGAATAGATCGTTAGACAACCATCTTTTGACTGCTTCTTGCTGCTCTTGATTACTGCCAATGTGTTCTGGCAGAGCAACGACAAATCCATGAGAGGCAAGATGCTCTCCAAATTCGCGAAAGTTAACTCGCGAGGATCCTAAACCGTGGGACAAGACAACAACCGGAATATCGCCCTCAATCTGGTCGAGATTTTGAGGGGAATAAATATCTGCTGGATAGGATCGCTCTCGACGGGTATCTTCCAACATTAAAGTCTGACTGGAAACAGTAAAAGGACCTGTTGCTACGACATCAGGCAGGGAGTCAAAGTCAATCGTCGATCCTGCAGCCTCTTGCTCTGAGATCTGCTTAACGCCCGCCAGAAAGGCATCAATGTCTCTTATGGTACGGGTGGCTTGGCGAAACTGGGCCAGGACTAAGCGCAAATCGAAGCGAAGCTCAGGAGTGGGAAAGGCTTTGAGAAAGCTGAGCAGAGTGAGTCCCTCCGGTTGATTGGCAGCTAAAACAAGTGCGCCCCTGATGGCAACAGCCCCGTTTTGATTGGCGGCTGTCTGAATTGGCCGGCCAGTAAGTTCCAACATGGTCTCGCCTGTGGGTGTATAGAGCAATTGCGAGAGCACTGCCGGATTGATTGCTCGAGAAGCGGTCAAGGCATTTCGGATGTTTTCTCGCCTCTCAGGGCTGACTCGTCTGAGTAAAGCCTGCAGGGTAGAGTCTGCGGTGCCATCCCTGGCAAACGCCTCTAAAGATGCCACAGAAATTGATCGGCTAAATGCTCCATACTGAATCAAAACCCGCTCAGCCGCCCGCGCAGGTGTCCCAAACAAAAGAGGCACGAGAGAGACTGTTGTAGCCATAGCCCATTGAGAGAATGCTTTAGCAAGTGAAGTAGTACCCAGCATGGATCCTCTCGTGTATCGGTAGAGCGCGGAAGTAACCACATTTTATCTTTGAATGAGGTACATTTTATCAGTGTCAGGACTATAGAACCAATTCTTCTAGGGCTTCTAGGGCCAAAAGTCCTATTTGAGATGTCAACTATTTATCAACAGTCCTAGGACCCTCCTACAAAAATTAGGATCTTTGATGCGGGAAATCAGCTGGGGTAGGACGATGTGCGAAGCACACTTGATGACTAAGATAAGAAGCTAAGTTATTTAATTTCAAAGATATGCAATCTGTTTTTCATTCGATAGCGGGTATGTTGCTCACAACTGCTTGTACTGTTCACTGGGCTTTCTCAGCCTATGCCCAGGGAAATTCTGTCGATAGTATATTTGCTAGCGATTTACAGATAACTTCTCTTGAGTCAATTCCCTCATCACAAGTTGCTCAGCAGTCAATCTCAGCAAATCCGTCAGACGCAGGATCCTGCCGCATTAAATATGTTGGTGTCGGCGGCACATTTGGCTTGAGTGATGAGGGAGGAACTCCTCTAGGAGAGGGTGGCTTTTCTATTGTGGGCCGAATCTCTGTGACTGAGAATATCTCCTTCCACACATCGTCAGTGTTTGGGGATGAAGGTCTTTTATCTGTGGCTTTAACCGGAGGATCTCCCATTCGGAACCAAGCAACCGGTAGAACCTTGTTTTGTCCATTTCTAGGTGCTGGAATCACAGTTGAAACTGAGGAGTTTGATACAGTTGATCCCCAGGCGATTGTAGGAGTGGATGTTCCTCTAGGCTCGACAGTGACAGGAACGGCCAGGGTCAACACTACTTTTGCAGACGATGGCACAGATGTCGGCGCAACGATTGGGGTCGGCATCGATATTTTTGAACTCATCAGATAACCATCTTGTTTGGGAGCTAAGCACAGAAAATAATGGCTACTCTCTTTTTTGGTTTCATTAATATAGGCGAGAAAGGTTGAGATTATGCCTAAGTTATTTCTTGCAATTGTTGGTACCGTTTCAGTCGGGCTGATTGTCATTGCGGCGCTCATTGCCATTCTACTGCCAAAGATTCTGAAAGCCATGGGCTTACATCCCGACTATGACGCAGGACAAAAATACGACTTGCGGGGTAGAAAAGCGTTGGTGGTTACCACCAGCCACAGTGTACTCAGTAAACCCGGTGAAACAACGGGTAAACCCACCGGGGTCTTTGGCTCCGAAATGACCGTACCCTATTATGAATTTCTCGACGCAGGCATGCAGGTGGATGTGGTCAGCATCAAAGGCGGCGAAGTTCCCATTGACCCCCAATCGTTCTACTACTTCCTAATTACCCACGAAGACAAACGCTTCCTAAAGGATCCGACCTTTCAGGACAAGATCAAACACTCGCCCAGCATCGACGACATTAACTTCACCGGCTATGACCTGATTTTCTTCGTGGGAGGATGGGGGCCATCCTACGATTTCGCCCAGTCGAAACGGCTGGCGGAACAGGTGAGCGCGGCCTACTACGCTGAGACTCCCATTATGGGCTCGGTCTGCCATGGTGCTTTAGCCTTTGTCAGCGCCAAGGATGCCGCAGGCAAGCCACTGGTTGCAGGACGCAAGATGACGGGCGTGACCCAGGGACAGCTCGATTTTTTTGGCATCAAATTCACGCCCAAACATCCAGAAGACGAACTCAAAAAGGCTGGGGCAGATTTTCGCGCCAATCACCATCCGGTGGCCGACATTTTTGCGACTGTGACGGTTGTGGATCATGAACAGCGCTTTGTCACCGGACAGAACCAGAACTCCGGACATGAAACCGCACAAAAAATGATGGAATTACTCTCACAAAGGAGCACCAAATGATGCAACAGATTAAAATGATCCAAAAGATTAAAGGACTATACCTAGCGGTGACGTTCTCTGTTGTCTTGACTCTGAGTACCGCATTGACACAACCAGTGCTAGGCAGCCCACTGCTCACAAGTCAGCGCGATACGCAGTCAGCACTCGGCTTTTATAACCCTGCGGTGACCCCCAGTAGCTCGCAGAACCTGCCTGCTTTTGAAGTTTCTGAAGCGACACAGAACACTTCACAAACGCAGAATGCAGAGGCGGTGGCGATAGGAGCTGAGGCACAGCAGCCCCCCAACTTTGTGCTCATTCTCGTCGATGATTCAGGTTTGATGGACTTCAGCGCGTTTGGCGGCGAAGCCCGCACACCAAACCTAGACCAACTAGCCCAAAATGGCATATGGTTCAATAATTTTCACACCTCTCCGGTCTGTGCGCCATCGCGGGCAATGCTAATCACCGGCAGCGACAGCCACTTGACCGGCGTGGCTAATTTGCCGGAAATGCTACCGGAAGGATATGCGGATCGTCCAGGATATGCGGGTGAGCTGAATCAGAGCGTAAATACCGTGGCCACCCGGCTGAAAGCCGCAGGCTACGAGACCTACGCCACGGGTAAGTGGCATCTAGGACACAGCGAGACGAATTTGCCGAACGCCAAGGGCTTTGATCACTCTTTCATTCTCGGAGGATCCGGGGCCAATAACTACAATACCAAGGGCTATGTCCCAATGAAGCCCGAAGCCCATTGGTACCGCGACGGCAAAGAAACGGATTTGCCAGAGGATTTTTACTCGTCTAAGGACTACATTGAGAGTGCCATAGCCTTTCATGAAAGCCAGAGCAACCCCAACGCCCCATTTTTCAGCTACATCGCCTTTCAAGCTATTCACGCGCCGATCCAGGCCCCGGAACGCTTTGTAGAGCCCTATCGAGATGTTTACAGCGCGGGTTGGGACGTTCTGAGACAGCAACGCTATGAAAAAGCGAAAGCGCTCGGCATCATCCCTGCAGATGCGGCCCTGAACGAGATCTTTCCCCAGTTCAGAAAGTGGGAGGAGATCAGTCCTGAGCTTCAGGCCGAATACGTCACCGATATGGCCGTGACTGCGGGCATGCTGGAGGCTATGGATTTTTACATTGGTGAGTATGTTCAATACCTCAAAGACAGCGGACGCTTTGACAACACCATCTTTATCATTGCCTCTGACAATGGTCCTGACGGGGGCAACTACCGAATAAACATCGCCAAGGTCTGGCAAAAAGCGATGGGCTACCACAAAGACCCCAACCGCGTCGGCGATGCCGGCTACTTTGGGGACATTGGCCCTGAATTTGCTGCGGCGCTGTCTTCACCTTTTTCATTTTTTAAGTACTACACCGGCGAAGGAGGCGTGCGCACCCCCCTGATTGTCTCGGGGCCTAACGTTCCTCAAGGGCGTACCAGCGATGTCTTTTGCTTTGTCACGGACGTGGTGCCCACCATGCTTGAACTGGCAGGACTTCCAACCCCAGGCAACGATGAAGAGGTGCCCATCACCGGCAAGAGTCTACTGAGGCATATCCAAAATCCAGAGGTTCCGGTCTATGCCGATGACGAAGGGGTGGGCTTGGAAGCTGCCAATTCTGCGGCTTATTTTCTGGGCGATTACAAGATCGTGAAGAACAATATTCCCCTCGGCGACAACATCTGGCACCTCTATCATCTGAAAACCGACCCGGGTGAGACCCAAGACCTGGCTGAACAAGAGCCTGAACGATTTCAGGCCATGGTGACCGCCTACGGCGCTTATGCCCAAAACGTCGGCGTGATTGAAATGCCGGAAGGCTACTCGGCGGAGGGCGAAGTAAAACGCAAGTCAGTGATGTATATTCTCAAACACTACGGATCCTTTGCTCTGATTCCGTTGTTCTTGCTATTGCTTCTGGGCGTGCTCTGGCGTCAGCCTCAACAGGTGAAAGCATGAGAGAAGTCAACGCCACCAACACAAGCCTGTTCATCTCATACAGCGATTTCCACTTAGGGGAGTTACCTCTAGTTCAAGGCTGGTAAGGATCCTGGCTTAGGTCCATACCTCACGAGACTTAGAAACGCTGTATTGGGTCTTCACGCAATGCTATCTTGATCCCACATTTTTTGATGAAGGGTAAGTCAATACAATGAAGAAAGCCCAAGGATTTCTCGCTAGCTTGATTGTCCTAACCATCGTTCTCGCAATTGGGGCTTGGAATTCGGAGGTAGCGCAGGACTGGATGCTGGAAAAAGTAGTGGCCGCCGGGATGGCACGTCCTCCCAGTATGGATAGGTATGAGGGGCTTAAAGTATTCCTTTGTGGTACATCCTCTCCAATGCCTGCTCGGGGACGGGCTCAAGCGTGCGTTGCGGTTCTCGCGGGGGAATCTCTGTACTTGGTGGATGCGGGTGCCGGTTCTGCACAGGTTGCAACAATTGGCCGCTTGCCACTGCAACGTCTGGAAGCGGTCTTTCTGACCCACTTTCATTCCGACCATATCGCTGCGCTGCCTGAATTCAACCTGAATTCCTGGGTTGCAGGTCGGCCAAAGCTGATGACCGTATATGGCCCTATGGGTGTCTCGGAAGTTGTCGATGGCCTGAATGCCGCTTATCGGCTTGACTCGACATATCGGGTGGCCCATCATGGCGAGGAACTTTTGCCTCCTGAGCTTGGGGTAATGAAGTCTCAGTTGATGGAGGTTGGAACGGTACTTGATCTTGGAGATCTAACCATCACCAGCTTTCTGGTAAACCATGATCCAATACGCCCTGCGGCTGGTTACCGATTCGACTATTTTGGCAGGTCAGTGGTAGTTAGTGGCGATACCACCATTACAGCGGGTCTAATTGAAGCTGCTACCGGAGCAGATCTATTGCTTCAGGACAGTTTATCGTTGCCGATTATTAAGACTCTTGAGAAGGCTTCGGCAGGATCGCGAATGGAGAAAATTTTTCATGATATCCAGGAGTATCATGCACCCACGAGCGACCTTTCAGACTTGGTGGAACAGAGTGGGGTGCGTCAGCTTGCCCTTTATCATTTGGTTCCACCACCTCAGAATGCTCTATACAAGAAGATCTTCTCCCGTAAGCTTCCCAGAGGAACAGTGCTCACCCAAGACGGCATGATGTTTGAACTTCCAGTAGACAGCAAGGATGTAGTGAGAGTCGATTCCTGAATGAGTATTGAATGATGAGTATGGACATCATGGAGGAAAGCTCAGATATCAGAATTGCCAATCAGAAAGACAGCTACAGCAATCCAGATTGAGTCATGGGTACTTGCAGTATTCGTGTGGCTTCGGGAAATCAAAGCACTGATGACTCAAGAACCACTCAAATAGGTTTCTCACACCCCGAAAAGTCTTGAGGAGCTTATCAGACAACCTCTCTAGCCTCTCTGTCACCCCCTCAGCCTTCTTAGATCGTGTGTTGAGTTTCCAAGCATCCTCTCAGCCTCAAGGCGGCCCGGGCTTGTTCTCGATCATCAAAGTAGATCTTGGTGGTGCCCAAAATCTGATAGTCCTCATGGCCTTTGCCTGCGATCACCACCGTATCTCCCGGTTGGGCCGCCAAAATCGCACTGTGAATGGCCCGATGCCGATCCCCATCCACCTCCAGATCCACCTGGCTGACATCAATACCCGCCGCAATATCTCGCAAAATCTGCTCAGGATCCTCGGTGCGGGGATTATCAGAAGTAACAATCACCCGATCAGCTCCAGCAGTGGCGATTCGGCCCATCTGAGGGCGTTTGGTGCGATCCCGATCTCCCCCACAGCCAAACACACAGATCACCCTCCCCTGAGCAAAAGGCCGCACCGCCCGCAATAGATTGTCTAAGCCATCGGGGGTATGGGCATAGTCCACCACCACCGCAATATCCTGCTCATCACCGATCTGCACGGTCTCCATCCGCCCCGGCACCCCCCCAAAGGTGGCCAACCCTGCCTCCACCTGCCCCGGATCCAGCCCCAGATCCAAAACCACCCCCACCGCCGCCATCAGATTGGCCAAATTAAAGGATCCCACCAGCGGCGACTGTAACTGCAGGATCCCCATTGGGGTCTGGAGCTGAACCCGTGTGGAGGTTGCGCCCCACTCCACCGATAAGGGCCAAATTTGCGATCTGGGCTGCTGTTGCAGTGTGTAGACCCACGGATCCGAGCCTGAATCTGAGGAGACTGACAACTGGGACAACTGACCCAAAACCCGGCGGGATCCCTCGTCATCCCCGTTCAAAATTGCCCGCCCCTGCAAATAATCTGCCGTAAACAGCCGAGCCTTAGCCTGCCAATAATCCTCTAGGGTCTGGTGATAGTCCAAATGATCCTGGGTCAGATTGGTCCACGCCGCCGCCCCAAACCGACAGCCCCAAACCCGATCTTGGGCCAGAGCATGAGAGCTGACCTCCATCACTACCCTGCGACAACCCTGATCCCGCATGGTTGCCAGCGTCTGCTGTAGCTCCACCGCAAACGGAGTGGTATGGGCAGCGGTTTGGGTCTGCCATCTGCCATCGGATCCGCTCCAGCGGCTGTAGAGGGTGCCCACCAACCCCACCGGATCCCCAGCCATTCTCAAAAGATGCTCGATCAGGTGAGTGGTGGTGGTTTTGCCATTGGTGCCCGTCACCCCCACCAATTGCATCTGCCGGGCCGGATGCCCCCAAAAAGCCGCTGCCACCTGAGCTACAGCCTTGGCCATCTGTGCGGATGGCAGCCGTAGGATCCGGTCTTGGTAGCGATCCCACTCTCCATCAGCAGGGGTTTCAGCCGAGATCAAGATAGCCGCTGCCCCCCCCTTGAGTGCTTGGATCCCAAACTGCCCTCCATCCACCCGGCTCCCCGGCAGACCCACAAACAGATCCCCCATTTGGATCGAGCGAGAGTCGGTGGTGAGGCCAGAGACCCTCAGATCCTTGAGATCATCAGGGATCCGGGCCGCCAGCTCAAGCAGTTCAGCCAGCTCAAGCAGTTCAGCTAACGTCATAGGCCCAGACCCAAATCACCCAGAATTACCCAAAGTCACCCCTTCATGATGCCCTGCTCAACTGCTTGGCAGCTTTGCTTTGGCCTGACAGCTCTTACAGCCTACTTACCCTGAGGGTCAAACACCCCGCCGGCCCCAAACGAGTCGATATCGATGGCAGCGGATCCCCCCATTACCAGCATTTTGAGTAGAGATCCCAGTTGCCACCAGATCAGAGCTGCCGTTCCCAGCACCAACACCGCCGCAATGATCCCCGCCACCTGCAGGTTAAGGCCCACCACCATTAGGCAAGCGGTCGAAAACGCCACCAACGACAGACAGGTGACCGCAAACGTCAACAGGATCCCAGGTGTCTGATAGCGGATCCCAGGCTCTGTCTCACGATTGGCCTGCCACCAGGCCACCTGGTATTCGAGCAAATCCTTAAACACAATACCTGACAAAATCGCTACCACATTGGTCAAAATAATCGCGGTGTAAAGGGGAGGATTCACAAAAGGGGTTGGGTCGTACATGGGATCCTTGCGGCTAATCAAAGGCTTTTCTTTACGAATCTTAACACCCTTGTGAGCACGGGATCCTATTTTGGTCAGGATCTAAGCCTGCCCTGAAAAATGCTGGTTCAAAGATCCTGCTTGGCCTGCTGCCAGAGTTGATCTAGGGCGGCCAAATCCAGATCGCCCAACTGTTGCCCCCCCCAAGCGGGATCCTGAGCTAGTTGTTGCTCCATATGCTGAAAGCGGCGGACAAACTTTTGGTTGGTCAGGGCCAGAGCTTCCGCCGGATCCAGGCCATACCATCGCCCCAGATTGACCACCGTAAACAGCAGATCCCCCAACTCAGCCAGTTGTTGCTGCCGGATCCGAGCTTGTTCTGAGGCCGGGATCCCCTCTGTGGGCTGCTGGAGAGCTTGGCGCAGCTCCGCCTGTTCTTCGGCAACCTTGGCCCAGACCCCTTCCACCGTGGGCCACTCAAACCCAGTCTTGACCACCTGGCGAGAAATCTTGTGGGCCGCCATCAGCGGGGGTAGGGTCTCGGCATAGTGCTTGAGCCGATCGGACAGGATCTCGGTCGGGCGTTCTGCCCGCTTGGTCTGCTCCCAAAGCTGCTCCACATCCCCAGCCGACAGGGTTAGCCCAGCATCAGAACCATCAGAACCAAAAACATGGGGGTGGCGGCGCACCAGCTTCGCAGCAATTGTCTCGGCCACCGTCCCCAGATCAAACTGCCCCGACTCCCCAAAAATCTGGGCCTGCAACACCACCTGAAGCAACAGATCCCCTAACTCTTCACAAATCTCTTCGGACTGCCCCGACCGAATGGCAGCCACCGTCTCATAGGCTTCTTCGAGAATATAGGGGGTCAGGGTCGCAGGAGTCTGGGCCTGATCCCAAGGGCAACCATCTGGTGCCCGCAGCCGAGCCACCACCTCGATCAATGCCTGAAGAGACGCTAGGAGCCGTGACTGACTCTGCAACGGATTGGAATCAGGGCTGTTGGGGTCCGGTGATGCCATGGGTAACGCCTTAGGTGACACCGTAGAGGCTCAGGAGACCACTCAACTGATGCAGATCAATAAAGCTCAGCTCTAACAAGATCATCAGTAGCGGCCCCCGTTGGCGACGCTGGAGCTTTTTGGCCAAGTCAAGCTGGGGGTTGTCCACAATGCCTTTGTCAAGGAGGTATTGCTCAAGAGTAGGGGGTGGAATCGGGGATACCATGATAATCACTCATTAAAAAGTATTGGATTACACAGATATTTGATTTATGCTTCGAACACCCTCTCAGCAAAACTGAGAAAAGAGGAGTGGCTCGTAACCATTCTTAACATCTTTGCAAAGGTGAAGCCAAGGATCTTTACAAATGCAAACAGGGATGCTTGGGGAGAAGTCCCTACTTAAGATCCCGAAATAGGCAGTCGGAGTCGGTTGCCGTGATCGAGATCAAAGCGCTGGGATCCCAGTTGAAGAAACAGCTATCCGCCTAATCAGGATTCGGGTAGAGAAATCAGTCTCAAGCCTCAGTCAGGCCAGTGCTGACCCCTCGCCGACTACCCTACGCATATACGAACAGATCACATGATTGGATTAGGATCCAGATGATGACGGGTCAGCACCCTCACCTGAGTAGAGGTGCATATCCAACACTGCCCTAAACCCTGGCCCTAGCTCCTAGACCTGGATCCTAGACAGCCACATCAGTCTTACCCTCAGGAAAGGTACTGAAATCAGATCCCAGAAGGGATAAAGAAATCTTAAAATTCAGATAAAAATTAGGTAAGACAACCCAATCAGGAGCCTCATGTCATCTCAAGACTCGTCCCTATCTCAGCAACAACCCCAGAGACAACAACCCCAGAGACAGCAACTCCAGAAACAAAGGTTTGAGGTAGGGCAGCTGGTGGAGATTGAAGTGGCTC
>CAZODP010000013.1:11479-20029 GCA_964578595.1 uncultured bacterium
CCAGAAACAAAGGTTTGAGGTAGGGCAGCTGGTGGAGATTGAAGTGGCTCCCCCCTTTGTCAAATCAGCGGATCCGATGCCGATGCTACGTTCAGGAGCGGTGGTGCAGGTGGGAGATGTGGGGCGGGTGGTGCTGATTAAGCCGCTGGGAACCTACGGGGTTCAGTTTGCCGCTGGCACCTTTTTGATCGATGGTCGCTATCTGGGACTATCAAAAAACTAGAAGTTGAGGGCCTGCATTAACTATTTATCGGTCAATTTATCGGTCAAAACCACCTTCCGTCCAGAGATATTCCGCAATCTGAATCGCATTGAGAGCGGCACCCTTGCGAATCTGATCGCCACAGAGCCAGAGTTCGAGCGCATTGGGGTGAGAAATATCCTGGCGGATCCGGCCTACGGCCACCGGATCCCGACCACTCACATCTATGGGCATCGGAAAGCGATTGGCCTGCCAGTCCTCAATCAGCTCGACCCCTGGAGCCTGGGCTAGCCGTTCACGGGCCTGCTCCACCGCAAAAGGCTGTGCAAACTCCACATTCAGAGCTTCGGCGTGGGCGCGCAACACCGGCACCCGCACACAGGTGGCGGTCAGTCGCAGGTCAGGAGCTGACATAATTTTGCGAGCTTCGTAGACCATCTTCATCTCTTCCTGGCAGTAGTGATTATCTTGGATCGGACTGTTGTGGGGAAAGAGATTGAAGGCGATCGGATACGGAAAAATCTCAGGCTGTGGATCCTGCTGATTCAGGACGGCTTGGGCTTGCTCCCAGAGTTCTTTCATGGCCCGAGCACCGGCTCCACTGGCCGATTGATAGGTGGCCGCCACGATGCGCTGAATCGGGTTGAGCTGATGTAGAGGATAGAGAGCCACACACATCAAAATGGTGGTGCAATTGGGATTGGCGATGATCCCTTGGTGATTGAGGGCTTCAGGCCCATTCACCTCCGGCACCACTAAAGGCACAGCCGGATCCAGCCGAAAAGCACTGGAATTGTCAATCACCACCGCCCCGTGCTGCACCGCAACAGAAGCCCACTCCTTTGAAACGGATCCTCCTGCCGAAGCCAGCACCAGATCCACCTCTGCAAAAGCCTCAGACGTGACCTCTTGCACCTCCAAGACTTGGCTCCCCAAACCGTCGGAACAAAAGGGGATCCGAGTGCCTGCCGACCGAGCGGAGGCCAAAAGCTTAAGGGACTGAAGGGGGAAGTGCCGTTCGGCCAACAAGCCTAGCAACTCTTCACCCACTGCACCTGTGGCCCCTAAGATAGCAACCCGAAGGCCATCAGCCATTTGACGATCAAGATATTGAGGACAGAAATGAGCTTAGCAGGGGTTAGGCCGACAGACATGCTTCAGCCGCGATCAGATCAGTCTTCGCTCCACTCCTCGCAGCCCACTAAGTCGCAAATCGGGTCGTTGAACTGAAAATCTTGAAGCTGCAGCTCTTCAGCGATCCCCTGCCACTCACGGGCTGGAAAGAAGCTTTGAAGGTGGCCGATGGTCTCAGATTTGCGAATTGCCCCCAGCTTAAGCAGGCGACGGGCTTCGTCTTGAATGGTTTCGACCCCATAGTGGGTCATGGTCAGTGTAGGCATTGCTGTACTGTCCTTAACTCGGCCTTAACTGGAGTGGTTACTGCAATAAGCCAGCAGGTTGGCTCTCAACGATCAAATCTCAACGATCAGAGAGGTGAGAAACCTATCAAAAAGCTTCAGCCCTCGATGTGCTTCTCAACTGATTACATTGAACTGATTACATTGATATGAGCATTCTAAGGCCTTCGTCAATACCGTAGCAACAGTTACAAATCCAATTGATGCCAAACCCTCGACTCTCTTTACGCAGTTTTCTTCTGGATCCCCGTTGGATTGGGCTGGGGGTGGCGATGGTGCTGTGTGGGCTGGTGATCGTCATGACCGGATCCTCGCCTTTGTCCGTGGCCCGCAGCTTTTGGGTGGGGGCTTTTGGCACCTCTGCGCAGATGGGACGGGTCTTGGCCACATGGGTGCCGCTAGTGTTGTGCAGTAGTGGATTGGTCTACACCTTTACGGCGGGTCTTTACAATCTAGGCATTGAGGGGCAAATCACTGCGGGGGCTGTGGCCAGCATGGTGGTACTGCGGGGACTGGGCGGGATCCTGCCTGCACCTTGGGTGATAGGTTTGGCTCTGATGGCGGGGCTGGTGGGGGGATCCGCCTGGGGCCTGGTGGGGGGCGGACTGTATGTTTATGGCCGCATCAGTGAGATTTTTGCAGGCTTGGGCCTCAACTTTGTGATGCAAGGGTTGGTGCTCTACCTGATCTTTGGGCCGTGGCGACGACCGGGGGTGGCCTCCATGAGTGGGACAGCCTTGTTAGATCAATCGTTGTGGCTGCCGATGGTGGATCAAATCAGTCCCATATCAGTGGTGCTGGCACTGGGGGTTTTGCTCGGCACAGGGTGGTTGATCCGCCAAACCCTGCTGGGGCTGCAATTGCGGGCGGTGGGCAATAATCCTCTGGCGGCACGGATCCTGGGGATCCCTGCCACCTCTCGATTGCTGACAGCATTTGGCCTCTGCGGTGGCATCGCGGGCCTGGCGGGCGCTTTGCAGGTGATGGCGGTCTTTCATCGACTGATCCCGAATATCTCCAGCAACTTAGGTTTTTTGGCCCTTTTGGTTGTGATGCTGGTGCAGTTCAATCCCCTTTGGATCCTGCCGATGGCTCTGTTTTTTAGTGCGCTCAATATCGGCAGCCTACAATTGCCTTTAACCCTACAACTGGAATCTTCGTTAGCAGGAGTGATCCAAGGATCCTTGGTCTTGTGTGTCCTGCTGGCTCAGGGTTGGAGGCAATCACGCTCAACCTCATACAGCATTCATGATTCTGCTGAGATCCAGTAGCAGCCCTGCGTAAACCAGCCTTTAATATCCTCAAGTGACACCTGAGAGAAGGCTTTTTCTATCGATTTTTCTAACTCTGGGTAAGGTCTTGGTTCTAATCAACAAAGTATGGCCTTGATCTTTGGGGAACAACAATAAGCCCTAATGTAAGCCTCACTAGATAGGAAAATCCTGTATCTGGGGCATAGCGACTTATATCAACAAAAGATGTAATATCCAAAAGTGTGTCATAAAAGCGTTTCATGTATTTTATGAGCAAGCTCTAACTTGGATCCAGTCATTCATCGTTGTAATCTTTGTATGGTCCTATTGTCGCAAAGGTTGGGGGATGCCAAACTCAGCCCATCGGGATCCGGGGCTTGAGGTTATCCTCTATGAAAGGATTAGCTATGAGATGATTAGCTCCAAACCCGTCAAAACTGAGCGTAGCTAGCTGTTAGGAGAACTGAATCATGCCTGTCGCCAATGAGTACGCTTTTCCGTTTGAGCATCACCAAAAGTTCTCGATTCATAATCCGGTGATCTCCAGCCAAGGGCTATCTAAGCAGGAGGTGATCGCGGCGATGGCGCTGCAGGGGATGCTGAGCAACCCTCAAATCGACCTGACCCAGATGGGGGCTGAGTATCGCAACTACCTGACCCAGAGTGCGGCAGTGCTGGCCACAGAACTCCTGCAACTGTTGGCGGATCCTTATGCTCTGCAATACGGGGCCGAAGCTGGCTATGCCGAAGCAGACTATGCCGCCACCCCCGATCCAGGTGCAAATCATGATCCAGGTGCAAATCATTCAGAGGCAACCTCACCGGATCAATCTAGTCCCAGTTCAGGATCCGCTGAACCATTGGATCTGGAGTTGGAACTGACTGAGCCGTATAATCCTTAAAAGCTCCCCCCAATGCAGCCCTAGAACTCTCAAAACTGATTCCAGATATTTTCGTCCCAAGACACCACGCTTTTTTTAAGATGCTTTGTTGTCAAGACTCTTTGACAAAGCGGACGATCTCGCGCACATGGCTCAAAAACTGGCTGTCCACACTGAGCTGGGAAATCGCTTGCTGGGCTTCCCGACTGAGGCGTTCGTGGGCGACTTCGTTGCGGGCTTCCAATTGTTCCAGTAGGGCTTGGATCCGGCCTGTATCCTTGCGCAACTGCACCTGAGTCTGGGTTTGTTGAAAGGCCCAGCTATCAGTTCGAGTGGGATCTAGCTTTTCTTCGAGGCTGGTGAGTCGTTGAGACAGTCCTCTAACCTCGATGCTGAGGTTGATGGCATCCTCCCGTGGCACCAAAACCTGCCCCTGAATCTTGGCCAGACGGTCAGCGAGATACTCGTAGGCTCGAACGGCGGGCCGCAACCCTGTCAGCAATAAAGCCGCGATCGAGCTAACCGTGGCAATAGGGGTCACCTCCCACACCGACAACAGATAAAACCCAAATGCCGAGAGCAGATGCAAGCCAATGGCACTTCGGATCGACCATTGCACCAACTGCTGAACATAGCTCAAGGATTCTGGATCCACTCGGATCCCTTTTTGGAGAGATGTTTCGGCCTCATAGCGGGTTTCGCGCGCCTGAAAGTAGATATTCCAAGGGATCGTGGTGATCACAATCAGCCACCAAAACATGGCAATGCCAATGCCCCAATCCGCCAATTCGCCCATCGGGATCCCCAACAGCCGAAACACCCCAAACACAATCCCACCGACCACTAAAAACAAAACCCCTAGCCCCCCCAAAGGGTATAGCCCAACCCTGTAACGCATGATTTGGATCCTTTTGCTTGACGGATGCTCTGAGTATCTAAAACTTGGTGCTGGCCCAGTTCTCAAAAGGTGCCAGTTTGGGATCTGTCTCAGAGATTGGCGGACTGTTGTCAAATCCTCTCACCGCTTGATTTGTACGGTAATCTAGCTGGATCAGGCCGCAAACGCTGTTGATTCTTATGTCTCTTTCTCAGTTGAAACCGCTGTTGATGCTCAGCAATGGCCACGGTGAAGATCAGGTGGCCTGCCGGATCGCTCAGGCTCTGCACCAACAGGGGATCCCGGTGTGGGGGATGCCGATTGTGGGCCAAGGACACGCCTATGCAGCGGCTGGGATCCCGGTGGTGGGGCGACCCAAAATCATGCCGTCGGGGGGGTTTATCTATCAAGATTGGCGGCAGTTTTGGCGAGATGTGAAAGGGGGACTGCTGGGGCTGACCTGGAGTCAACTGACCCATCTGCGGCAGCAACGCGCTCAGGTGCAGGGGATTGTGGCGGTCGGGGATATTGTGGTGTTGCTGATGGCTTGGTGGAGCCGGATCCCGTTTTGGTTTGTGGGCACTGCCAAGTCGGATTATTACTGGCGGGATGAAAAAGGGGCTTATCCAACTTCAAGAGACGCTCTACTGACTCCCGTCTCAGACTATCTGCCCTGGGAGCGGTGGTTGATGAAGCGGCGCCATTGTCGGGGGGTGTTTGTGCGGGATCGGCTGACGGCAGAGGGATTGCAAAACCTGGGGATCCCAGCCTTGGATCTGGGCAATCCCATGATGGATGGGCTGGAGCGCAGGGATCCTGATGGTGCTGGGATCCTCAATTTGCTGCTGCTGCCAGGATCCCGGCCCCCAGAGGCCTATCACAATTGGGGCTTGATGATGCAGGTGATTCGGCAGCTCCCGCCTGAGGTTCCCGTTGAGGCGGCGATTGCGGGGGGACTGGAGGCTGAGGTTTTACAACGAGGGATCCCGCCAGATCGGTCGGTGCAGCTTTGTTTTAAGGATTTTAGATCCTGTGTCTGGCGAGCTGGGGTGGTGTTGGCGATGGCGGGAACGGCTACAGAGCAATGTGTGGGCTTGGGCAAGCCGGTGGTGATTATGCCAGGGCCGGGGCCGCAATTTACCCCCCGTTTTGCGGAAGCCCAAACTCGCCTGCTGGGATCCTCCGTTCATTTGGCTACAGTAGATACGGCTGCCGCCCTGATTAAATCGATCTGGGTCAAGCTAGAGCAGGATCCAGCTTATATTCATCAACTGGCGCAACACGGCCAACGGCGGATGGGATCCCCTGGAGCTAGCCAAAGAATCGCCCGCCAGATTCTGTTGACACTTGGGTCTGACGCTTGAGGCGAGTTAACTTTGGCCAAGCTCTGGTCAGGGACGGTCGGCTCGAAAATCGCTAGCCTAGAGGCATTATCCTGAGTGAGCTGGGTTTGTGTCGGTTGATCATCGTACTGTTTACGGATCTGACCCGGCAGCTTAGGCTCGGCTCCCCCATTGTGTTGCAATTTTCATGAGCAAGCTGCGTCCATCTGGTCGTTTTTATCGCCAACTGCCTGACCCCAATCTGTCAGGATCCCAGCCTCCTTTTGCAGAGCCTTCGCCTTCTGTCATATCTCACTTGTCTATCTCTCACCTAGCCATGAGCGCACCGGAGGATCCACCCCCAGAGAAGTCTTCCTCACCAGAGGATCCGCCGGAGCAGAGCACCCTTCCTTTTTCGGCCCGATTGGGGGTTAAAGCAGAAGCCATGGCAGCAGCATTGGCCCATACCCCGATCTCGGAGGTGCCCCGCGACCAATTGCAAAGTTGCTTTCCGTGGACGCAGTTTTACTTGCAAAAGGTGGAATATCGCCCCCAGGCCATCATCTGCCGAGGCAATTTGCGCACGGATCCGACTGAAGCCTACGAGCGGATCCGGGCCAATGTGGAAAAGGCCTTTGGCCATCGGTTTTTGGTGGTGTTGCAGGAGGGGTTTGCCGGTAAGCCCTTTTTTGCACTGGTGCCCAATCCCGCCGCCCGCCGTCCGACGCAGGCCCAAGAATCCCCCTGGCTCTCGCTCATTTTGCTGCTGCTGACGGTCTATACCACCCTCAGTGCTGGGGCTGCTGCCGCCGGGATCCCGTTGGAGTCTCTGTTGCCGGTCAGTGTACTGGTGCATCCAGACGCCTTGAGAGCTGGGATCCCTTATGCCCTGACCTTGATGGGGATCCTGGGTTGCCATGAGTTGGCCCGCTATGGGGCGGCGCGTCGTCATCAGATGCCTGCCTCATTGCCCTATTTTGTGCCGGTGCCATTTGCGTTGGGGACCTTTGGGGCTTACGTGCGGCTCAAGGGGCCAGTGCCCAATCGCAAGGTGTTGTTTGATCTGAGTGTGGCGGGGCCGATTGCCGGTGCGGTGGGGGCGATTGTGTTGCTGGCTCTGGGCCTCAGTCTCTCAACAGCGGTGTCTGCCCCGGTGCCCGATCCGACGCAGCCCCCCTTGATGAGCTTTCAACAGGTGGATCCCACCATGTCAGTGTTGCTGGGGATCCTGGCTAAAGCAGTGATGCTAGAAAACCTGGGGCCAGGACAGTTTATTGATTTGCATCCGATGGCCTTTGCCGCTTGGCTGGGGCTGGTGGTGATCAGTCTCAATCTGATGCCAATTGGTCAGTTGGATGGGGGACACATCGCTCATGCGGTCTATGGCCAGCAGATGGGGGCCAATGTGGGGCGGATCGCTCGGATCCTGGTGCTGCTGTTGGCCCTGACCATTCAGCCATGGCTCTGGATCTGGGCTTTGTTGCTGTTTTTTATCTCTAGCGCTGACGAGCCTGCCCTCAACGATGTCACGGAACTCAATGAAGGGCGTGATCTATTGGGGTTGGTGCTTTTGACTTTGTTGGTGTTGATTGTGGTGCCGTTGCCGCCCTTTATGCAAGGGATCCTGGGGTTGGTTTAGGCTCTCTGTCATCTCTCCATCATCAGTCCTTATTGCTCTACAAAGTAGAACTCCTGTTTGGCGCGAGTCAGGGCCACATAGCGCAGGTTCCATTCCTGTTGTTGATTCCACTCTTTTTCGCCAGCGGCTTTGTAGGGCATCAGATCAGGTCGCAGCAAAAACACCCGATCAGCTTCTAGCCCCTTAGATTTGTGGCCAGTGCACAAAATCACGCCTCCTTTTTGGATATTAAACTTGGCCTTGATCTCATCACAAAAGCTATCTAGGTCTTCAGATTGGCTGAGGCGGTAGAGGTTTTGTAACGCTTCAATTTTACTTTTTTGGATCTGATCTCGATCTTCGGCTTCGATCCGATCAGTATCTGTCAAGATAGCTTTGGATCCTTGTTTTTGTTGCCATTCCCATTGATACTGGTTGAGATGTCGGATCAATCTTTGAAAGTTAAAATCTGGAATTCGAGCAACTTGATTCAGAATGTCCACCAGCATATCGCCTGGTTTTTGGTCATTCGCCATATTGATCACCGGGATCCCATTTCTCAATAATTGCAACCAGACTTTCATCAATGGAGCCTTGGTTCGGCAGATCACCATATCTCCAGGTACCAGAAGTTTGGGTAGATCGATTTCTCTGACTTTGCCAATGATCCCCTCCGGGGCGTTGGGTCGCGGCTCGATTTTAGGCACCAATTCTTTGGCCTGTTCGATATGACTGCTGGGGCAGCGATAGCAGATCGATAGGGGCAAGCAAGTGGCATTGGTTCGAGCCACAATTTTGTTGATACTGTCACAATCTGCCCCAGTAAATCCATAGATTGCTTGAGCCGGATCCCCGACAAAAAGGATCCGACCCTGCTTCGATTTACATTTCAGCACCAACTCCAATTGAGCCGGATTGAGATCCTGGCACTCATCACAAAAAATAAAGTCGTACTTAGGCGTTTCAAGGTTGAGCACCA
>CAZODP010000013.1:20129-25379 GCA_964578595.1 uncultured bacterium
CTTTTCGAGATAAGTCTCTCGATAGTTTTGAAAAGCCCACTGACTGGCTTGGGCTTCTGTCCAGGTGGGCACTGGCTCTAGGTCAGGGATCCCTTGGTCAAGTAATGGCTGCAAATAGTGATCATCTCCTGTGATATCGGCAATCACTTTTGCCACTGTTTTAATACAGCTTTCAACGGAATCGACCACCTGCTTTTCGGCAAACCGAACCACCACCCAACCTTTGGACAAAAAATGTTGGTCTCGATAATCATCGGATCCGGCAACGTGATAGGGCTTACCTGTCTCAAACACGTAGGGTTCATCAATCTCAATATCAATGAGCAGATGATAATTGGCTTCAAATAAAGTGGTATCCGGGGTAAACGGACGATCTGACTTATCTTGATCTAAATACGTTTCTTTAGTGATCTGCTCAGAAAAATACTGGCTCATTCCCTGAAAAAAGTAGGCTTCTGATTGACCTTGAGTGGGCAAATCGGTATGTCGGCCATCGGGCATATGAGCTTTTTTGAGAGTCTCTTTGACCTGCTCGCGGCGATAGTCAGCCATCCCCTCAGGGGTTTTGAGTTTTTCTGCCAGCTCTTGATGGCGACGCTTGGCCTGTCGATAGGCTTGATGGGCAATCAGCGACCTTTCGTAGGCTTTGAAGCGAGCCGGATAACTGCGCTGGCTCTGCCAGATCTGCGCCCCCACTGCTGCCGCCCCAACCCCCAGGATCCCAGCACTGACCCAAAGCGGAGATATCGATCCCAGGGTCAGAAACCAAGGGATCCCAGCCATGATTGCGACTGCTCCGGCTTGGATCCCCAAGATTCCAGGATCCCAACGTTTAGGGGCAGGTAAAACCTGAGGCTGGGTCATCCTAAAGGGTTGAGGGCGAAGATCCCCTTTCAGAGCGGCTTCGAGGGCGGGAGGCAGCAAAATAATCGGGTAGTGGTTCATACCACAGGATCCTGTGTCAAGGTGACTTTGGGGAAATATCCATATCATCTTATACAGACATCAGCCCAGACTTGGCATCCAAAGGATCCTGATGCTCCCCAGTCAGAAACCATCTATTATGTGGATTTTTTCGCAATCAGTCCTCAAATGGCGCGCAGGATCCCCCCAGGGCCAAGGCGATAGTACAGGTATTGCTGATAATCATGCCCACATAAGTCTCTCCCGGCTCCCCAGCCGCCCCCAGTGCATCGGAGTAGAGTTCCTGCTCAGCGAGCGTTACCCCAGCCTCCGCCGCAACAGTCTGGATCAAGGCTGGATTGATGGTGGTTTCGGCAAAAATAGCGGGCACATTAGCCGCTCGAATCTCATTCACCAACCTTGCCACTGTCTGGGCACTGGGCTGCTCTTCGGTGCTGAGGCCAATCAAGGATCCTGTCACCTCCAGACCATAGGCATTGGCATAATACTGAAACGCATCGTGAGTGGTAACCAAATTGCGCTGATCGGGCGGGATTGTCTCAATTTGTTGGCCCACCCAATCTTGTAGGGATCCCAGTTGGGTCAGATAGCGATCCCCATTTTGTTGCAGAGTCTCCTCCTGATCGGGCAACAGTCGCTGCAATTCCTCAATGAGGATCTCCACCATCGCCATCCCCAGCCGCACATCCCCCCACAAGTGAGGATCCGGGGTGATCTGGCCCCCTTTTTCTAGCTCTTCTAGCTCAAGAGGATCGAGACCCTCCGCCAAAGGCACCGGGCGAGCATTGACCCCCGTGCCACGGATCAGCCGGATCAGCTCTGGCTCCAAATTGTAACCATTAAAAAAAATTAGATCCGCCTGCTCGATGGCGATGCTATCCGCTGGCACCGGCTCATAGATGTGGGGATCCACCCCTGACTGCAACAGGATGCGGTGCTCAAAACCGGATCCACTGTCGTCCCCCCTCACCTGCTCCACCCAATCCCCAATGATGGTGGTGGTGGAAACCACTTGCGGCTGAGCCTGCGCCCTGGGCATCTCCCCCAACTGCATCCCCACCCCGAACATCAATCCGGCCACAATCCGTCTTTTCATCATCAATTCATCATTTCGACGATCCCAGGTATATCCCATCTGTGCTAAAAATGAAAAGAATATGAAAACAAGCTAGACCCCCAGTCGTTTCCTGATGTTGAAACCCACTCTCCTGACCCGCACTGGCATCCAGATCCGCAATTTGACGGTCAGCTACCGTTCGCAGGTTGCGCTAGCGGATCTCAATTTCTCCTTTGAGCCGGGATCCTTGCACGGGATCCTGGGGCCGAATGGGGCGGGCAAAAGCACCCTGATCAAGGCCATGCTGGGCTTAGTTCCGGTTCAGTCGGGATCCGTGCTTTGGGAAGGTCGTCCCCTCTGGCAACAGCGGCAGCGGGTGGCTTATGTGCCCCAACGCTCTCAAATTGATTGGACCTATCCGGCCACCGCTTGGGATGTGGTGACCATGGGTCGGGTCAAGCAGACCGGCTGGTTGCGTCCCCTCTCTGCCGCCAGTCAGAGGATTGCAGCCCAAGCCTTGGATCGGGTGGGCATGGGGGATTTTGCGGGACGGGCGATCGGAGAACTGTCGGGAGGGCAACAGCAGCGGGTATTTTTGGCGCGGTCGCTGGCCCAACAGGCGGACTTATATTTTTTTGATGAGCCGTTTGTGGGGGTGGATCAGCCCACCGAGCAGATTTTGTTTGAGGTGTTTCGAGAGTTGGCCCAATCCGGCAAAACGGTGTTGGTGATCCACCACGATCTGGGGGAATCCCTCAACAATTTTGATGAGCTATTGCTATTGAACCAGAGAGTCATGGCTCAAGGCTCTCCTAGTCATGTAATGCAGCCTCATTTGTTGGCGGCGGCCTATGGGGGTTGGGGAGAGCAATGGCGGGCAGCCTAGCGATCATCAATGATCCTTGAACATGATCACCCATGTGGAGTAGCCGATGACCCTCTGGAATATCCTCTTGGATCCGTTGCAGTTTGGCTTTATGCAGCGGTCGTTGGTGGTGGCGGTGGCGGTGGGGATCCTCTGTGCGGTGATGGGATCGTTGTTGTTGGTGCAGCGGCTGGCCTTGCTGAGTGATGCCATCAGTCATTCGCTCTTACCGGGTTTGGCCATTGCTTTTGTCCTAGAAGTTAACATTTTTTTTGGAGCTTTTTTAGCTGGGATCCTCAGCACTCTTTTGATCAATTGGATCCGGCAGCGCACCTCTCTCAAAGAAGATGCAGCCATGGGCATTGTCTTTTCGGCCTTTTTTGCGCTGGGTATCGCTTTGATTTCTGTGATCCAAAGACAGGTGCGGGTGGATCTCAACCACTTTTTATTCGGCAATATCTTGGGGGTGACGCAAGCTGATGTGCAGACGATTGGGATCACAGCCATCGGGGTGATTTTGGTGGTGGCGTTGCTGTTTAAGGAACTTAATTTTTTTAGCTTTGATCCGATCGGGGCCGAAGCCGCAGGATTGCCAGTTCAGCTCTTGGGGGTGGGGCAAATGGTCTTGGTGGCTCTGACACTGGTGGCCAGCATGAAAGCCGTCGGCGTGGTTTTAGTGGTGGCTCTGCTAATCACCCCAGCAGCAACCGCTTATTTATGGGTGCCTCGGCTGCATCAGATCATGTTGCTGGGATCCGTGCTCGGCATCCTCTCCAGTCTGGGGGGAATGTATCTCAGCTACTACTTCAACCTTCCCTCTGGCCCAGCCATTGTGTTGGTGGCCTTTGGCTGGTTTGTACTGGCCTTTCTTTTTAGCCCCCGCAGTGGCATCCTTGTCCATCAAACCCACTCAGAACAGGGATCCCCTCTGTGGCGTGAGATCCGGCAGCTTTGGAAAGGTTAGAGGGCAATCCTGCTTACAAGTTTTGGCTGACGAGTTTTGGCTGACGAGTTTTGGCCCACCCGTTTTAGCCCAAAAGTCTTGGTAAAATCAGAGCCAATGTTTTTGGTCAGGATCCCGTATGGCTCACCCGATTGATGGCAGTGTGACGGCTCCGCAGGGGTTTCGAGCCGCCGGGATCCCGGTGGGCCTCAAGCCATCAGGGGCACCAGATCTGGCTCTGATTGTCTCTGATACGGATGCTGTGGCGGCGGCGGTGGTGACCCGCAGCCAAGTCAAAGCGGCCTGTGTCACCTATGCCCAGACTTTGTTGGAGCAGCAGCAGCCCGCACGGGCCATTCTCTGCAATGCCGGACAAGCCAATGCCTGCACCGGCCAGCAGGGAGAAGCCGATAATCTGGAGATGGCGCGGCTGGTGGCGGAGACCCTGGGGATCCCCTCTCACCAAGTCTTTACCGCATCCACCGGGGTGATTGGTCAGCCTCTGGCCATGGACAAGATTCGGGCCGGGATCCCAACATTGGTGGCTGCTCTGGCACCGGATGGCGGAGAATCAGCCGCTAGGGCCATCATCACCACCGATCTGGTGACCAAAAGCATCGCCCTTGAAGCCGAAATTGAGGGCAAACCGGTGCGGGTGGGGGGCATCGCCAAAGGATCCGGCATGATCCATCCCAACCTGGCCACGATGCTGAGTTTTGTCACCTCTGATGTGGCGGTGGATCCTCAGCTTTGGTCTGATCTGGTCAAAGCCGCTGCCGAGGTCAGTTTCAACCAGATCACAGTCGATGGCGACACCAGCACCAACGATATGCTGATTGCCTTGGCCAATGGGCAGGCAGGGGTGACCGTCACTACTGGATCCCCAGAGCTGGCTATTTTGGAACAGATGCTACAGGCGGTTTGTATTGCCCTAGCTAAGGCGATTGCCCGTGATGGGGAAGGGGCCAACAAGTTGCTTGAGATCCGGGTCGTAGGAGCTGGCACCGATAACCAAGCCCGCCAAATGGCCCGAACCATTGCTGGATCCCCACTGGTAAAATCGGCGGCTTTTGGCTGTGATCCCAATTGGGGGCGGGTACTGGCGGCGGCGGGGCGAGCTGGAGTTCCTTTTGATCCGAGTTGGGTGGATCTCAAACTGGGGGCGTTTGTGATGATGCGGGCGGGGACTCCCCAGAGCTTTGATCGCAAGGCTGCCTCTGACTATCTCAAAGGGGATCCGGTGGTCTATGAGGTCGATCTACACCAGGGATCGGGGCAGGGGCTGGCCTGGGGCTGCGATCTAAGCTACGACTACGTGCGCATCAACGCCGAATACACCACCTGAGAGACAGGCTAATCTGGATCCCAGCAGTAGGCTTGGCTATCGGTGTCCTCCTCAAGAGCAGAGTTCCTCAAGAGCAGAGTTCCTCAAGAGCAAAGTGATGACAAGAACAAGAGGAC
>CAZODP010000013.1:25479-30129 GCA_964578595.1 uncultured bacterium
AGTTCCTCAAGAGCAAAGTGATGACAAGAACAAGAGGACTATCTCTGCCCGTAGGATTGCCCGCAGCGATCTTTTGGGGCAGTGTTTTTATTTCAGCAGCGGTACTGAGTGCGGCGGTGGGGTTTGTGTTTGGACAGCGTGCCCTCCAAGGGATCCGATCCCCGGTGACTGAGGCCACCTCAACAGATCCAACCCAGACCTTCCAAGATCCCCGCCGGATCCCGTTGCTCAATGAAGATGAACTGATCGGTCGAGCCCAAGAGGAGATGTTAGCCGCTGCCGCCAGTGCCACCCCAAAACCGACCCCCGAACCGACCCCGACCGCAACCCCCACCGCAACGCCTACCCCTACCCCTAGCACGATCCCCAGCCAGTCCCCTGAGCTAGCCACCATCCCGTCCCCGGATCCGGTGCCAACTCTGGCTCCCATCGCTACCCCTGCTCCGGCGACTGCGCTCAACACCACCAGTGGCGGGCGGGTCAATATGCAAGTGCTGTCGGTGCAACAGCAAGGCGGGCAACTGGTGTTGGGGGTGGCGATGCAAAATAGCACCTCTGATGTGGTGCGGTTTCTCTATAGCTTTATGAGTGCCACAGATGATCGGGGACGGGCTGTCAACGTGCTGACGCAAGGATTGCCAGGGGAATTGCCCCCCAACAGTGGCGTGTTTCAGGGTACTGTGTCAGTCCCTCTGTCCAGCCTGCGGGGATCCCGTTCCATCAGCCTCAGCCTGTCAGACTATCCCAGCCGCCAGCACCAACTCTCCGTCAGCGGGATCCCGGTGCCCAATTAACTTGCTCCTAGGTTAAACCTGGCTTGAGCAGGTCAAAGCTATCGTCTGCCCATCACTCTTGTGCCCATCATTTTTCTGGCCATCATTCCTGGACAGTGCTGCGTAAAGCCTTGATTTGGCCGCGTCTAATTTTGTGGTCGAGCCGCCTGTTGCGAGCACTCTTGGCAGGCCGGGTGGGTTTGCGCTTTGGGGGAGTGATGGTAACACCCTGGATCAGGGACTGAAGGCGGGCAAGGGCGTCTGCTTTATTTTGCTCTTGGGTGCGGTATTGCTGAGCTTTAATAATGACGATGCCGTCTTTGGTGATGCGGCTATCCCTCAGTTGCAGCAATCGCTCCTTGTAGAGCGGCGAAAGAGATGAGGCATTGATATCAAAGCGCAGGTGGATGGCGGTGGAGACTTTATTCACATTCTGGCCCCCAGCCCCTTGGGAGCGGACAGCCGTGAAATCGATGTCGCTGAGGGGGATGGCGGTGCGTTGGGTGATTTGTAGCAAGCTAGTCTGAGTCAATGGAATCAATACCCCTATGATTGCTCATCCTTCACATCCCTGGACCCGTCAACAAGCCCTAGAACTGGCTGAGGCTTCAAAAACAGACTTATCCCAGTTGATCACCCAAGCGGGCCATATCCGAGATCAAGCCTGGGGACGGGTCTTAACCTATTCTCCCAAAGTCTTTTTGCCCTTGACCAATCTGTGTCGGGATCGCTGCGACTATTGTGGCTTTCGCCGATCTCCTGGCGAGGCAGGTGAGTGGACGATGTCGCCGGAGCAGGTGATTCAAACTCTGGATCAAGCTCAGGCTCAGGGATGTATCGAAGCATTATTTTGTTTGGGGGATTCACCGGATCGGTTTCCTTCTTACCGGCAATTGTTGTCCACCTGGGGACATGCCAATACCACCGACTACCTGTTCTGGGCGGCAGAAAGAGCCTTGGAGAGAGGGTTATTGCCCCATACCAATGCCGGGATCCTGTCTGCTGAGCAGATGCAACACCTCAAAGGGGTCAATGTCAGCCTGGGGTTGATGTTGGAATCGGTCAGCGAGAGGCTGTGTGAACCCGGTATGCCCCATCACCATGCCCCCGATAAGCACCCCCAGATTCGCCTCACAATGACCGCCGCCGCTGGGAAGCTGAGGATCCCGTTTACCTCTGGGATCCTGGTGGGGATGGGGGAAACCCCGCAGGAGCGAGTGGACACCCTAGCTGCCATTCAAGAGCTACATCAGTGCTATGGCCATATTCAGGAGGTGATCGTTCAACCCTTTCGGATCGGATCCATGACCCCGCTCACCGCTGCCTCTGAGCCGTCTGATGAGGATGTGGTGCGAACGATTGCCCTAGCCCGGTTGATGCTGCCACCAGAGGTCAGCGTCCAAACCCCGCCCAACCTCAATGCCACGCTGCTGGCTAAGCTGATCCAGGCAGGGATCAACGACTTTGGTGGCATCTCCCCCATTACCCCCGATTACATCAACCCCGACCATCCGTGGCCTCATCTGGCTCAACTGGCTCAGCTCTGTGCTGAATTGGGGTTTCAGCTCCAACCTCGCCTGCCGATCTATCAAAAATACCAGTACCAAGAAGGGTTCCTGGATCCCCAACTTCAGGATCCGGTGCGGGTATGCCAGGATCAACTCTCCCAACCTGTTGCACTCCCTCTGGCCCCATGCTCATGACACTATCTCCCCTTCAGCCCACCCTAGAAACCTGCTTCAGTAGCGTGAGTGCCGATATTCGCTCCATCTTGGAGGGCTGTTTAGAAGGCAAACCTTTGACTTGGCAGCAGGGGGTGCGGTTGAGTCAGGCTCAGGGATCCGATCTCCATGCCCTCTGTCTGGTGGCCGATCAGTTGCGCCGCCTCCAGGTGGGGGATCAGGTCACCTATGTGGTCAATCGCAATCTCAATTTCACCAATGTCTGTGTTCGAGCCTGTCGGTTTTGCGCTTTTTCTCGGACTTTGACCTCTGGGGAAGGGTATCTGTTGCCGCTCGAAGAAATCCTCCGGCGCTGTGTGCAGGCGCAGCAGTGGGGGGCCACGGAGGTGTGTTTACAGGCGGGATTGGCTCCTGGGGTGACGGGCATGACCTATGTGGAGCTGTGTGGCTCCATCCGTCAAGCTCTCCCGGATCTGCACATCCACGCCTTCTCCCCCGAAGAGATCAAATATGGAGCGGCTCAGTCGGGGCTATCGATTCAGGAGCTATTGCAGGCTCTCAAAGCAGCGGGACTGGGATCCCTCCCTGGCACCTCGGCTGAGATTTTGGACGACCGGATCAGAGACCGCATCAGTCCGGGCCGCATCACCACCGCAGAATGGATTGAGGTGATCCAGACCGCTCATGGCCTAGGGATCCCCACCACCTCCACCATGATGTTTGGGCATGTGGAAACGGTGGCGGATCAGATGCGTCACATGGATCTATTGCGTTCCATTCAGCAGGAGACCGGTGGGTTTACCGAGTTTGTGCCCCTGTCCTTTGTCCACCAAGAAGCACCGCTGTTTCTGCGCTCCGTCTCTGGCACAACCCGACCCGGGCCAACCGGACACGAGGTGACTCGGCTCTATGCCATCAGTCGGTTGATGCTGGGATCCTCGATTCGTAATATCCAAGCCTCTTGGGTCAAGGAAGGCTGGCGACAGGCTCAGAGCTTGTTGACCTGCGGGGTCAATGATCTGGGGGGAACCTTGATCAACGAAAGTATTTCCACCAGTGCGGGGGCTAGTCACGGTCAATTGATGCCACCCGCTCTGCTGCGTCATGGCATCCGCGATGCAGGCCGGATCCCGGTGCAACGATCAACCCTCTATCAGCCGTTGCAGCTTTTTTCAGAGGATCCCAGTCAGGATCCAGTGGATTCCCTAGATCAAGTCACGGATCCAGAGGCAGAGTTTGGATCCTATGCCAGCCTGACCCAGGATCCCCGGTTTCGCTATGGGCGGGATCGGGTCAACCTGTAGACCAAGCCAGCCCAAGGCCCAGAGAGTGGGTGGGGCCTAAACTAGGTCTCAGGATCCTGATTCTGGCAATTGCCCATCAAATCCAGAAGCCAGGGCCAGAGCTTCGAGTGAACGAACACCCACCAAAGTTTGGCCCTTGATCACCCAGGTGGGGTAGCTCTGGACGCCGGCTTCGTTGCAGACCTCTGCTTGAGGGGTACCCCGTCCATTGGGGGAGCATTCTACATAGGGAATCAACTCATCGGCGGTGCCAAACAAGGCTTTTTGCTGTTCACAAGCAGGGCACCAATAGGCTCCGTACATCGTGGCTTCGGTTGATTGAAGATGCTGGGCCAGAGCCACAATGCCGGGATGGGCCGGGATCCGTTGGTTGGCATAGACCCCGATGGTGACCACCCAGGTGATCAGGGTCAAAACAATGGCACTGAAGAGGATCTTGCCCCAATCGAGCCAGCGGTGG
The DNA here is from genome assembly GCA_964578595.1 of uncultured bacterium. GTDB lineage: Bacteria > Cyanobacteriota > Cyanobacteriia > Thermostichales > Thermostichaceae > JAAUUM01. The sequence continues at coordinate 29,699 of CAZODP010000013.1, forward strand.
CCCGCCAAAACCGTGGCCCAAATGCCAGTGGTCAAGGCGATAGCAATGGAGCAATACAGACAAAACTGCCGTAGCTCACCCACCATCAGATAGAGCATATACATCTCAAAGGCAAACATACCGGTGGCCAGGCCAAACAGGGCAGGCCAACGCCATTTCTTGAGCAGCGGACTCAAGGCTTCTGGCAGCAGAGCCAAGACGAGGATCCCCACAAAGCCCAGTAGGCCCAAGGCCGCTGTGGGTACTCCCAAGAAGGTAGCCCAGCGGCTAGAAAGCACCAAATCACAGCCCCCATCGCCACTGCAGAAGGCTGCCGGTTGTTCGGTGAGCTTGCTGTAGGTGAGATAGGCGGTGAGTCCACTGCCCAAGGCAGCCAGGGCGGCCAGGATTGAGGTGGCGTGTTGCTGTAACCAGGTGTCTTCTTGGCGCAG
>CAZODP010000013.1:30229-33963 GCA_964578595.1 uncultured bacterium
ACACTAGCAGCGTAGGCATGGGTCATGAAGGTTCTCATTCTGGGTGGCGACGGCTATTGTGGTTGGGCCACCGCGCTCCATCTTTGCAGTCAGGGGCACGAGGTCGGCATCGTCGACAACTACATCCGCCGGTCTTGGGATCTGCAATTGGGGGTGGCCACCTTGACCCCGATTCGACAGCTTGAGGAGCGGATCGACCGCTGGCAAGGGATCAGCGGCAAACAGATCCAGCATTTTGTCGGTGATCTGTGTGACTACAGCTTTTTTTCGGCCACGATGCGGCAATTTGAGCCGGAGGCGGTGGTTCACTTTGGTGAGCAGCGATCTGCCCCTTACTCCATGATCAGCCGGGATCATGCGGTCATGACCCAGGTCAACAACGTGGTGGGCACCCTGAATGTGCTCTACGCCATCAAAGAGGATTTTCCCGATTGCCATTTGGTCAAGCTGGGCACAATGGGGGAGTATGGCACCCCCAATATCGATATTGAAGAGGGCTACATCACCATCGAACACAACGGGCGCACCGACACCCTGCCCTACCCCAAGCAGCCCGGATCCTTCTATCACCTCAGCAAAGTCCATGACTCCCACAACATTCACTTTGCCTGCAAGATCTGGGGTCTGCGGGCTACAGATCTCAATCAGGGGGTGGTCTACGGGGTCTTGACCGAGGAAACGGGGCAGGATGAAACTCTGATCAATCGGCTGGATTACGATGGGGTCTTTGGTACGGCCCTGAATCGGTTCTGTATCCAAGCAGCCATCGGCCATCCCCTGACGGTATACGGATCCGGGGGCCAGACACGGGGGTTTTTGGATATTCGAGATACGGTGCGCTGCATCGAGATCGCCATCAACAATCCTGCCGAAACCGGCAAAATGCGGGTCTACAACCAATTCACCGAGATGTTTTCGGTTAAAGACCTGGCTGCGATGGTGCAAAAGGCGGGGACTGCGCTGGGGATCAAAGTTGAGATCCAGAATATGGAAAATCCCCGCGTGGAGCTAGAGGAGCATTACTTTAATGCCAAAAATACCAAGTTGCTCGATCTAGGCTTGCAACCCCACTACCTGTCTGATTCGCTGCTGGACTCGCTGCTCAATGTCGCCCTCAAGTACCGCGACCGTGTGGATCCAAAGCAGATTTTGCCCAAAGTGAAGTGGAAGGGCTGACCACCAGGATCCTTTTGCCCACCCCTGAAGCCCTGGCCGAGGCGACCCAGTTGTTGCGAATGGGCCACTTGGTGGCGATGCCAACGGAGACGGTCTATGGCTTAGCCGGTCACGCCTGGGATCCGGTGGCTTTGACCCGAATTTTTGAGGCCAAAGAGCGACCCTACTTTGATCCGCTGATCGTGCATGTGGCGGCGGGTGGCTTCAACAGTTTCAACTCTGATCCGTCTGGGGATCCGGGCCGGAACTGGCTCACCCATCTGGAGCAGGATTTGGGATTGGTGAACCTAGCTCTGCTTTCACCTCAGATGCTCTCGGCACTCAGAGAGTTATTGCAAACTTTTTGGCCGGGGCCACTCACCTGTGTTTTGCCCAAAGCCAGAGCCTTGCCGGATCTGGTCACCAGCGGCCTAGAGACGGTGGCCATCCGAGTGCCCGCTGATCCGGTGGCCCAAGCTCTGCTGCAATCGGCCCAGATGCCGCTGGCCGCCCCCAGTGCCAATCGGTTTGGGCGCATCAGTCCCACCACAGCTCAGGCGGTCTATCAGGAATTGCAAGGTCGGATCCCCTTGATCCTGGATGGCGGATCCTGCGCGGTTGGGGTGGAGTCCACCGTCATTAAACCCATTGAAGCCAGCACGGGGCCAGCTTTTGAACTGCTGCGACCCGGCGGCATCCCGATGGAAGCCTTACGGGCCAGCACGCGGCTGCCGATTTTAGATCCAAAACGTTTAGATCCAGAACGAGGAGAGATACCCCAGGCCCCTGGCCAACTCAAAAGCCACTACGCCCCCACGAAACCGCTGATCCTGCTGCCCTGCCAGCTCAGACACCTGGATCTTCAGACCTTTCAGACTCTGCTTCAGCCCTACACCGTTCAACTGACCCAAGGCTTGGGGATCCTGATGTTTGCAGGGGATCAAATTTCAGAGGATCCAGAGCTGCCGCAATGGCTGCAAACCCTGGGGATCCCGGTGCAGAGGGCGGTGCTGAGTCAGGATCCAGCCGAGGCCGCCCGTGCTCTTTTTGCCCGACTGCGGGATCTCGATCAAGGATCTGCTGGGGTTTTGGTCAGTGAACCCTGTCCGGTCACCACAGGATTGGGCCATGCCATTAGCGACCGTCTACAAAGGGCGGCTAGGGATCCGGTGTAGGGAAGATTAGATTTTTAGATTGGGGGAATTGAGGTTTGGGGTGATTGGGCCGACCAGAACCTCAAAATCCCACTTGAATCCTACCCTAGTGGCCACGGCTGATCTGCCAGCTCAGGATCCCGCCCAATCCTGTCAAAAGGGCCAGACCCAGCAACACCCAGCCCAAGCCAAAGTAGGTTTCGGCAAAACCGGCCACCACCAGCGGCACACTGAGGGCAATGTTGACAGCGTTATTTTGCAAACCAAAGACTTTGCCCCGCAGATGTTCAGGGGTTTTTTCTTGGATCAAGGTCTGCATTGGGATCGCCACCAGAGCACCCGCCACCCCCATCAAGGTGATCAACACCAATGTGGGGATCAACCGTTGGGACGTGGTGGCCAAGGTGGCCAGGGTGGCCGCCAAACCTAACGATCCCAGCAAGCTGAACCGACTGCGGGGGATCGAATGGCCATAGCGACCCATCCAAAAAGCCCCCAATCCCATTCCCACTCCGGCTGCCGCCAATAGGGATCCAAATTGAGTTGCCTGTAACCCTGGCATCAACTCCGCCATCCGCACCGCCAGCACCGCCAAAGCCGCAAACACCGAAAATAAAATCACCAACTGCATCAGGGCACCCCGCACCTTAGGGGTACTGAGCACATAGTCGAGGCCGGCTTTGATATCTGTCCAGACGTGCCGCTCAGAGGCGGGTTGAGGATCTCGTTCTTTGGTGCGCAGGCCCAACAGCAGCAAGCCCGCAATCCCATAGGTGGCCCCCACCATCACAGCGGATCCACCCCCGGGCAAAATGCCGTCAAACAGTTGATTGGCCAAACCCAGCAGGGGCTCCCCAATGGCAAACCCCACAATCACAGAGGCCATCATGGTGGTGGTATACAAAGAGTTGGCCGATAGCAGATCTCGCCGGGGCACAATCAAGGGGATCGTGGCTTGCTCTGCTGGAGAAAAGTATTGGGTCAGGGTAGAAATCAAAAAGGTGATCAGCAGCATCTCCACAAATCCCACCGGGATCCGGCCACCGATCATCCAGTCTTGGCTGGCCCAGAGTAGCAGCGGCAATAGCAGCAGCAGCAGCCCCCGGATCAGGTTGGATCCCACCAGCACCACTTTTTTGGACCAGCGATCCACATAGACCCCGGCCAACGTGCCAAACAAAATTGCCGGCAGCGTGAAGGCCACCATGATCAGCGAGACCCAGCCACTCATAGATTCATCTGCTGGTCGCACAAAAGCCGAGGCCAAGCTGACCATCAGCACCAGCACCACCTTGTCCGCCAATTGCGAAAAAACCTGCCCGCTCCACAGGGTCAAAAAGCGACGATTGCGCAGCACATGAGCAAAGGTGCGGATCCGGGCTGCTGCTTTGGCCACCGGCTTGGGGGATCCATCCGTTGGTTGGG
>CAZODP010000013.1:34063-38379 GCA_964578595.1 uncultured bacterium
GCCCCATTGTCTTGGGTATCTTCCTGGAGAGCATCAAGATCCAACTGCTGACCATCCAAATGAGGATCGACCCCAGACTTGATCCCAGCATCGACCTCCAGATCGTTCAACAAATCCTCAGGCAATGAACCCTCAGGAGCTGGGGTCTGGCAAACTATCGGGCTGGCGGAGTGATCAGGCAAATCCATTGGGGTAAAAACTGACATGGCCCATTTCTAGGTTAGCGGAAAGGAACTCTCAAACCCTGCCAGGATCCGGAATAATCCAGGTTTGACGGAGGCTACAGTATGGAGCAAGAAAGTTTGAGGTTAACTGACTTGAACCCTTGGGCGTTGCTGGCCAAGATCCTGCTTTCGGGGCTGTTGATCTGCCCTCCGCTCCTGTTTGGTCTCTTGCTATTTGATGCAGGCAATGGCTATTTGGGTTTTGCTCTGGTTGGGATCCAGATTCTCTTGAGTTGGGTTTTGATGTGGCACTATGCCAACCGCAAGGCCAGAGAGGAGCTGACTGGGTGGGATGAGCTGCTCTATCTGCCCCTGTGGATGATGACCTCAACGGTAGGGATCCTACTGTGGATCTGGGTTAGGCCCCTGCTGCGGCTTCAGTCCAAACCCCCACAGCCCTAGATCCCCTCCAGGATCACTCCTAAGTAGCGGGCCGTCTCTGCCGCCTGGTTTTCGAGCTGGGCGAGAGGCATCGGCTCACTCACCGAGGTCAGACGGAAATCTCCATGTCCTCGCACCCGCAGATAAATCGTCCGATTGGGGTTAAGGCCATCTTTGAGGGAAACCCGCACACTCTGCACATCAGACAGGGGATAGACCAACTTTACCTGGCGGTTTTTGCCCGGAAAGCCCTGCCGAAACAAGGTAACAGTGCCTGAGGCCCGGTCAAACTCGTTGTAGCCACCCCCCAGATTCCAGGCTGCGCTCAGCCATTGATACAGTCCCGCCAAGGATCCCACCACGCCATAAAACAGCATGGCGATCCCCTGCGGAATAAACACCAGTTGAGTAGGATCCGAAAAGGGCAACAGATGGAGACCGGTATAGCTAGATAGCCCTGCCAGAGTAAAGCCGATCCCCCCTCCCGATAAAGCCAGCGCCCAAAAGTAGACACTGGGCCGCCGGGATCCTTGGACGGTGTAACGAAGGGGAGCTGGAGTTTGGGCAGATTCTGGGTTGGTTTCGAGATTAGGGACAGCCACGATAACTCAGGTACTCAAAGACTAGATAGGACAATTTGATTCATAGCTTTACTCTAAGCCTTTTTCAGGGTCGCTGGCAGTTTGCTCAGGCTTGAACCTAGCCTGTGGCCTAGCCCCTGGCTTCAGGCCATTTGCCCTAACTGAGTATCCGGGGTACGATCAAACACTGATTTGAGGCACACTAGGGATGTGATCCCAGCCTTGCTCAAGTAGCGCTCAAGATAACAACGCTCAAGCAACTGAGTTTTGTGCCCACCTGTTCTAACTTTGCTAGACCCCCATCATGACTGCCCAAGAGAAGCAACCTATGCCTCCCGAAGATGCCATTCCTGAGTTGGTTGAGGAAGACCAAAACCTTGAGGAGTTGATCATCGAAGCTGAGGCGGCTGAGTCAGTTTCCTCCGGATCCGCTCCGATGGATACTGCTGCCCTGAGCAAATTTCAGCATGAAGCAGAGGTGGCCAAGCAGCAGCTCAAAGAGCGCGAAGAAGCCTATGTCCGGCTCTATGCCGACTTCGAGAACTTTCGGCGGCGCACCCAGCGCGAAAAAGAGGAAATGAGTAGCCGCGAGCGGCAACGGATCCTGGTGGATATTTTGCCGGTGGTGGACAACTTTGAGCGAGCCAAGCATCAGGTCAAGGTGGAAACCGACCGCGAGCGGGATATTCACAACAGTTATCAAAGTGTGTATCGCCTCTTGGTGGATACCCTCAAAAAGCTAGGGGTGGCTCGGATGAAGGTGGCAGGGCAGCCGTTTGATCCCAATCTGCATGAGGCAGTTGCCCATCAGCCCAGCCAAGAATATCCAGAGGGTGTGGTGGCTGTCGAGTATCAGGCGGGCTATATGATCGGCGAGATTGTGATTCGTCATGCCATGGTATCGGTGTCGGATGGCCCTGGCCCCGGATCCGACCCAGCTCCCGAATCGCCAGACCCCGAATCCCTAAACTCTGGAGCAACGTCTGGAGCAACGACCGCTGAGGTGCCTCACCAAACCGGATCCGAATCTGAGGGGGATCCCAGTGCTGAAGCGTCTGAACAGCCTTCTGAGGGCTGAGTTGATCGAGGGTGTTCTGGCAAGGCGTGTAACAGCCGGAGTGGGGCTGGGATCTGTGAGGGAGGTGCAACGTGGGAACCCTGACGGATGGATCGGTGCTGGTCCAGGGGCTGACTGATGGGGTGATGTGTCGATTGGTGCGGCAGATGTGCGCCTATGGCACGCCGATTGTGGCCGGGATCGCCCCTGGGGATCCATCAGCCGACAGGCATGAGCTGGGGATCCCACTGTTTGATCTGGTGGAGCAGGCGGTCAATGAGCTGGGGCCAATTCCGACATCAGTGATTTTGGGAGCGGCCCATCGGGTCTTAGATGCTGGGCTAGAGGCCATTGCAGCGGGGATCCGGCACTTGATTGTTTTGCCCCAGGGGGTGCCACCGCTGGATATGGTACGGCTACTGCGGGTGGCGGAGCAGACCGATACCCTGGTGGTGGGATCCCATTCGGCGGGGGTGATGCTGCCGGGATCCCGGATGTTGGGGGCGTTTCCAGGCCAGTGGTACGCGCCGGGGCCGGTGGGGATCCTCAGCCGCAGCGGATCGCTGGGGTTTGAGGTGGCGGGGCTACTCACTCAGGCGGGGGTAGGGCAATCGGTGGCGGTGAGTGTGGGGGCGGATCCGATCTGTGGATCCTCGTTGGCCCAGTGGCTCCAGTTTTTGGAGGAGCACGATCCCACCCAGGTGATTTTGGTGCTGGGGGAGCCGGGGGGAACTTCAGAGCTGGAAGCGGCCCAAGCCATTGCGGGTCAGATGGATAAGCCGGTGGTGGCCTACATCAGCGGGCGCAAGGTACCCCTGTCTCACTACCTTGGGATCAGCAGCATCACCCTCGATCCTGGACAGAGAGAGCAGGGATCCGCCTTGCACAAAATAGAGAGTTTTCACCGGATTGGGGTGAGGGTGGTGGATCAGGTGGAGCAGATTCCAGGGGTGATCCAAAGCCTGCTGCCCGGTTAAAGGGATCCTGCATGTAGTGAACTGGGCTACTGGACGGGCTTGCCCACATCGCCGATGTTGAAGGATCCGCCAGAAAGAATAGATCCTACGCTAGAGTTGCCATCTACCTCTGTGAGCTGTACCCGCCCAGCCGGTTCGGTGATCTTGCGTAAGATGGCCCCGGTCTCAGGATCTGTGACTTCTCGCACCACCCGTTCCACCGATAGGATCAGGCCCACCCGATACCCATCCTGGCTACCCCGATTAAAAATCACCTGATTGCCAAACACATCGGCCACCACCGCATCGACCGTGGGCAGGGACTGGGGTTGATTGGCCAAGCGGCTAGAGGATCCGGCCAACTGACTGGCCACCTGATCCACCGCCTGTTCAGTGGCCAGCACCAACAGCTTTTCTTCATTGCTGGTGGCCGATCCACCCCCGAACCCAGCTACGGTGACAGTACTATCCGATTGACTGATGTTGCCCCGCCCCTCGGCAGTGGCCAAAATCTCGGCAGTGCTGGTGCTGACCAGGCGCACATTGAGCTGGACGTTGGCATCAGCATCCACACTCTCGGCCCCAATTGCAATCGGAAAGGATCCAAATGGGGTGAGTACCGGCGCACCTCCCCCCGATCGCCGTACTGAGACATCAAACTGGGTGACACTGCCCAAAATCACGGCATCTACCCCCAGGATCCGGCCCAATTGAGCCGCAGTATTGGCATCCACCCGACCCGAGGTGCCCAAGTTTTGCTCCTGGAGCACCGCATCAATCCGGGATCGCTCAATCACCACAAATGTTCCGCTGTTGACCAAGCGATCCACCAGCACATCACTCACCCCTCGTGAGGCATTGGGGATGCTGTAGGGTGAACTGAGACTGCTAAAGTCAAACTCCAACACCGCGATTCGAGGCCGGGAGGTGGGTTGACTGGGCTGGAGGGATCCGGCCGGGGGCGAGGAAAGGTTGCAGCGAATATCCTGTGGAAACTGCTGACAGAGGGTGGTGGTGTCCACTTGGGCCTGAGCCACAGCAGCCCAGGATCCAATGCCTCCCAGTAAGCCCAAGCTCACCCATAACCGCCCAGTCAGCAGATGGTGAGAAAGAGAAC
>CAZODP010000013.1:38479-44504 GCA_964578595.1 uncultured bacterium
AGTAAGCCCAAGCTCACCCATAACCGCCCAGTCAGCAGATGGTGAGAAAGAGAACGAGAAAAAAAGTTGGCACAAGTCATGGTCTATCCTGAAAGGAACATCTAAGATTAACTTCAACACCATCGCCGGGATCCGGTGACCTAATCATGATGGAGATCACGGCTTTGCCCTGCCACAGCTCACAATACTAGGGTTGAAGTCCATAAAGCTACAGGACATCAACATCTATTTGGCCTCATATTGGGCCGCAGTAGCGGGATCAGTACCGGCCCCTGGCAGGTTGAAATTAGGGTAAGTCCAGATTAGAGCCACTGCCAGCCCAATTGACTCATTTTTGATACTGTTTACACATTTCCCTGTCCAGTTATTTCAAGTCTTAGTTAAGTCTCAAAACGTTCCCGCCAGGGCACTCACACAACGCTCGCACAGGTCAGGATGTTCATCCGATTCCCCCACGTGGGTGGAGTAGTTCCAGCAGCGAACACATTTTTTGCCCTCGGCTATCCCCACATCCACCCGGATCCCAGCGACGTCTGGATCGATGGTTGTGTCCAAGTGCAGTTCCACCGCCGAGACAATCAACAGGTAGCGCAGATCCGCCTGGTGGGAGTGGAGAATCGCAAACAGATCCGGATCCTTGACCGTCAGGGTGAGTTTGGCTTCAGTGGAGGCCCCGATGGTTTTATCGGCCCGGGCTTTTTCAAGAACTTTGTTAGCCTCTAATCGCACTTGTCGTAATTGTATCCAGGTATCGGCCAACTCCGGCTGTGCCCAAATGGGATCCGTTTGTAGCCAGCCAGAGGCAAACACGGACTCAGCAGATCTGGCGTAGGGGATGGCACCCCAAATCTCTTCAGCCATATGGGACAGGATCGGGGCAATGGCACGGGCTAGGTTTTCCAGCAAAATGGCCATCACGGTTTGGGCTTGGCGACGACGCGGGGATCCGGCATGGCTGATGTAGAGCCGGTCTTTGCAGATATCTAAATAAAAGTTGGAGAGATCCACCACACAAAAGTTTTGCACCGCCTGAAAAACCCGGAAAAATTGGTAGATCTGGTAGGCACTGCTGATTTCGGCGTTGACCTCAGCCGCCCGGTGCAGCATGTAGCGATCCAATTCCGACAATTCTGCATAGGGAACCGCAGCTTGGGCCGGATCAAAATCAAACAAATTGCTCAACAAAAACCGAGCGGTATTGCGAATTTTGCGATAGACATCCGCCATCTGACTCAAGATGGTACTGCCCAGGGGCACATCCCCGGAGTAATCCACACTGGACACCCACAATCGCACCACATCTGCCCCAAAAGCCGGATCCTTTTTTTGATCTTTGCCGCCATTGACCAAACTCATGGGATCAATGACATTGCCCAGAGATTTGCTCATTTTCAGGCCCTTCTCATCCAATACAAATCCATGGGTTAGGACTGATTTGTAGGGAGCATGGCCGTTGGTGGCCACCGAGGTGAGCAGGCTCGATTGAAACCAACCCCGATGTTGATCGGATCCTTCCAAGTACAGATCCACCGGATAGCCCAACCCTCGCCCCTGAGCGACTGCGGCCCAGGAGGATCCAGAGTCAAACCAGACATCCATTGTGTCCATGCCTTTGCGGTAGGTTTTGCCATTGTTGCGATACTTTTCTGGCAGCAATTCCTCCACCGGACGCTTCCACCAGGCATCGGATCCTTCTTTGAGAAACAGATCCCGCACATAGTGAACAGTTTCTGCGGTCAGTAGAGGTTCACCGGATGCTTGATCATAAAAAACCGGGATCGGCACCCCCCAAACCCGCTGCCGGGAGATACACCAATCAGAGCGATCCGCCACCATGGGGGTGATGCGATTTTCACCAATGGCCGGGATCCAGGTCACCTGTTTGATGGCGGCTAAGGCTGTTTCACGAAACCCTGAAACGGAGGCAAACCACTGCTCGGTGGCCCGAAAAATAGTCGGCTCTTTGGTGCGCCAATCGTAGGGATATTTGTGTTGATAAGCCTGTTCTTTGAGCAGGGATCCAGCATTTTCGAGAGCACGAATCACCGCCTCGTTGCCACTGCTGGCTTTATCTTTGCTCAAAACATTAAGCCCGACAAATTGGCCCGCTTCAGGGGTAAAGTTGCCCTGATCATCGACGGGACTGAGGATGGGGATCCCGTATTTTTGGCCGGTTTTGAAGTCATCCTCGCCGTGACCCGGAGCCGTATGGACGATGCCGGTGCCGGATTCGGTGGTGACATAGTCTCCCATTACACAGAGGCTATCCCGTTCAAATAGAGGGTGACGGCCTTGACAGGTTTCCATGATCTGGCCTGGAAAAGTTTCCTTGAGCAGCAACTCTTCGCCCAAGGTTTTTTCCAGTTCAGTGATCAGATCATGGGCCACAATCAGATGGCCCCAGCGTTGGGATCCCACCACCGCATAGGTGAGGCTGGGGTTAAAGCAGAGGGCCAAGTTAGCGGGGATCGTCCAGGGGGTGGTGGTCCAGATGGCAATACTGAGATCGGGCATAAAGGGCTGCAACACCGCTTGGGCCGCCGGAGTCAGGGACTTGACCGCAAATTTGACGTAGATGCTGCGGGAGGTATGCCCTTCGGGGTACTCCAACTCGGCCTCGGCCAGAGCGGTTTGGGAGCTAGGACTCCAGTGGACGGGCTTAAGGCCCCGGTAGATGTAACCCTTGAGGGCCATTTGGCCAAACACCTCGATCTGAGCTGCTTCATAGTCCGGCTGCAAGGTGAGATAGGGATGCTCCCATTCCCCCCAGATACCCAGCCGTTGAAAACTGGCCTTTTGCCGCTCGATGGCTTTGTGGGCAAAATCACGGGCTTTGTAGCGCAATTTGATTGGGGTGAGCTTGGATCGCTGATCGGGATCCATGCTCTGCAACACTTTTAGCTCGATGGGCAGGCCGTGACAGTCCCAACCAGGCACATAGCGAACTTTGCGGCCCCGCAAGATTTGATATTTATTGATGATATCTTTGAGGATTTTATTGAGGGTGGTGCCCATATGAATATCGCCATTGGCGTAGGGCGGCCCATCGTGCAGCACAAACGGATCCCCAGGATTGCCCTCAGCCAAAGTCTGATAGATCCGCCGCTCCTGCCAGTAGGACTGGATGGTGGGTTCCCGCTTGGCGGCATCCGCCCTCATGGGAAAGTCGGTCTGGGGCAAGTTGAGGGTGTTTTTGTAGTCCACTTTGTAATCCACGGCTGGCCTGAAATAGCGATGTTATCAATGGGGTATGAATGCTCAGCCCACTGCCTGATCGGGTGGGGATCCGTCAGTAGGGGGCTAGTAAGCTTTATGGTAAGGCAATTCTTTGGCCGCCTGAGCAACAAGGGGACAGTCTGGGTCGGGTTTGTCTTGTAATTAATCTTGCAATAATCTTGAGCCGGATCCCTCTGGAGCAGGGAGCCTCTATGCTTGAAATCAGATAGCCGCCCACCGGTCTGGCAGCTACGGTCTCGCAGATGGAGTCACGGCCATGAACCCCATAAACATTGAGGAACGCTCCGGCCAACTGATCCTCGGCACCCAACCCTCAAAAGTGGGCATGATCCTGGGGATCCTGCTGATGGCCATGGGCTTGGGGCTGAGCTTGAGAACCGGAGGAGACACCACCCTGAGCTGTGAACGGGAGATCAATCGCTGTGAGCTGACCCGACCCCGCTGGCTTTCGCAAGAGACAGAAACCCTTGGGATCCCACTAGATCAAATGCAGGAGGCTAGGTTACAGCGCAGCTCAAGTTCTTCTAGCAGTAGCGACAATTACCGGATCGTGATCGCCACCTCCCGTCAAGACATCCCCTTGGTGCGCTATTACAGCTCGGGTAGGGGCGGCAAGCTGCAATACGTGGAGCAGATCAATCGCTTTTTAGACGATCCCACTCAAACCAGCCTGACTTTGGTCTATTCGGATCACTGGCTGGCTTGGGTGATGCTGGCTGGGATGGGATCCTCTGGCCTGATGCTATTGCTGATCGCCAGCTCTGCTAGCCAGTTCAGGTTCGATCGACTGCTGGGATCCCTGCAAATTGAGCGGCGCAGGCTGTGGGGCCGGCAGAAACAGTCCCTAGCTTTGACAGAGATTGAGGCGGTGGAGATCCTGCGAAAAAAGGGATCCAAAGGGAAAGTCAGCTATCTGCTGCGGCTGCTCACCCCCAGTCAGCCAATTGTGGTCTATCAAGATCCACGTCGTGCCAAAGTCGAGGAGCTAGCCCGTCGGATCCAGACCTATTTGGGGCTAATTGGAGATGAGTGAGCTGATTCAGGATCCCCATTTTGTGGGTGGGAAACCGCCAGATGGGCCTTGGATCCGGGGCTACGAAAGCGAACCATCCAAACCCTACAAGCGGAGCTAAAGCAGGATCCCGGTGATCTGACCAAACATCAAAAACTGGTGACCCTGCTGCAAATGCACAAACGCCCCGATGATGCCCGAACTCATCTACTTCGCTGGCGGGATCAGCTCCAAGCCAACGGCAAACCCCACACCGCCCGCCGACTCAACTGGATGCTAGAAAGAATGGGATTATAATCTCAGAGATTCCAGGGTCGAAAAAAAGTCGGGGTAGGAGATACTGGCGGACTCGGATCCAGATAAGACGGTGGATCCCTGGGCTGCTAAGGCCGCGATGGCCAAGCTCATGGCAATGCGATGGTCGCCGTAGCTCTCCACCTCGGCCCCCCGCAGCGGCATCCCCCCCCGGATTTCCAGCCCATCGGCATATTCGGTGATGGCGGATCCCATCTGGGTCAGTTGGCGGGCAATGGCAGCCAGGCGGTCGCTTTCTTTGACCCGTAATTCGGCTGCATCCCGGATCCGGGTATTGCCCTGGGCATAGGCCGCGGCCACCGCCAAAATCGGGATCTCATCAATGAGGCGAGGGATCACCGCCCCAGCGATCTCGGTAGCCTTGAGGTCTGCCGATCGCACCTGGATATCTCCCATCGGCTCGCCGGTAACTTCTCGCACATTGAGCAGGGTGATATCGGCCCCCATCTCTGAGAGCACCTCCAGGATCCCGGTACGGGTGGGATTAAGCCCCACATCCTGCAAGATCAGATCAGATCCGGGCACAATTGAAGCCGCCACCAGCCAAAACGCCGCCGAGCTGATATCGCCTGGCACCTGCACCGATTGGCCGCTCAATTCTCGTCCAGGGCGGATCACCACCGTACAAGCATCGGGATCCGTCTCCAGGTCGGCTCCAAAAGCCCGCAACATCCGCTCCGAGTGATCCCGCGATTGGGCGGGTTCTTGCACCTGGGTTTCGCCAGTGGCCATCAGCCCAGCCAAAAGAATACAGGACTTGACCTGAGCTGAGGCAATCGGGGATTGATAGCGGATCCCCTGTAATGGCTGCCCCTGTAACGAAAGCGGCGCGAATTTGCCCCCTTGTCGGCCCCAGATCTGGGATCCCATCTGTCTGAGTGGCTCCACCACCCGCCCCATCGGCCGCGATCGCAGGGATCCATCCCCCGTAACGGCAAAATAACGGCCCGGATGAGAGGCCAGGATCCCCAACATCAACCGCAACGTGGTGCCAGAGTTACCAGCATCCAAAACATCTGAAGGTTCCAAAAGCTGCCCCAGCCCGATCCCCTGGACGGTGACTAACTCCGGGTTGAGGGTGTCAATCTGCGCCCCCATGGCCCGAAAACAGGCCGCCGTACTCTGGGGATCCTCCCCCACCAACAGTCCCCGAATCGTGGTGGTGCCCTTGGCCAAGGCTCCCAACATCAAAGCCCGATGAGAAATTGACTTGTCCCCAGGGATCCGAATCGTGCCTCGCAGCCCTTGAGTAGCAGGATCCAGGCGTAGCGGCGCAGACGATAGATCAGACATAAAACCCCCAGGTGATGTGGCCAGCAGACTAATCTAGTAGAACCGAATCGGTCCAAGAAAAGCTCTCAGATTTTGCCATATCCAGGAGCGCACTTTGTCTGACCTGCCCCCTCATCTACCCAGAGTGGTGATCCAGCTCCACCAGATCCAACCCGGATCCCAGCATAT
>CAZODP010000014.1:0-11276 GCA_964578595.1 uncultured bacterium
TGCTAAGGAATGCACAGGGATCCGAAAGCTCCTATTAAATTGCAGCCTGCAATACTCTTTTCCTATTTATTTTCTTTGTCTTCCCTCATAAATCAGCACTAATTCTGTAGATTGCTTAACAGAGTTTGACAAAGCATTCTGATCCTCAAATTTCACCTAAAATAGGAATACACAGAATAAAGCCAAGGGTAAAAAACAACAAGATTGTTGAGATATCTGGACTCAATGACTTCCGAACAGGACGCAATCTTAGCTGTGATATCTAGCCATAAGATCTGGCCATAAGATCAATGGCATCATCAATGGCCCTGGCGAAAAGATTCTGTCTTTGCAGCAATAATTAAGCAGCAAGCAGGAGGACAGATATGGTTGTCGATGTACTGTCACGACCCCAACCGTTGGATCGCCAGGCGAGCCAAGACTCATTTGTGCCGGGATCCTGGCAATGCTCCATCGATGTCAGGGACTTTATTCAACGCAATTACACCCCCTACACGGGGGATCAGACCTTTCTGGCCGGAGCCACCGAGCGTACGGAGCAGCTTTGGGCCAAGGTCAAGGATTTGATGGCGTTGGAACGGGAGCGGGGGGTGTTGGATGCCGACACGGCTGTCCCTTCCAGCATGACCAGCCATGCCCCCGGCTATATTGATGCACAACTCGAACAAATTGTCGGGCTGCAAACCGACAAACCCCTGAAGCGGGCGATCATGCCCTTCGGTGGCATCCGGGTTGTGGAAGCTGGCCTCAAAGCCTATGGCTACGAATTGGATCCCCAGACCAAAGAGATTTTTACCACCTACCGCAAAACCCACAACGATGGGGTCTTTGATGCCTACACCGAGGAGATGCGCCGCTGCCGTCGCTCCGGGATCATCACGGGGTTGCCGGATGCCTATGGCCGGGGCCGGGTGATTGGGGATTATCGGCGGGTGGCCCTCTATGGGGTGGAGCGGCTGATCGAGGAAAAACAAGCTGAGAAAAAGGGCTTGGAGCTGGATGCGCTGGACGAAGATACTATTCGTTTGCGAGAGGAGCTTTCCGAGCAGATCAAGGCTCTCCAGGAGTTTAGGGAACTGGGATCCCGCTATGGATTTGACCTGGCTCGTCCGGCCACCCATGCCCGTGAAGCGATCCAGTGGGTCTATTTGGGCTATTTGGCTGCCGTCAAGGAGCAAAACGGTGCCGCCATGTCCCTGGGACGGGTCTCCACCTTCTTGGATATCTACATCGACCGGGATCTGCAAGCCGGGATCCTGACCGAAGCCGAGGCTCAGGAATTGATCGATCACTTTGTCATGAAGTTGCGCTTGGTCAGGTTTTTGCGCACCCCGGATTACAACGAACTATTCAGCGGGGATCCCACCTGGGTAACGGAGTGCATCGGCGGTGTTGGGGTGGATGGTCGGCCTTTGGTAACCAAAACCAGCTACCGGATCCTGCATACCCTCACCACCTTGGGGCCAGCCCCCGAACCCAACCTAACAGTGCTGTGGTCAGAGCGGTTGCCGGAGACCTTCAAACGCTACTGCGCCCAGGTGTCCATCCAAACCAGTTCTATCCAGTATGAAAATGACGACCTGATGCGGCCCTATTGGGGGGATGACTACGGCATCGCCTGCTGTGTGTCGGCCATGCGGATTGGCAAGCAGATGCAGTTTTTTGGGGCACGGGTGAACCTGGCCAAGTGTTTGCTCTATGCCATCAACGGCGGTAAAGACGAAAAATCTGGGGATCAAATTGCCCCGGCTTACGCCCCGATCACCGCTGATGTGCTGGATTACGAAGAGGTATGGCCCCGCATGGCCCAGATGATGGCTTGGTTGGCAAAAACCTATGTCAACACCATGAATATCATCCATTACATGCACGACAAATACTGCTACGAGCGCATCGAGATGGCCCTGCACGACCGGGATATCTTGCGCACGATGGCCTTTGGCATGGCCGGGTTATCGGTGGTGGCGGATGCTTTGTCTGCCATCCGATACGCTCGCGTCCGGGTGATCCGGGATGAGCAGGGACTGGCGGTGGATTATGTCATCGATGGGGATTTCCCCAAGTATGGCAACAATGATGACCGGGCCGATCTGCTGGCGGTGCAACTGGTGCAGACCTTTATGGCGGAGCTGCGTAAGCACAAAACCTACCGCAATGCCCTGCCCACCCAGTCGATCCTGACCATTACCTCCAATGTGGTCTATGGCAAAAAGACGGGCAATACCCCTGATGGGCGGCGGGCTGGTCAACCGTTTGCGCCGGGGGCCAACCCCATGCATGGGCGGGATAGCAAAGGGGCGGTGGCATCGCTGGCGTCAGTGGCCAAGTTGCCCTACGCCGATGCTCAGGATGGTATCTCCAATACCTTCTCGATTGTGCCAGGGGCGTTGGGTCGCACCGATGCGGATCGGGTGGCTAACTTGGCTGGGTTGCTGGATGGCTATGTGCGGGACGGGGGCTTTCACCTCAATGTCAATGTCTTTAGCCGGGAGACGCTGCTGGATGCCATGGATCACCCGGAACTCTATCCACAATTGACCATTCGGGTATCGGGTTATGCGGTCAATTTCATCAAACTCACCCGTGAGCAACAGCTAGATGTAGTTAATCGCACATTCCATCACCGCTGTTAAGGATCCAAGTCAGCCCATCGGGATCCCTGAACCGTTCTAGGCAGAGGGGATCCCTTGAATTGAAGTTGAATCGAAGGTAGGAGACGACCCTATGGACACCCCTCAAGCACCCCCTAAGCAGGCTCCTAAGCCAGTGATTGAAGGTCTGCTTCAAGACTATGCCTCTGGCAAACGAAACTTTGTGGAGATCAGCCTCAGTGATGTCGATCTGGCGGGATGTCATCTGGCGGGGGCGGATTTCAGTTATGCCGATCTCAGCGGTGCCAATCTGACGGGAGCCAATCTGCGGGGATGTGATTTTAGCTATGCCGATTTGATTGGAGCCAACTTAACGGGGGCAGATTTACGCGGTTCATTGTTGTTTGGTGCCTACCTTCAGCACACCATCTTGGATGGGGCATTGTTTGAGCAGGCCAATTTTGATGCCCATACTCATTTTCCTCCGGGGTTTGACCCCCACTTGCACAATGCCAAACGGATTAGCTCATCCCCCTAATCACTCCAGGCAAATCTAATCTGAGCATGGGTAAATCCGAAAAGAATCTCAAGATTGCATCTTGGCCCAAAATCAAGATCCAGAATAAGGTCATGAAAAAATCAGGTCATGATAAACCAATGCTCATGAACACACTGACTTCAATTTCTGGACGCATTCATTCTGTCGAAACCTGTGGCACCGTCGATGGTCCAGGGATCCGATTTGTGATCTTTACGCAAGGCTGTCCACTGCGGTGCTTGTACTGTCACAACCCGGACTGTCGGGATCCCCATGAGGGCCAGAGGGTGACTGTGGAAACCCTGATCTCGGAGATTCAAGGCTATAAAAGCTATCTGCGCAAAGGGGGCGTTACCGTTACAGGGGGCGAACCTTTGATGCAGCCGAAATTTGTGGCCGAGATCTTCCGTCGCTGTCATGAATTGGGCTTGCACACGGCTCTGGATACCTCCGGTTATGTCAACCTAGAAGCGGCGAAGCAGGTGCTAACCAATACTGATTTGGTATTGCTGGATATCAAGTCTTATGTGCCAGAGATCTATCGCCACGTTACCCAGGTGGCCTTAGAACCGACCCTAGCTTTTGCCCATTACTTGGCCGAGATTGGGAAGCCCACTTGGATCCGATTTGTTTTGGTACCCGGGCTAACAGATTCTGAAGAAAATGTCAGAGGGTTGGCACAATTTGTTACCAGTTTAACCAATGTGGAACGGGTAGAGGTGTTGCCTTTTCATAAAATGGGGGAGTACAAATGGCAGCAATTGGGATTGCCCTATGCCCTCAAAGAGGTGGATCCCCCCACTCCAGAGCAGGTGAACAACGTTTTAGAAATATTTCGGGATCAAGGGTTGATGGCGGTCTAATCCAGTCCCAGCTTGACTTACCCAATTGCCCCCTGACCTATTGAGGAGATGAATCCCAAATGGATGTTCATATTACCTATCGAGACGGTGTTAGGTTTCAAGCAGAAAGTCGAGGACATCGCATCTTGAGCGACCAACCTCTGGATAATCATGGCCAAGATGGGGGAATGACTCCACCGGAATGGTTTTTGGCTTCCCTAGGGGCTTGTGTGGGCTTTTATGCAGTCAAATATCTGGAAACTCGGCACCTGGATCCCAGTGGATTAGATGTGGCGGTGACGGCGGAAAAAGTTGACCATCCCACTCGCTTAGACAACATTCGCATTCAAGTCAAAACCGGGATCCCACTGGATCAAAGACATCGCCAAGGGCTGGAAAAAGCGGTGGATGCTTGCATTATTCACAATACACTCACCCATCATCCCACCCTGATCACTGAGATCCAGGTTCCCACACCCGCAGAGTAGTAGCTGGTCATTGCAATTCTCTAAACCCTGGCAAAATCCATTGACAAACCCTTGGAGGGATCTATGCACGTGACGAACCTTGCTGAACTGGAAACGTTGATCCAACAGGTGAAAGCCGCCCAGATTCAATATGCCACCTTCACTCAAGAACAGGTGGATCAGATTTTCCGCAAAGCAGCTTTGGCCGCTAATAACGAACGGATCCCATTGGCCAAACTTGCGGTGCAAGAAACGGGCATGGGCATTGTGGAAGATAAGGTGATCAAAAATCACTTTGCCTCAGAGTATATCTACAACAAATATAAACACGAAAAAACCTGTGGCGTTATCGAGCACGACGAAGGCTTTGGCTATGAAAAAATTGCCGAACCCGTCGGGATCCTGGCGGGCATTGTGCCGGTGACTAACCCCACTTCCACAGCTCTTTTCAAAGCTTTAATCGCCCTAAAAACCCGCAATGCCATCATCTTTTCTCCACATCCTCGCGCCAAAGGATGCAGTGTTGCCGCCGCTAAAATTGTCAAAGAAGCTGCCGAAGCAGCCGGTGCCCCTGTGGGTTTGATTGGCTGGATTGATCAACCCACCGTGGAACTTTCCCAAGCCCTGATGCAGCACCCTGAGGTGAAATTGATCCTGGCCACCGGTGGCCCTGGTATGGTCAAAGCGGCCTATTCTTCCGGTCATCCTTCCCTAGGGGTGGGAGCCGGCAATACGCCAGCGGTGATCGATGCCAGTGCAGACATTCCGATGGCGGTCAGCTCGATTTTGATCAGCAAAACCTTTGATAACGGCATGATCTGCGCCTCCGAACAATCGGTGGTGGTGGTGGATGCGATTTACGAGCAGGTGAAGGCCGAGTTCCGTAACCGGGGAGCCTATCTTTTGGATCCCGATCAAACCGCAGCCGTCCGACAGATTATTCTCAAAGACGGTCGCCTCAACGCTGGTATGGTGGGTCAACCGGTGGACAGCATTGCTCAACTGGCTGGGATCCAAGTGCCCGAAGGATCCAAGGTCTTGATTGGAGAAGTAGACACCGTCGGGGTGGATGAACCCCTATCCTACGAAAAGCTGGCTCCTGTTTTGGCCCTCTACCGAGCCAGTGACTTTCATGCCGCCGTCGAAACTGCCTCGCAACTGGTCAATTTTGGTGGACGCGGCCACACCTCCGTGCTCTACACGGATCCCGCCAATCGAGATGACATCGCCTACTTTGAAAATGCCCTGCAAACCTCCCGAGTACTGATCAATACACCCTCTTCGCAGGGGGCAATTGGGGATCTCTACAACTTTAAGCTGGATCCCTCCCTCACCTTGGGCTGTGGCACTTGGGGCGGCAATTCGGTCTCAGAAAATGTCGGCCCCCATCACCTGCTCAATCTGAAAACCGTGACCCAACGGCGGGAAAATATGCTTTGGTTCCGGATCCCGCCCAAGATCTATTTCAAGCCGGGATGCTTACCGATTGCGCTGCGAGAATTGGAAGGTAAAAAGCGCGCTTTTCTGATCACCGATAAACCCCTCTTTGATCTGGGTATGCTGCATCCCATCACGCATGTTTTAGATGAGATCAAGGTCAACTGGGATGTCTATCACGATGTGGAACCGGATCCCACCCTCAGCAATGTCAATCGGGGCCTGGAACAACTGCGCAATTTCCAGCCAGACGCGATCATCGCCCTGGGGGGCGGATCCCCGATGGATGCGGCCAAGGTGATGTGGTTGATGTACGAGCAGCCCCAGATCGAGTTTGAAGGACTGGCGATGCGCTTTATGGACATCCGCAAGCGGGTCTATGAATTGCCAGATCTAGGGAAAAAGGCCCAATTGATCTGTGTCCCCACCACCTCTGGCACAGGATCCGAAGTAACGCCCTTTGCGGTGGTCACGGATGACCGAGTGGGAATCAAGTACCCCCTGGCCGACTATGCCCTCACCCCCAATATGGCGATTGTGGATCCCGACCTCACCCTCAATATGCCCAAACGGCTGACTGCTTACGGTGGCATTGATGCCCTCACCCATGCCCTAGAGAGCTATGTATCGATCATGGCCAGTGACTTCACGGATGGACTGGCTTTGCAGGCGATTAAGTTACTACTCACCTACCTGCCCCGGGCCTACCAAAAAGGAGCCGAGGATCCCGAAGCTCGGGAAAAAGTCCACTATGCGGCCACCATCGCCGGGTTGGCCTTTGCCAATGCCTTTTTGGGGGTGTGTCACTCCTTAGCCCACAAGCTGGGATCCACATTCCATGTGCCGCATGGATTGGCCAATGCCCTGATGATCAGCCATGTGATCCGCTACAACGCCACCGATGCCCCTTTTAAGCAGGCGATTTTTCCCCAATATCGTTTTCCCAACGCCAAGCATCGCTAC
The DNA here is from genome assembly GCA_964578595.1 of uncultured bacterium. Taxonomy (GTDB): domain Bacteria; phylum Cyanobacteriota; class Cyanobacteriia; order Thermostichales; family Thermostichaceae; genus JAAUUM01. The sequence goes on from CAZODP010000014.1 coordinate 6,839, forward strand.
GCCGAGATCGCTGATCACCTGCAACTGGGAGGAGCCAACGACGACGAAAAAGTGATCCGCCTGATCGATGCCATCGAGGATCTCAAGCAACAGGTGGGGATCCCGATCACCATCCGCGAGACCCTGAGCGAAAACGAACAGGAGTTCTACGACCATCTGGAAACCATGTCGGAGCAAGCCTTCGATGACCAATGCACCGGCGCCAACCCCCGCTACCCCCTGATCCGGGATATGAAAGAGTTATATGTCCTGGCCTATCGCGGCTTTAAGGTGGATGCCGCCCTCTACCATCAGGAGGATCCGGTCTTGGCCTAGTCGCCATGGGATCGTCAATAAGCTGTGAGCTGTGGAAAACATCAAAAGTCTGATCCGTTCATGCTTCTTGAAATGTTGCGAACACACCTGCGAACACACAGAGGAACAATTCTGACACTGGCTCAGGCCCATCGAGCACGTCATATCCAAATCATCCTGGAACCTAGACTAAACCGCCACCTTCGGGACATGGTGAGCAAAGCTGGCAACTCTATGCGCTTCATCTTTTCGATGCCATTGCCAAGATTCACAACATCCAAAACCGGGGTGATTTGACCAAGACGAAATTCTCTAGGATTCTACCCTGCCAAATCTACAAACTCTATCGGAATCCACCCAACGATTATCCCCTGAATTAAGGGTACTTTATTCAGTAATCTCCTGGCAAAAGATCAATGGTTTTCGTCATATCTTGATGCACAATGATCTCGGTGATATCAGTCCTCTGACGATCTCTTTCGTCACCCAAAATTACCTTGGGCCATTGGAATCCGTTGTCAAAGCCATGCTGGAAAAAGCCATGTTGGAAAGGGATCCCTCACCCCCTACGGAGTAAGACCATGCTGCACTGTCCAGACCCCGTCACCGCTACTTGGAAAACTGGATCCCACCCCTTGGATCCGATTTTTTCTCCCCGCTCTGTTGCTGTAATTGGGGCGACGGAGCGGGAGGGAAGTGTGGGGCGAACTGTGTTGTGGAACCTGATCAGCCATCCCTTTGGCGGTACGGTCTATCCGATTAATCCGAAGCGCCATAATGTGTTGGGCATTCGGGCGTATGAGCGTCTGTCTGCTCTGCCAGAAAGAGTGGATTTGGCGGTGATTGCCATCCCAGCGGCAGGAGTTCCTGGCATTATCCAAGAGTGTGTTGATGTGGGTGTCAAAGGGGTGATTATTCTCTCTGCTGGCTTCAGAGAAATCGGCCCAAAAGGGATCCAACTGGAAGATCAAATCAGGCAGATCGCCCATGGGAAACTTCGCATCATTGGCCCCAACTGCCTAGGGATCCAAAATCCTTTGACCGGATTAAATGCCACCTTTGCCAGCCAAGTGGCCCGCCGAGGTAATGTCGGATTTATCAGCCAGAGTGGCGCTCTATGCACCTCTATTTTGGATTGGAGTCTGCAAGAAAATGTCGGATTCAGTGCCTTTATCTCGCTGGGATCGATGCTGGATGTGGGCTGGGGGGACTTGATTGACTATCTGGGGGATGATCCCCACACCCACAGTATTGTGATGTACATGGAATCGATTGGGGATGCTCGTTCCTTTTTATCTGCCGCCCGCGAGGTGGCCTTGAATAAACCGATCATCGTCATCAAAGCCGGACGAACCCAGGCCGCCGCCCAAGCTGCTGCCTCCCATACGGGATCCCTGACCGGCAGTGATGCGGTTTTGGATGCTGCTTTCCGACGCTGTGGGGTGCTGCGGGTCGATCACATCGAAGACCTATTTGATATGGCCGAGGTGCTGTCTAAGCAACCCCGTCCCAAGGGATCCCACCTCAGCATCATTACCAATGCCGGTGGCCCTGGGGTGCTGGCTACCGATGCCCTGATTCGAGCCGGAGGATCCCTGACGGAATTGTCCCCCAGCCAGATTGAGAGCCTAAATCGGGTCTTGCCCCCCCACTGGAGCCACGGCAACCCCATTGATATTTTGGGGGATGCTAAGCCGGAGCGGTTTGCCCAGGCCCTCGACATCGTTTTGCAGGATCCCCAAAGCCAGGGGTGTCTGTTGATTTTGACCCCACAGGCCATGACGGATCCCACCCTAACCGCCACAAAAGTGGTGGAAACCTGGCAACGGAGTGGATCCCGACAGCCCATTCTGGCCAGTTGGATGGGGGGGGCAGAAGTGGACGCCGGCGAGCAAATCCTCAACCAGGCCGGGATCCCCACCTATCGCTATCCTGACCAAGCGGCCCGGGTTTTTAGTCATCTTTGGCGGTTTAGCTACAGCCTCAAAGCCCTCTACGAAACCCCTGCGTTGGCCGCCTTTGAGGAGGTGGACCGAGATCAGGTGAATCAAATCCTCAGTCAAGCTGAGATTGAAGCCCGCTCAATCCTGACTGAATCGGAGTCAAAAGCGATCCTGGCCGCCTACGGGATCCCAGTGGTGCCCACCCTTGTGGCCACTAGACCCGATGATGCCGTCCGCGCCGCCGATGGTATGGGCTATCCCGTGGTGCTCAAGCTTTACTCCCACAGCCTGACCCACAAAAGCGATGTGGGGGGAGTCCAGCTCAATTTGCCCGATGCCGAAGCAGTGCGGCGAGCCTTTGACCGGATCCAAGCCAATGTCACCGCAAAAGCTGGATCCGAGCATTTTCAGGGGGTAACGGTTCAGCCCATGATCCGCACCGATGGCTATGAATTGATCTTGGGCAGCAGCCAGGATCCTCAATTTGGCCCGGTCTTGGTATTTGGCAGTGGCGGGCAACTGGTGGAGGTATTCCAGGATCGCTCTATTGGTCTCCCTCCCCTCAATAGCACCCTGGCCCGCCGCATGATGGAAAACACCCTGATTTACAAGGCTCTCAAGGGCGTTCGCGGGCGTGAAGCGGTGGATCTGGAGGCCCTAGAACAGCTCCTTGTCCGCTTTAGCCAACTGGTGGCCGAGCAACCCCGCATCCAAGAAATTGACATCAATCCTCTTTTGGCCTCCCCCAATGGCCTGCTGGCCCTGGATGCCCGTGTCATCCTCAACCCCGATCCAGCCCAGGCTTCACAACTGGCGATTCGCCCCTATCCCATGCAGTATGTCTGGCCCTTCCGGGATGGCATCACCATTCGTCCGATCCGCCCCGAGGACGAGCCGCTGATTATCGCCTTTCACGATCAAGTCTCCGATCAAAGCGTCTATCTGCGTTACTTTCACGCCATCAAGTACAGTGCCCGCATTGCCCACGACCGCCTCACCCGGATTTGCTTTAACGACTATGACCGTGAAATTGCTCTTGTGGCTGAGAGGTCGGATCCTAGCCCAGCCACCCCCTCCACCATCCTGGGGGTCTGTCGTCTCACCCAAAAACATGGGATCCCGGAAGCTGAGTTCGCCATGCTGGTGCCGGATCCCTATCAGCGGCAGGGGATTGGGACTGAACTGCTGACTCGACTGGTGCAGGTGGCCCGTGCCGAGGCTATTCAGAAAATCACCGGCGAAGTCTTGATGGAAAACGATGGCATGCAGCGACTGTGCCGACGGGTTGGCTTTCACCTGTACCCAACTGAGGATCCCGGTGTCCTCAATGCCATCTGGCTGAACCAAGGCAGGAGCTGATTGCAACAGCCCCTACCAGCTCATCCACTTGGCCAGCTACAAGATTAGGGCGCCAAGGCATTGCCCCGCAGCAGACTGCCCACGGTTTTGGCGGTGATCTTGAGTTGCACCCAAGGATTCATCGGCACTACGGTCTTGTACAGATAGCTGTCAAAGGTCATCTTTTGGACATCCTTATCGGCGCACATCTCCACAAAGGCTTCCCGAGCCGCATTGGAGCTATAAAATACCCGCTGCAAAATATCCAACACTGTGTAAGTGATGCCGTACTTGCGATCCCACCGCTTCAGGTAGATCTTGAGATCTTTTTCGGTGGGGATCCGCGCGCCATTTTTGGAGGTTTCCACGATCACTTCGGCACACATCCGCCCTGATTTGGCGGCAAAGTAGATGCCCTCACCACTGGATTTGGTCACATAACCCGCTGCATCCCCCACCAGAGCCGCCCGACCCACCACGCGCCGGGGACGGGGATGTTCGGGGATCGGGTGTGCTTCCACCTTGATCAGTTCACCCCCTCGGATCCGTTCGGCAGCCCGCGTCCGGATCCCGTCTTGCAGCTTTTGAATATCCGCTTGATGCACCTTCATGGTGCCAGTGCCCACCGCCACGTGATCGCACTTAGGAAACACCCAGGCATAAAAGTCGGTGGAGACATCATCCCCCACATACATCTCGGCCCGGTCTTGGTAGTAGGCCATTTTGTCCTCAGGAATCCGGATCCGCTCCTGAAAGGCCATCGCGTAGTTGTAGTCTCCGGCATCAATGGCCTCAGCCACCTTGGAGTGAAAGCCATCGGCTCCCACGATCAGATCCACTGCTAAAGACTTGAGCTGGGATCC
>CAZODP010000014.1:11376-20824 GCA_964578595.1 uncultured bacterium
GCCTTGGCGGACTCGTGATAGTGCAGAACATAGGGATCCGTGTCGCTGGCGGGCAGGTCGATCTTCATCACCTTGCCATTGATCAGATTGGCCCCTAGCTTATGGGCCCGATCCCGCAAAAAGCCATCCAGGATCTCACGGCGGCACATGCCGATGTACTCGTCCTCGTTGTCCAGTTGGATATCCACCTCATAGTTGGAGGGGGAGATCATTTTCATCTTGCGCACCTTGCGGTCGATGATCTCGGGTGGCAAATCAAACTCCGACACCATGCACAACGGAATCGCTCCACCGCAGGGTTTGGCGTTATCCAACTTGCGCTCAAAAAGGTAGGTCTCGATTCCAGCTTTGGCCAGCACTTCGGCGGCGCACGATCCGGCAGGCCCCCCGCCCACCACTGCAACTCTCAAGCTCAAGGTGCCCTCTCCTGATGCGATATGACGTGACAAAAAGATTGTTCTTAGCGGGTTAGGTAATTGACGACCTTCGCTCGCCGCATCGTATCACGGTTTTTTGGTAGGGCTGGCGACCTGTAAAGAACTGTGATCTAAAGGGTTGCAGGTCAAGACAAAGTAAGGAGACAAAAGGCAAAGGACTCTTGCTGCTCAGGCTGAAGTGGGATGCCATCCTGGGCTGATACGGATAATCAGGCTTTCATCGCTAAGATCTTGGGTAAATTCTTTCCTCAGTCAGGATCCTGTCGTATGAATTGGTTCCAGAGCCAGCTCCAAGATTGGCAACAGCGGCTCTCCCCCTCATCAACAAATGGGGATCCTAGTGCAATCTCGGATCAGGAAGGTCTTTCCTTTGCCCAGCAGGCTGAGCTGGGAGACAAGATCTTGGCTCTGGGATCCCCGCAGCCCCAAGTGGAGGCCATTGCCACCGCCTTGACGCAGGCTTTAGCTGACTGGGAGGCCGATCCAAATCAGTGCAATGGACTAGCGGTGTTGGGCAGTCCCACCGACCCTATCGCTGAGCTTATAGCTGCTGCCCTGGCAACCCTGTCTCTGAACCAACCCGTCCAACCGCTGGTCTGGACAGCCCGACCGGAGCAAATGCTTCAACTGCCAGATCAGCTCAAAAAAGGCTTTGCTCTGCCTCTCGATTTGACCAGCTCAATCCCCGAAGTGGTGGTGATCCCCAGTTTGGAGCGCTGTTTTCTCCGGGCCATGTTTGGCTTAGACGGCATCGAATGGATCCGAGATCAGGTGTTTGCCCAACGGTCGCGCTTTTGGCTGGTGGGCTGTCATCGCTGGGCTTGGGATTACCTCACCGTTACCACCCAATTGGGATCCTATTTTGATGCCACCCTGGAGATCCCATCCTTGAGTGCCGATCAGCTCAAGACTTGGTTGCAGCCCGTCTGGTCGCAGGTGCCACCCGATCAGCCCAATGGATCCAATTCAAAGGGATCCGATCCATTGGATCCAGTGGATCTAGCTGACTTGGTTTCTCCCTATTTCAGAACGCTGGCCGATATCAGTCAGGGCCGAGGTGCCATTGCCGCCTCACTTTGGCTGGGATCCCTACGCCAGCATTCACCAGACGAGGAGGAGAATCAGTCTCCCAAACCTTCTCCCCCACCGACCATTCACTGGAAAACCCCCACGCTGCCAGATCTACCCAGCACCACCCCACAACATGACCCCTTGATCTATGCTGTCATCTTGCATGGGGGCATCAGCTTGCCCCATCTCGCCCTCAGCCTGGGAGACTCCGTCAGTATGGTGCAATCACAGGTTCAGCAATTGCTGCGGGCAGGTATCTTACAGCAAGATCAAGGGATCCTGTCGGTACGGCCCATTCACCACATCCGTCTGCGTTCCGCCCTCAGTGGGCAAAACTTTTTGGTGGGTGACTCATGATTCCAACCTTTTTATCTCCGTTATCTCCAGTCTGGATCCCTCGAATAGTCCTGGCTCAGGTGGATCCTGACTCCACATCAGAGAGGCTGCTAGAGGACTTCAATATCGAGCGGATCCTGTGGGCAGCTCTAGCCATCGGTGTGGCAGCCGCCCTCCTGGCAGGGGTGGAATGGCTGCTCAATTGGCTGGCAGAACAAACCCCGCGCCGCTTTCGGCTGATCATCAAGCAATCGCTGCCCTTCTGGAAGGCGGTGATCCTCTTCAGTGTCGGCGGCTATGTACTTAACCTGTTTGTCAATCTCTCCCCCAACAATATCCTGGCCTTGACAGGCACGGTGGCGGTGGCCCTGGGCTTTGCCTTCAAAGATTATGTCAGCTCTGTGATCGCCGGGATCTTGGCTCTGTTTGAGTCCCCGTATCGAGTCGGGGATCGGGTGGAGATCGGTGGTCACTACGGCGAAGTGGTGCGCTATGGCCTGCGGGGCATCAAGTTACAAACTCCCGATGACAATATCGTAACGGTGCCCCACAATTTGCTTTGGTCAGAAGCGGTGATCAATGCCAATGATGGTGCTCTCGAGGCCCAGGTGGCGGTGGACTTTTTCTTTGGGCATGGGGTCAATGTGGCGACTGTGCGACGGTTGTTACTACATGCTGCCTATACCAGCCCATACACTCAGCTCAAAATGCCCATCTCGGTGGGAATCAACGTCAAGCCGTGGGGAACCACCTTCAAGCTGCGTTGCTATCCGATGGATGCCCGTGATGAGTTCCGCTATCGCACCGACTTGATCATGCGGGTCAAACTTGCCCTTGATCGGGATCCTCAGCCTTATCCGCTGCTGCCATTTGCCGAGGTGGATCTGGATTAGCCACACTCCAGCGAATCAAAGGTAGCCACCCCCGTGACCGGATTGGATCCGCTGGCCCGTTCACATAAGGATCCTTGCATCCGGCGGTCTAGGATGGCTCCGCTAAAATCAGCCCCAGTAATCTCAACTGCCGTCAGATCGGAGCGCACAATCACGGTGTCCATCAACAGGGCATCCCGCAGATCAGCCCCCGAAAGATCCGCTTGATCCAAAAGGGCTGAGGACAGATCGGCCCCCTGCAATATCGCCCCCGACAGATTGGCCCCGCTCAGGGTAGCCCCTCGCAAGCTGGATCCACTTAGGTTGGTCTGCCGCAGCTCGGCCCGCACAAAGGCTGCTCCCGCTAAGTTCTGGCCCGATAGATCGCGCTGGCTCAGATCGGTATTGCTGTAGTTGACAGCCGCTAGGGCCGGGATCCCCCACCCAAACAGGAAGCCCATCACGCCCATCACACAGACCAGCCATACACAGCTCAAAAGCCTGACCAGGATCCTGTGGATGCCCCCAAAACTCAGGCTCAAAAATTTCATACTCAAAACAATCCTGATCAGAAGCTGCTCTCAAGGGTCAGGCTGGCCACGGATGAGCTTTCAACACCTTCTCTTGGGGCGGGCTGAGCCATATCCCCCGGCAAAAAGGAACGGATGCTGACCACCACCAATGTAAAGAGAAACACTAACAACACCAGAGCTGGAATCACATACTGCCGCAGGATGGCTTTGAGCATCGGGATCCCTCTTTACAGCCTGTAATACTCCCATTACTGTATCTCGAAAACTCCTACGGGATCCAAGCCACCCCCACCCCAGCGATGTTGAGAGGCTGCGGCAGCGGCGGATCCTGTCGCCAATCCCGAATACGAGACAGATCCAGTTGCCAGAGCTGGGCAGCGGCGATGCTCTGACCGGTGGCACTGATGGGGGTATTGGCCGCCGGGATCCCTGGGCTGGGTTGCATCAGGCTATAGATCAAACTGCGTCCATCCGGCGCAACCGCAAAATCTATTTCTGTGGGAAACTCCGCCCGTACCACCGGGATTTGCTGCCCTGTACGCCAGTTGAGGGCCATCAACACCGGCGACTCGGCAAACGTATCGGGATCCAGTTCTGTGGCCAGCACAAACACCACCGTATCGGCTGCCGAAAACTGAGCCGCCAAGACGGATCCTTCCACCGTCAAAACTTTCGCTTCATTGCCCAGATGACTGACCACCCAGAGGCTGCGGCTAAAATCGGGGTTGAACTGCACCATCGCCGCCTGGGTGCCATCGGATCGGATCGCCAGGGCTTGACCGTACTGAGCTAAAAATGTGTCTGTAATGGCATCGCGACTGAGGGGAACAACCGCAATCCCCTGCCCCTGAGCCATCAGAAGGCTGTTTTCATCGGGGGTAATCACAAAGTCTCCCGCCACGCTGGTATCGAGATCCAGAGGCCGAAACCGGGATCCGCCGCTGGGTTTGACCCACAACTGCACCCCTTGGGTCGCTCCCCCCTGCAGTTGAAACCGCTCCACCACCACCAGATCTCCCCCCGGAGCCATCCGAAAGCGCAGGTTTTGGTAGCCGCTGTGATCCAGCAATCGCTCTGAAGACTGGGTACTGAGGGTGAGGTAGTAGAGATCCTGCTCCTGCGGTGTGCCCGTGGTTGCCAAAAAATACACCCCTTCGCCATCACTGCTGGGTATAAACTGTGTGACTCGCAACCCCTGTGGCGAAACAGCCAGACGGGATCCCACCTCCAGATTGATCCAGACCAATCGCCCCCGCTCAGGGCCATCCACCCCCACCGTCAGCACCTGCCGATCCGGAGTGCGAAACTCCCCCACAAACGCTGCAGTCATGGGATCCCCTTGACTATCGACGGCCCCCTCTAGGCGAAGTTGATAAACCTGCCCATACTGAGCCGGCTGGCTGAGGGTATAGATCCAGCGTTGACCTACGGTGCGGCTGATCCCGGTCAGGGGCGGATCGATCCGCAAATTTTTAGTGATGCTGTCGCCATCCATGATCCGGTTAAATCGCAACACCAGCCGTTGGTCTTGGGCCGTGACCCGCTGCTGCTGCCAGTTAAACTGCCGCACCTGGGGCGGTGTTACATAGCGATTGACCAAGAGGATCCCGATCATTAAGCAACAGACCAAGCTCACCCCAGCCACCCATCGATCCAGGGGTTGCCAACGGGCCAAGAGTGAACTTGAAAATGACCAACGGGGTCGGCCCACCATGGGCTAAACAATCCTGAGTTGTCTTGAATACAAGGATCCTAGTCCAAATAGACCATTCAGGCTTTAACAGGAGCCGGGGTTTCAATTTTTGCAAAGATCATCCGTCCTGCTGCCGTTTGGATGGAGCTGGTGACCACCACCGCCCGTCGTTTGCCCAGAGCACGGATCCCGTCCTCGATCACCACCATCGTGCCATCTTCCAGGTAGCCCACCCCCTGACCGGATTCTTTGCCCTCACGGGTGATTTTGATCTCAAAGGTATCTCCGGCAATAAACACAGGCCGCAGAGCTTCTGCCAACTCGTTGATATTGAGCACCGCCACATCTAGCACCGCTGCTACTTGCTTGAGATTGAAGTCGGTGGTCACCAGCATCCCATTCACCAACTGCGTCAGCCGCACCAACTTGTCGTCAACCGTTTCAATTTCCTTAAAGTCCGCCTCATGGATCACAAATCGATCGGGAAACTTGGCCCGCAACTCCTGCAGTAGCTCCAGTCCTCGCCGCCCCCGCTCCCGCTTTTGCGGATCCGCTTTGTCGGCGATGGTCTGCAATTCGGCCAAGACAAATCGGGGCACCACCAAGGTTCCTTCCAAAAAACCTGTTTCAATCAGAGGCACCAGCCGGCCATCGATCAGAGCACTGCTATCCAACACTTTGGCCGTGGCAGGGCTAACGCTACCCTCAGCCAACAGAGCCGCTTGCAGGGCGTAAGTGGGATTGAACAACCGGATCAGGGCGGATCCCTGTGAATCCACCAAGCTCACCCCCACATAGGCAAACGCCAAACTAAACAACACCGAAGCCAGCGGCTCGATAAAACCAATCTCCGGCGGCAGCGGTAGCAAATACACCGGCACCATGGCCAGATTGGCCAAAATCAGAGCCAGCACCAAGGCAATCGAGCGGGTGACCAACTGATCCGGTGGCAGGGCGCGCACATTGGCCTCAAATCGGCGGACCCCCCAGCGCACCAGGGATCCGGTTCCCAAGCCAGCCAGCACCCCAAATCCCGCCGTGACAAACCGCGCCCCCTCGACATTGGCCCCTTGCAGCACCTGCGGCGGCAAAAAATCTAGGCCGTAGTAGCCCAAGCCGGATCCGGCCACCACAAAAATCAAAATAATCAGAAAACCGAGCATGACTGCTCCTTCAGAGTTATCCGCTATTTTAACGGTTGGCTTGACAGGTGCGTATCCAAGGCTGTGTGGGCCTATTCGAGACCCTAGAGGATCCCCCGCTTTTGGGGCTTTTCTGAGAAGTTAGCCCCTCAAAGAGCCTGACTTGATCAGTCTGGGGGGCGATCAAAGGATCCAAAAGATAAGTTTGGTTACGGGTTTTAAGGGTGCGCCATTGGCCAGGTGGGATTCACTTTCCTGCATGGGTCTAGCCCCCTTTTGCTATCTGAAATCAGCCTCTAAGCCCTATCATTTTGAAACCTGCAAAAACTCAGAAACAAGCCCAACCGTAATGCCTCAAGTCCAGCCTGATCAGCCGCCGATCATCATTGGGGAACAACTGTTTGATCACCTCCCCGATGGATCCGTTGTGCAGGGGGGCGCACCGTTTAATGTGGCCTGTCATCTAAAAGGATTGGGGGGGGATCCCCTATTGCTGGGGCGATTGGGTCAGGATCGGTGGGGGGATCAGGTGATCCAAAGCATGCAGCAGTGGGGGCTAAAGTCCGATGGGATCCAACGGGATCCGAGATACCCCACAGGGCAAGTGCGGGTCAGATTAGCCGACGGGCAGCCCAGCTATGAGATCCTGCCGGATCAAGCCTATGACTTTATTGAGGCAGCGCCGGCATGGGCGGCCATTCAGACCCTCCAAACAACGGCATCTCCCGCCTTGCTCTATCACGGCACATTGGCCCATCGCACCGTTGCGGCCCGACAACAGCTCCAAACCCTATGGCACCAGACTCAGTTACCCACTTTTTTAGATCTCAATCTGCGCTCTCCCTGGTGGGATCAGGCTTGGATCCACACCTGTCTGACTCAGGCCACTTGGGTCAAGCTCAATGATCTTGAGTTGGCAGTCGTTTTGGATGCGCCGGTCTTGCCCGATATGTTGGCAGCGCAGGCCCGTTTGCTGCAAAGGCAATTTGATCTATCTCTGCTGGTGGTGACCTTGGGATCCAAGGGTGCTGTGATGCTGACCCCTGAGCAGGTTTTTTATCAGGATCCGATTAGGGTACCCCACTTGGTGAATACGGTCGGGGCCGGAGATGCCTTTTGTGGGGTGGTGATTTGGGGCTTGTTGCAGAACTGGGATCCCCGTGTCACTCTGGCCAGAGCGGCTCAGTTTGCCGCCGCTATCTGTGGGATGGCCGCAGCAACTCCTCACCCGGAGGGTGACCTCTACCAGAGCCTACTAGAGATCCCCATCCCCTACTCTTAAAGCTTTCTGGACTCAAGCGGCCAAAGTCGGATCCCATATTAGGCTAATGGAAGTTTTAGACTTACGCCTGAGGTAGACCTGTGGACACCACCATCGATTGGATCACCGCTCACGAAATCCTCGACTCCCGCGGTCGTCCCACCCTCGAGGCTCTTGTGGGCTTGACCAACGGATCCACAGGGTTAGCTCAGGTGCCCAGCGGTGCCTCCACCGGCAGCTTTGAAGCTCACGAATTGCGAGACGAGGATCCGGAGCGGTACGCAGGCAAAGGGGTTCTGCAAGCGGTGGAGCATGTGGAAGATGAAATCCAATCGGAGCTGATCGGCGAAGATGCCCTCGACCAAGTGGGGATCGACCAGGCCATGATCAGCCTCGATGGCACCCCCAACAAGTCCCGCTTGGGGGCCAATGCCATTTTGGGGGTTTCGCTGGCGGTGGCCAAAGCCGCGGCGGCTTCCCAAGGGCTGCCCCTCTATCGCTATCTAGGGGGGCCGTTTGGGAATCTATTGCCGATCCCGCTGATGAATGTGCTCAATGGCGGTGCCCATGCCGACAATAATGTCGATATCCAGGAGTTTATGATTGTGCCGGTGGGGGCCGAGACATTTCGGGATGCCCTGCGCTACGGAGCAGAAGTGTTTGCGGTGCTCAAACAGGTGTTGCACAAGCGGGGATTGGCCACCAGTGTAGGGGATGAGGGCGGCTTTGCCCCCAATTTGGAGTCCAACGCAGCGGCCCTGGATCTGCTGATTGAAGCCATTGAACAGGCAGGTTACAAACCGGGCGAGGATATCGCCCTGGCCCTGGATGTGGCGGCAACAGAGTTTTATCAAGACAGTCACTATCAGTTTGAGGGCGGATCCCGCTCAGCGGCAGAGATGACCGACTACTACGACACCCTGCTCAGCCGTTATCCGATTGTCTCGATTGAAGATGGTCTCAGCGAAGACGACTGGGAGGGCTGGCAGCAGCTTCAAGTCCGGCTCGGATCCCGGGTTCAACTGGTGGGAGATGATCTATTTGTCACCAACCTGACCCGACTGGACAAAGGGATCCAAACCCAGGCAGCCAATGCCATTTTGATCAAGCTCAACCAGATTGGCACCTTGACCGAAACCGTGCAGGCGATTCAACGGGCGGCCCAGGCGGGCTTTGGCACCATCATCAGCCATCGATCCGGTGAGACTGAAGATACCACCATTGCCGATCTGGCGGTGGCCACCCAAGCCGGACAGATCAAAACCGGATCCCTCTGTCGCAGTGAGCGGATCGCCAAGTACAACCAACTGCTCCGCATTGAAGATGAATTGGGATCCGCTGCGGTCTATGGCGGGGCAACGGGGTTGTTAAACTAATCTAAAAATCAGGATTCTTCTTCACCGATGGTCAGCCTTGCCCCCCAAGCCACCTCCTTGGCAGACTTTTTGCAACAGCCGGAAACCAAGCCTGCTCGCGAATATATCGACGGCCAGATCCCAACTAAGCCCATGCCCAAGGGTAAACATAGCCTCCTGCAAGGGGAACTTGTTACTTTTCTGAACCAACAGCTCAGGCCGCAAAAACTAGCCTGGGCTTTTCCTGAATTGCGCTGTACGTTCGGGGATCGTTCGATCGTGCCAGATATTGGGGTGCTCACCTGGGATCGGATCCCGCTGGATCAAGATGGGGATGTGGCCAATGATGTCAAGGTTTGTCCCGACTGGATCATAGAAATCCTCTCCCCCGACCAAAGCCAAACCCAACTCACCCGCAAGATTTTGACCAGTTTAGACTGGGGTTGTCAGATGGGTTGGTTGATCGATCCGGCAGAAAAAACGGTTTTGGTCTATCCGGCTCAGGGATCCCCCTCCTTTGGGGATATGCAGGATCCGGAGCAAGTGCTGGCGGTGCCAGATTTTGGCCAAGCTGTGCAGCTATCGGTGTCCACCCTATTTGGCTGGATGCAGATCCAAGCCCCCCACAGCACCTGAGCCTGACAGTACGTGAGTCCCATATCTCCCCTATCAATGAGTCCGACAGCGACTGAGACAGGTGCGGTAAGCTATTAAATCTGACCCATTAGAACTCTGACCCATTAGAACT
>CAZODP010000014.1:20924-29597 GCA_964578595.1 uncultured bacterium
ACAGGTGCGGTAAGCTATTAAATCTGACCCATTAGAACTCTGACCCATTAGAACTTTCATCAAGCTCAACTCGATCATTTAGATAAGTAAGGATCCCGCGTTCATGCAAGTCACTCAGGAGAAACGCCCTGGCAGCCGGATAGGACTGACCATTGTGGTGGAGGCCGAGCAGGTCAAACAAACCTACGAAAAGACCCTGCGCAAGTTGGTTCAGGGTTTTCAGGTGCCAGGTTTTCGCAAAGGCAAGGCGCCCCGGCAGTTGGTCTTGCAGCAGGTGGGATCCCAGCGGGTGACAGCCACCGCCCTAGATGAGGTGATGAACACCGCTATTCGCGATGCCCTCAAATCTCAATCCATCCTGCCTGTTTCCCAATTTGAGGTGGAGACCTCTTTTGATGAACTGTTGCAATCGTTTCGGGTGGATGCCGATTTGAGTTTTTCGGGCTGGGTGGAGGTCTTTCCCACGGTGGTGCTCGGCCCCTACAAAAACCTGTCTCTGACGGTGACCCGCGTGGATCCAGATCCGGCCCAAATGGATCAACGGATCGACAACTGGCGAGACCAAAGAGCCACCTTGGTGCCTATCAACGCCGATCGCCCCGCCCAGATGGGAGATTTTGTCACGGTTGACTTTGAAGGATTTGATCAAGAGGGGAACCCTTTAGAAGGGGCATCCGCTGAAGAGTTTGAGTTTGATCTGGTGTCCGAAAACCAGTTCATCACTGGATTTGTGGATGGCATTGTGGGCATGACCCTCGGCGAAACCCGTGAGATTGAGGCTGAGTTTCCCCAAGACTATTTTCAGGCTGAGCTGGCGGGCAAAAAGGCCAAGTTCAAAGTTATTTTGCATGATGTTAAAGCAAAAGAATTACCCGAACTCAATGATGAGTTTGTTAAGCAGATCACCCAAGGTGAAATGCAAACGGTGGAGCAACTGCGTCAGTATCTATCTCAGCAGATTGAACGGGAGGCCCGCCAAGACTGTCTCAATGCTGTCAATGATGCGATTTTGGATGCCATTACCAGCGAGATTGGACTGGACATTCCCGAATCCATGCTGGAAGAGGAGATCACTTCAGACCTCACCAAAATGATGCAAGAATTGCAGGGATCCATGAACCTGACTCGCGGTGATGTTGAGCGGTTTTTGAAGTCTTTGCCACCCGAAAATCTGGAAAAATTACGCAGTGAAGTTCGTCCCAAAGCTGAAAAGCGGCTGCAGGGATCCCTCGCCCTCGGAGAGATCGTTCGCCAAGAAGGGATCCAGGTGGGTAGTACCGAACTGGATGTGGCTGTAGAGCAGGTGATCACCGCCCGACAGTCACCCGCCACCCCCAAAGATCGCAAACAGATTGCATCTATCCTCCGGGATCGTATGCTCACCAATAAAGTGGTGACTTGGCTGCGGGAGCAAAACACCATCACCTGGGTGGATGCGGAGGGCAATCCGGTTCCTTCTCCCCTGGATCCTCAGCCACAGGTAACACCGGAGGAGACTTTAGAGACTGTAGTGGATGGGGATGGGCTGGAGGCTGAAGCCGTTGTTGATACGACTGACACTCCTGTTGAGGCTGTTGTGGCGGCAGCAGAGGTGGAGGTTGAGCCTTCAGAGCCTTTAGAGGCAGACCCTGAAACCCCAGACCCTGAAGCTGCACTAGAGTCTGAACAGATCACCGGTGAGCGAGATCCGGCTGCTTCCCCTGCCGAAAGCGAGGATCCTGAAGCGGTTGGCCCTGCGGGTGAGCCAGAGCAGCAACCGGAACAGCCATTTTCTGACGAAGCATCTGACGAAGAAGAGTAGCTTGTGACGGAGCCGGATCCTGTCTTGCCCCCCAAGAGCTGTTTTGAGTCCCCACCTCTGCCTCCACTATCTCCACTGCTACTGAGGGATATTGGGGAAGCGGGGTTGCTCAAACGATTGCATCCCTTTTGTCAATGGGTGGGGGATGATGGGGCGGTTTTGGATCCGGTGGTGGGTCAGTTGGTGGTCACCACGGATGTTTTGGTGGATGGGGTGCATTTTAGTGATCTGACCACCCCGGCTCTGTCCGTGGGCTATCGGGCCGCAACGGCTAATCTCTCTGATCTGGCGGCGATGGGATCCTGTCCTCTGTACATGGTGGTGGGGCTGGGGTTGCCTGCTGATACTGCCGTGACCTGGGTGGAGGAACTGTATCAAGGCTTGCGGGCCTGTGGGGATCCGTGGTCTGTGGCGATTGTGGGGGGGGATCTGTGTCGGGCGGCACAGCGGTTTGTGGCCATCACCGCATTGGGGGAGGTGCAGCCAGGACGAGCGATCTTGAGAAACCAGGCTCAGGTGGGGGATTGGCTGGTGGTGAGCGGATGCCACGGCAGTTCGCGGGCAGGGCTGGCACTGTTGCAGGATCCCCAATTACGAGAGCAGGGGCGGGATCCGGATGGGGCGGCCCGATTGATTAAGGCTCATCAATACCCTCAGCCTCGACTGGATGGGGTAACGCTGTTGCAACCCTTTGCACGGGTGGCGGGGATGGATAGCAGCGATGGTCTAGCCGATGCTCTGGTGCAGGTCTGTGGCCTCAGCGGGGTGGATGCCAAGGTTGAATCTGACCAGATCCCGATGGATCCTGCTCTGAAGTCATTGTTTCCTCAGCAGGCCCTGGAATGGGCTTTGTATGGGGGAGAAGATTTTGAGCTGTTGCTGAGTTTACCCCCCGACCAGGCGGAGAGGTTGGTCAGCCAACTACCCGGATCCGCTGTGATTGGAGAGGTGATCAAGGCAACAGGGGATCCTGGCTCTGTGGTGGTGGAGGGGTGGGGACAGTTGGATCGAGGCCGCAGCTTTGCTCACTTTGGGGCCTGATCGGCAGCGATCACAGGCAAGAGCAGGCGGGATCCTGCGGTTTCTATTGTTAGGGTGATGATCTGGCTCTCGATCTGGGTGGCAGAGTGGGCTGGGGAGCCGGTGCCAGGATTGACAGGATGGGCCGGAAAACAGGCGGCACTGAGGCTGAGACGCAGGGCATGACCCGCCGGGATCCGGGCACAGGTGGCCTGCAAGGGGATCCGTACCGGCTGCTGGATCTGATTTGAAGGATCTTGATCCACTCGGCAATAGCCCTGGGTTAAGTTATACACTCCAGTGTCCTTGACCTCAGACAATACCGCCCCCAGATCAAAACTGGGCTGATCACTGTGGCAATACACCTCCAACACCGGATCCCCCGCCAACCGCAAATCCTGTTCTAGGGGGGCAGTTGTGTAGGTAACCACATCACTGCGGCCATCCAGACCAGAGCGATCAAAGGATCCGGCGGGGATCCCATTGTGTCCCCCCAGGGCTGGCACCGGTCGCCACGGATCATGCACGAAGGTATCGGCCACTGAGCTAGTGGGCACATCCCAAACCAAGGATCCTTGGCCCTCTGCCATCATGGCCAAGCCAGTGGATTGCAAGTAGATCGGCACCATCTGCGGGGTGGGCCACTTTGAAAATACCCGCCAGTGATTGGATCCCATCTCAAATAGGCGCACCGGCTCTGGCTCAAAGCCCACCAGCGGATCCCCCTTGAGCCAATGGTTGAACCAGGCCAGTTGTAACTGATCCACCGGATTCACGGCGGCGGGGCCAAAATTCACAGCTCCCACTTGGGGACTCCAGGGCAGATGTCCCCAGGGGCCGATCACCAGCCGTTGGGGGGATCCAGTCTGTTGCATGGCTCGATGGCAGCGCAGCGTTCCCCGCAAATACGGATCAAACCAGCCCCCAATGTGCAGCATCGGCACCTGAGGCAAGATGTTGCTCAAAAGATAATGGGGTGAGAGCCTGTGCCAGTATTCATCTTCTGGATCCGGATGGGCCAGCCAGTCAAAATAAAACGACTCCGGGGCGTAGGTTTGCAACACCTGGGGCCGACAGGGAACCGGATCCGTCAGGGGCAACTGCCGCGAGGCCCGATAGAGAGCCGCAAATGCCTCCTGATCCCGCCGCAGTCGGGCGGTTTCGGCCTCCAGTTGGATCCCCCAGCCCAGTTTATTTGCCAGCAAAAAAGCTCCATTTTCGTAGGCCATATCGCGGCACAGATCATAGGCCAACAGGGCTGGGCACAACACTTTGAGGGCACTTGGCTGAGCAGCCGCAGCATAGAGCTGGGTCATCCCCTGATACGAAAAGCCATACATCCCCACCTGGCCCGTACTTCCCGGCAGGGCAGCCGCCCATTGCACCGTGTCATAGCCATCCGCCACTTCCGCCGCAAAGGGATAAAAGGATCCCTCCGAGGTGCCCCGCCCCCGCACATCCTGAATCACCACCATATAACCCTGGGCCGCATACCAACGAGGATGGGCATAGACCACCGTTGAGGCAATGGCACGGCCATAGGGCTGTCGCATCAGCAACACCGGCACCGAACCTGCCCCCTCAGGCCGATAGATATCCGCATCCAATCGGATCCCATCGCGGGTGAGCATGGATCCTTGGGTTTGACGGACGGCAAAAACAGGTGAGGATGGCTCAGACATGATAGTGGGTGGCTCAAGGATCCGTTTATTGTATCGAGCCTGGATTTTCAGTAATGTAAGTTCCTACCTCAAGCCTGAACTGATGATCTATGCTTGGTGATATGTGTCTGGTGATCCATGCCTGGCGACGGGATCCCCCACCCTGCCCAAAAGAGCCGTTCTCATGGGATCGGGGGCCAAAGATTTTCCAGAGAACAGGCGAAACCCGGCAGTAGAGGAGAATCCAGAACCTCTTGACCCAGGCAGGTTTTGATCAAAACGAGGGATCCCTCCTGACGACGGTAGATTTCGGCTTGTTTTTGCTGTGGATCCAGGATCCAGTATTCTTGCACCCCTCGGCGGCTGTAGAGTTTGAGCTTGATCTGGCGATCCCGATTGGCGTTGCGGGAACCGGGGCTGACCACTTCGATCACCAGTTCTGGGGCGCTGTGCAGCTTGCCATCCTCTTGTAGGGCACATTGCAGGCGAGCGTGGCTGATCCAGACCACATCCGGGGCAACATCATCATCTTCGGCAAAGATCAGTCCCGGCGCGGTGTTGGCCATGCCTAGCCCTGTTCTGTCGCTCCATTCGTCTAAAAAACGAAAGATGCGGCTGGCGGCATACTGGTGTTGCCAACTGGGTTGGTGGGTCACGTAGAGTTCTCCATCAATCACTTCATAGCGTTTGCCGTCATCCGGCATCAGGGCCAGATCTGAGGAGGTAAAGCGGTGGGCAGCAATCATGGCGCACCTCAAGGACTAGGGTTTTTCAAAGCAGCCCACCCAGACGTTCTCACAATTTAGCGGCAGCTTGTTGCAGATGAGCTGGGGTGTGGCTTGTGGCCTCCACCATAACTGTCGTGCGGGTGCTTTTGCTTTCTTTTGCTTTCTTTTGCTTCCTGGGGGATGGATCCACAGGATCTGGGGACCCTAGCGGGTCTTGCGGCCTGGGGCTTTGAGTTGGTTTTTGGGGCCGGGTGGACTTAAGGGCAGTTATACCGATTATTCAGCAACCCCTCTCTGATCTGGATCCATGGATCCAAGGTGGTGGCATATGGTACAGGAATAGTTTTGTGGGGGTAATCTTGAGGCGATGAGATTCCCTAATCAAAATCATAGGTAAAAATCTATTTTATTATTTATAGAGTTTGAATTATCTCGATGATAAGCTGCTGTACATATCAATGTAAGCAATAAATATGAACACCGAGAGAGTCGGGTTTCGCTGGCAAGATCGGCTGGATCTGAGCCACTGGCGAGGGGATCTATTTGGCGGAGTGACGACGGCGGTGATCTCATTGCCGATGGCCTTGGCCTTTGGGGTGGCATCGGGGGCAGGCCCAGTGGCAGGGCTGTATGGGGCGGTGTGGGTAGGTTTTTTTGCCGCTTTGTTTGGGGGAACCGCCACCCTGATCTCAGAACCCACCGGCCCGATGACGGTGATGATGACGGCGGTGATCGCCAATGTGACGACTCTCTATCCAGACCAGGGGTTGGGGCCAGCCTTTACGGTGGTGATGGTGGCGGGGCTATTTCAGGTGCTGTTTGGGATCCTCAAGCTGGGTAAGTACATTACCTTGATGCCCTACAGCGTCATCTCTGGGTTTATGTCTGGGATCGGCATGATTATGATTGTGCTGCAATTGCCACCGCTGTTGGGCCATGTCAGCCAGGGTGGGGTGATCGGATCCCTCCAACAATTGCCGGAGTTTGTGGTCAATCTAAACCCATCTGAGTTGTTGCTGGGCCTGGGGACGGTGGGGATCCTGTTTTTGTATCCGAAGCGGTGGCGACGGGTGATCCCGCCCCAGTTGGTGGCTTTGGTGGTGGGGACCGTGATTGCAGGTGCTTTGTTGGGGGATCTGGATCTGCGCCGGATTGGGCAGATTCCCACCAGTTTGCCGTCGTTGCAGTGGCCGCAGTTGCCCCTATCCTCCCTGACTTCCTTGGTGCTGGATGGGGTGGTGCTGGGGATGCTGGGCTGTATTGATACCTTACTTACTGCGGTGATTGCGGATAATCTGACCCGGACGCGCCATAACTCTAACCAAGAGTTGATTGGCCAAGGGATCGGCAATGTGCTATCGGGTCTACTGGGGGGATTGCCGGGGGCAGGGGCGACGATGGGAACCGTGGTCAATATCCAATCGGGTGGGGTGACGCCGTTGGCGGGCATGATCCGAGCCGGGATCCTGTTAGTGGTGGTGTTATTCGCAGCTCCCTTGACCCAGGGGATCCCGATGGCGGTGCTAGCCGGGATTGCCTTCAAGGTTGGGTTTGATATCTTAGATTGGAGTTTTTTGAAGCGGGCCCATCGGCTGTCGTGGCGAGGGGCAGCCATTATGTATGGGGTGATGGCAATGACCGTCTTTGTGGATCTGATTGCGGCAGTGGGGGTGGGCTTTTTTGTGGCCAATCTGCTCACCATCCAGCGGCTGAGCGATATTCACTCCGAGGAGGTAAAAGCGATTACGGATGGGGATGATGCCGTTACCTTGAGTGAGCCGGAGAGGGCATTGCTGAGACAGGGCCAAGGCCACATCTTGCTGTTTTATTTGGGGGGGCCGATGATCTTTGGGGTCTCGCAGGCGATTGCGCGCCAGCATGAGGCGGTGAGGGGATGTATGGTCCTGGTGTTGGATCTGTCGGATGTTCCCATGCTGGGGGTTTCGGCCACTTTATCGCTGGAGAATGCCATCCGGGATGCACTAGATCAGGGCAAAGAGGTCTGGATCGCGGGGGCCAAAGGTCGGATCCGGCAGCGGTTGGCCAGCCTAGATTTGCCTTTATCAGAGGAGCGATTTATGGATAGTCGTGAGCAAGCTCTGATGGCAGCGGTGGCGCAGGTGCAGGGATCCACTGTGCCAATGGCTGTGGTGACAGGGTAATTGAGGGTGGGCAAAGGAATAAAAATGAAGGAATAAATAAAAATGGCGGGTGGGACAGATTTTGAGCGGGATCCCTGGCGAGAGCGGGTGGCTTGGTTAGCCACTCAACATCGCAAAGAACAGGTGATGGCTCCGTTGTTGGAGCAGGGCTTGGGGATCCAGGTCCAGGTGGCAGCAGTGGATACAGATCAGTTCGGCACCTTTGCGCGGGAGCGGTCGCGGCCCGGAAATGTCTTGGAAACTCTGCGGCTCAAGATTGCGGCAGGTCTGCAAGGGCAATCTGAGACTCTGGGCTTGGCTAGCGAGGGATCCTTTGGCCCCCATCCTCTCATGGCCGGGATCCCCTGGAATCAAGAATGGGTGATGCTGATCGACCCCACCTACCCCCTGGAGTTAGTGGGCTACGCCACCAGCCTCCAGACTAATTTCAGCCATTGCAGGGTTGCAAACGTAACTGAGGCTCTGGGGTTTGCCCACCGAATTGGCTTTCCCGACCACGCCCTGATCGCCCTCGATGATCCGGCCCACCCCCACTGGATCCAAAAGGGGATCCAAGATGAGGCAACTCTGATTCGGGTGGTGGAGGCTCACCCAGCGCAGGGGGGGATCCATCTGGAGACGGATATGCGAGCCATGTGCAATCCCACACGAATGCAGGTGATCGAGGCTGCCACACAAGACTTGATCCAAAAGGCCCAGAGTCGTTGCCCAGCCTGCCAAACCCCTGGCTATGGTCGGATCCGTTCCCTCTCTGGGCTGCGCTGTCAAGAGTGTGGTGCCCCCACCGCAGTGACCCAAGCCTGGATCTACGGCTGCCTACGCTGTCCCCATACCGAGACGGTACCGGTATCAGCAAGCTGGGCGGATCCGGCTCAATGTGGATTTTGTAATCCCTGATCCTGAAACAATTTCTGGACAAGATCTAAAAAAATGAGTTTTGAACAGTTGGGTACAGCTATGGCACTTGGATCCTGGAGTGAACAACAATTTCACCGCTTGCGCTGGGGGCTAACGGTGGACTGGCTGCTGCTGATCGCGTCTCTGGTCTATGATCCGATCTCCCCTCATCTAACCCATGCGGAATCTAACCCATGCGGAGACTGGGATCCCTGGGTTGCGGGTGGATCCGGATCGGTGTGTGCAGGTGCAGGGCCAGTGTCTGTCATTGGGATCCGAGTATGGCCTGGGGCGCTGATCTTTTGGGGATTGGTGGTGCCATCTGGGGAGTAGCTGTCCCGGCCCAATGTTTCTGGTCTCAATATTTCTGGTCTCAATATTTCTGGGCCAAATGTTTAAGGGGT
>CAZODP010000014.1:29697-35244 GCA_964578595.1 uncultured bacterium
TTTCTGGTCTCAATATTTCTGGTCTCAATATTTCTGGGCCAAATGTTTAAGGGGTGATGTATGTCAGGTAACGATCTCCCGCGTCTCTATCAAGAGTTTGCCAGTTGGTGGCATCTGCTGTCGCCTCCAGAGGAGTATGCCGAAGAAGCGGCCTTTTTTTGGGAGATTTTTGCCAGTTATGGTCCTAAGCCACCCCAAACTTTACTGGAATTGGGCAGCGGCGGCGGAAACAATGCCTCTTTTCTCAGGGCACATACCGGCATGACCCTGGTGGATCGATCCCTGCCGATGTTGGAGATCAGTCAAAAACTCAATCCTGACTGTGAGCACCTGCTGGGGGATATGCGGACGGTGCGGCTAGGGCGGCAGTTTGATGGGGTCTTTATTCACGATGCCATCGTCTACATGACCAACTTGGGGGATCTGGCCCAGGCCCTCAAAACAGCGGCCATCCACTGCCGACCGGGCGGGATCCTGCTGGTGGCCCCCGATTATGTCCAAGAAACCTTTGCAGAGGGGGTTTGTCATGGCTCCCACACCGATGGATCCGTGGGTATGGCCTTTCTGGAGTGGACTTTTGACCCAGATCCCAATGATGGCCTGTATGTGGCCGATTATGCCTACCTCTGGCGGCAGGGATCCGATCAAGTCCGGGTGGAACAGGATCGCCATATTTGTGGGCTGTTTGCTCGTCAAACCTGGCTGGAAACCCTCGATCAGGCTGGATTTGAGCCTCAAATTGTGGTGGATATGTATGATCGAGAGCTATTGGTGGGGATCCGAGGCAGCAATTAGATCTCGCCTTCCACCCCATAGAGCTGGATCGGTTCGGTTTTGCCCTTGAGCAGGTGGGATCCCAGGTCCCGCACCTGAATATGCTCCCGCGCCAACCGGTAGACCGCCTCAGAAATCACAATATCCCAGCCCACCGTTTTGGTCAGACTCTCGATCCGAGCGGCCACATTGACCGCATCCCCAATCACTGTATATTCCAATCGTTGCGGGGATCCCAAATTGCCCGCCACCACCGAGCCAAAATGGATCCCCACCCCATGCTCAAAGCTGGGTAGCCCTTCCGCCTGCAACTCGGTTTGTAGATCTTTGAGAGCCGCCCGCATCCCCAGAGCCGCCCGGATCGCCGCCAGTGCCTCGGTTTGCGGATCCCGAAACAGCGGCGTGCCAAACTCCGCCATGATCGCATCCCCAATAAACTTATCGATGGTACCCTGCTGGGCCAAGATCGGCTCCACCATAGCGGCAAAATAACGATTCAGTAACGCCACCAATTCACAGGGATCCATCCCCGCTGCCAATGGCGTAAACCCCCGAATATCTGAGAATAGGATCGCCACAGGCCGCAACTGTCCCCCCAGGGTTTCCGCAAAAGCACTGGGCTGTTGCAAAATCTCCGTCAACACCGCCGGAGCCACCCGCCGCTCCAGGATCCGTCGCAACCGCAGTTGATCCCGTCGTTCTTTGGCCCCCTGCACTGTGGTATCCGTCAAGCCCGCCAAGCTGCCCGCCATCATCATCGCCGCTGTCGGCAATCGCCAGCCCTGCCCAAAGGCCAGATAGGATCCCACCCCTGCCACACTCACCCAAACCAGCGTCCAGCCCAATTTGGCCAGTACCCCCCGCATCGCCATCAGCCCCAGGCCCATCCCCAGCCCGGATCCCAGCACCAGCCCCCATTCCCACAGCCCTGGCAGAGACCGGATCCCATCCCCCGTCAAGATCGTTCCAATCGCGTGAGCGTGAACCTCAACCCCCGGCATCAGCGGATCCAGCGGGGTACTCCATAGATCCTGCCCCAGTTGGGTGGTATCCCCAATCAGCACGATCTTGTCCCGAAACACCTCCCCCCCCCGCAAATTGAGCTGCCAGAAGGTGGGTTCAAACAACTGCCAAAAAGGATAAGTGGGATACGTTCCCGTCCCCCCCCGATAGCGGATCCCCAAACTGTCCCCATAGGTTTCTCGCAAAGCATCAGGATCCACCCCACTGGCCACCACCGCCAAAGGCGGGATCTGCGCCAAGTTCAACGAAAGATTCATCACCTGTCGATTGGGACTAATGGGCAAATTGACCAATCCCAAGGCCGGATTTGTTGCCCCATACTCTGGCCACAGCCGAGTCAATGACACCCGCACACTGCGGGATCCCCCCGGCAACACCTGCACCTCCTCTGAGCGGTTGACTCCAAACACCACCAAGTCTGGGTGAGCCGCAATCACCTCCCCCAAGCGACCATCATCGGCTGGGCCATAGACACTGGCCTGATCAAAGATCAGATCAAAGGCCACCCGCCGCGCCCCCGCTATCCCCAACTGTTCCAGAGCCGCCGCAAACACCTGCCGGGGCCAGGGCCATTGACGCAACTGGTTCAGTAAAGGCTGCCCCGCCAACTCCTCAGCCGTAAACAGCTCCCCTAAGTTTTGGGAGGTGTCATCAATCGCCACGATCACCACATCGGGATGGGGATCCTGTCTCCCCTGCCAGCCAAAAAACTGGCTCACAATCGTATCATCTGCCCACACCAGTGGATCCCAGCCTTGTCCAGAGTTTTGTCCCCCCAGATGCTGGAGCACCGCCAACCCCATCCCCCAGGCGATCCCCAACCCCAAGCTCAAGCCCGCCCGGATCCGCAGCACTGAGACTCCCTCGCTAAGACGGCTCAGACAACAATAGCTCCTCAATGAGCTGGCGAGTTCCCATCTCCGACTCAAACCCATTCAGCAGAGGGCTGGTCTCAAATCGTGCCCGCGCAGCAGCAGCATCCATCGGAACCGGATCCGGCAATTGGGTCATGCCAAACTCCACCAACACCTCTTCACCCGTGGTCAAAATCACAGAATCACTGCCATCCGCCAGCGAGACCTCCACCTCCCCTTCCCAGCTCAGGATCCGGCAACCCCGCTCCTCTTGGTCAATAAACACCGTTGTGCCCCGAATCGCCGCTGTGGCCAAGGGGGTGTGGATCCGGCGGGTGGATCCCTCAGCTCCAGGCCGAACCCAAGCGATGATCTGCCCTTGACGGAGATTAAGATCAGTATCCGTCACCTCTAAAATCGCGTCCCCCCCCAACCGAAACATCAGCCCATCGTGAAGCTGCACTTGGGCTTTGCCGGGTACCTCTGTCCGCAGATAGCCCCCCGCCTCCACACGCGTCCCCACCATTCCAGCCGCTTCCGGAGCCGGTGGCTGCCCCCAAAAGACGGGATCCTCTGGGATCTCCATAATTTCGGCAGATACCTCGGCAACAGGCTGAGCCAGAGCCGCCGCCCCAATGCCCAGCCAAAGCCCTAACCCCAGCCCTAAAAGACAGACTTTCATCCTGCTATTGCCCTCCCGATCCTGCCCTCAGTTATACGCAGACTGATCCCTGATGGATTGGTCTACAGATAACATTTCACCTGGGTCCAGTTGCCCTCCTCATCGCGGCAGTAGTAGCAGCCATCCCACCAGGTGCAGACCTCATACTTGAGCAGGGCACTGGCATCCCCCAGCTTTTCGAGTACCACTTGCCGTTCATCTTGGGTCTGGGATCCCACCCGTTGATCCAGATGGCGACCTAAATCGCCAGAGACTGCTGTGGTCTGGTGGTGTGCTTGAGTTGCTTGGCTGGCCATGATAAACCTCCTCTTAACCAATTAATTGGGAATGGGGCTGGACTCCAATCCCGATCAAGACTGACCTTTGCAGGCTAACGACATCTGACCGGTTACAAAACAGTCCTTTAGTATCTCTTCAAGAATTGATCTCAAAAAACTGACCCAACACTCGACCTAAACCAGAGTCCCTGCCTTTGGATCTTGAGAGCTTGGTGGGGAACTTGACTCAGAGGGTCATGGATCCTGGGCGTCGAGATGGGCCTGTTTGAGTTTGTCCACCAGCTCACCCCGTCGATCATAGAGCCGTTTGAGGGGGCGGGATCCCACTTTGTCGAGGGCATAGGCGGTCAATAGGGGTAGGGCAATGGTTGAGTCGGTGTAGACCACCACCGTGCCGGGGAGCTTATCGGGATCCACTTTGCCCCACGACACCGCCTCGGCTGGGGTTGCCCCCGACAGTCCGCCGGTATCGGGTCGAGCGTCCGTGATCTGCAAAAAGTAATCGTGGCCTTTTTCGGCGATGCCTAAAACCTCTTGGATCTGGGGTTCAGTCTGGAGCATGAAGTTTTTGGGAGATCCACCCCCCAGGATCCAGACCCCGCTCGCCCCCCCTGATCGCTTGGCCTCCAACACAATCGCCGCCGTCTCGTTGACATCCAGCGACACATCGATCAGCGGGCCTTTGTCCTGTAGCGCCAAAGCCGCCACATTCATGCCAATGGAGCTATCCCCCGGGCTAGACGTATAGACAGGAACCCCACAGCGATAGGCCGCCGCCAGCAAAGACTTTTCCCCTAGATCCAGGGCCTCCTCCCGTGCAGCGATATATTTGCCACACAGGTGATGAAACTCGGCTGTTCCCATGCGGCGATTAAACTCTGGCTGGGCCATGATCTGCCGAAAAAAAGCATCGGTCGATAGCAGCACGTCATAGTCAAAAAAGATGTCATAGATCCGCACCACCCCTTCTTCCCGCAGGATCACATCACTGATGTCGGGCCGCCCCCGGTGCAAACTCAGGCCAATGCCAAAGTGAGTGTCGTGATAGAGATTGGCCCCCGTCGAAACCAGCCAATCCACCAATCCAGCCTGCATCAGCGGGATCAAGGCCGAGATGCCTAATCCAGCCGGGGTCAAGGCTCCAGTCAAACTCAAGCCCACCGTGACCCCCGGTTGCAGCATCCGCTCCGTCAAAAGCTGACAGCCCTCCCGCAGCCGCCCGGCGTTGTAGGACAAAAACGTCTGGTCAATCAGATCCACCACACAGGATCCCGGCTGAATCGGGGTGGGATCAATTTTGCGCCCCCGCAGATAGGGGTTGCTCTGGGTTTGGCCCAACTCCCCTTGCCCTGCCTCTTGTTGCCCCAGCTCACTCTGGCCTGACATGGCTACACCTAAAACAACACCTTGGCAATTTTAAGCCGGATCCCTGTTGCTAGAGCTGTCGTTGTCGGTGAACCAAGCCCAGGATCCCCCACCAAAGCTGTTTCCCCACAAAAACTCTTTTTCTTTAAAAGCTACAGCACCCAGATCACAACCGGATCCCCACTGAATGATCTGTTGAGATGGGGCACATTGATCCCCTAGTGATTCTACGGCTATGACGAGTTACATCGAGAAAGTCACGAAACTTATCAATTTTTGGGAGAGGGGGTTGGTGCTTGAGTTCCGGATCCCGCCCACAATAAGAGGGTAATCTTCGCTGGAGCGAACGAAATCATGGCTGTCGAAAAAGTGAACTCTTCTTCAAGTTTGGCTGAAGTGATCGACCGGATCCTGGACAAAGGGATCGTGGTGGATGCTTGGGTACGGGTTTCGCTGGTGGGCATCGAATTGCTGGCCATCGAAGCTCGTGTGGTGGTGGCCTCTGTGGAAACCTACCTCAAGTATGCTGAAGCCGTGGGCTTGACCGCGACCGCCGCTGCCCCCGCTGCCT
>CAZODP010000014.1:35344-44418 GCA_964578595.1 uncultured bacterium
GTACGGCAATCCTTGGCCCAAACTCAGCAGTCTCGTCTGGAGATGAGTGCTCAGTTGCATCAGTCCTTACAGACTTTTGCCCAGCAGATCAGTGCTGAGGGCACGATCCAACTCGAAACTCTGCGTCAAGATCGTCAGAGCATGGGAGATAACCTGCGGGAGGGCCTGGCTCAGTTCGGGATCCAGCTCAATCAGGAGATGACCCAGCATTTGGCGGATCTGGCCACGCAGCGACAGGCCAACGCCAGTCAACAGCAGACGGATCTGCAGGATTTTCATCAGTCTTTACAGGCCCAGATGGCTGAGCAATTGGCGGATCTGGCGGCCCATCGCCAAGCTGAGGCTGAGACCACCCGCTCCAATCTGGTGGCGTTTACCGAACAGTTGCGGATGACGGTCTGGGGCGCAGAAGGGATCCCAGTGCGGATTGTCTCAGCTCCCCAGTCCTCAACCCCCAAGTCAACTAGCTCTTCATCTGGTGCCAGCTCATCTGCTCCCAGCAATGGCTATCCACAGCCGCAAGAGCAGTCTTCAACCTCTGCCCCTGAAGCCCTGGTGGAGCAGGCGGTGGCAGCTATCTCTCCAGCAAATGTGGAGGCCACTGCGGATCCGGCTAGCATTTGGCAGATGCCCACAGAGTCCCCGGAGTTGGCTGAAGAAACTCTGGCTGATAGTAGCCTGACCCAAGATTTGCCGGTGGCAGGGACAGAACCTGACCAATGGGCACTCGAACTGACCGAAGATGACATCCTGGCCTATGTCAACGCCTACATCAGCGATCTGCAACAACAGGATCCCAACCTGACTCTGTTGCAGGTGATCGGCAATCGAGATCTGGTGCGGGAGCTACTCACCCAAGGGGCCAGCGATCTGGGGATGGATCCAGCCGACATTTTGGCTATCTTGCGACAGATGGTGGCAGCCTCTGCGGTAACAGCCTAAACCCCTCAACCCAGTCACACTCTAAACCCAAAGAACTGGGGCAAGCTGACCTTCTTCCTGCCCATGCCAGCTACCCTGAGAAGTGCCCCCAATTACCTATCCATCACACTGATTTCAACTGGGATCCTAATCTGGGGACTGGGCTTGGGATCAGGAGTTTTGGAGCCACTGAGGATCCCGACATGACCACTGTTTTGCAGGCGCGGCCCCGTCAATTTGTCAATACGCCCCAAACGGAGCGGCTGGTGCGGCGTGCCCTGCGTTATCTCCAATCCGGCTTTCCGGTGCATCTGCGAGGGCCATCCGGAACCGGTAAAACCACCCTGGCCATGCACCTGGGTAGTTTGGTGGGACGACCCTTGATGCTGATGTTTGGGGATGACCAGTTCAATTCCACTGATCTGATTGGGGGACGGACAGGCTACAGCCATCGCCGGGTGGTGGATAACTACATCCATTCGGTGGTCAAGACGGAGGAGGATGTGCAGCAGCGCTGGGTGGATGCCCGACTAACGCTGGCCTGCCGCGAAGGGTTTACTTTGATCTACGACGAGTTCAACCGCTCTCGACCGGAAGCCAATAACGCCTTGCTCAGCGCCCTCGAAGAAAAACTGCTGGTGATGCCACCGGATAGCAATCGGTCGGAGTATTTGAGGGTGCATCCTCAATTTCGGGCGATTTTTACCTCCAATCCTGACGAATATCATGGGGTACACAAAACCCAGGATGCGCTGTTGGATCGGATGATCACCATTGATGTGGGGGAACCAGATATCGAGACTGAAAAAGAGATCCTGACGGTGCGGGTGGGACTATCGGCTGCTGATGCCCTCAAAATTGTCCATGTGGTGCGGGCCTACCGGCGCAAACTCAATATCAGCAAAACCCCTAGCCTGCGCTGCTGTCTGATGATTGGTCGCATTGTCAAAGAGCATGAGCTGGCGGTAAGTAAAGGAGATGAAGACTTTAGAATGGTGTGCAGCGATGTGTTGCTGGCGCGGGCGGGTTCAGACAAGTTTGAGGAAGCTGACGCTCTGCTGACTCACCTGTTGGATCAGTTGCCCTAGCTTGCCACCTGTTGTGTCTTTTTTTGAGGGATCCCTGTGGCTGTTTCTGCTAAGCCCATGTCCACCGCCAGTAGTGCCTCTACCCTCGCCGATGTCCTCGAGCGGGTATTGGACAAAGGCATCGTGATTGCCGGCGATATCACCATCTCGGTGGGCAATGTGGAGTTGCTGAGCATTCGGATCCGGCTTTTGGTGGCCTCCGTCGATAAGGCCCGCGAAATTGGCATCAACTGGTGGGAATCGGATCCCTATCTCAGCAGCCGTGCCCAAGAGTTGCTGACCACCAACCAGCAGCTCTGCCAACGGATCACCCAGCTCGAACAGCAGTTGCACCAATTGACCGCCGGACAGGTGGATCCTGAAAAGCATCCTGACAGTCAACAGACATAATGACTGGTGCTAGTGGCTTGTTTTAATGGGTCAGCTTTGAATGGGTCAATGCTGCTTCTGGACCCAAAGCCAGGATCTTAAGGATCACATCCTCCACCATCCGATCCGGGGTAGAGGCGCCGGAGGTAACACCCACCCGCACGGATCCAGTCGGCAGCCAGTCCCAGGTTTCGGTGATCCCCTGGCCGAGGGGCTGGTGGCGGATCCGGTTATCGGGGGTGATGCAGTCGGCCCCATCAATATGAAAGGATCGCAGTCCTTTTTCGAGGGCAATTTCTTGGAGATGGGTGGTATTGGAGGAGTTGAAACCGCCGATCACCACCATCACATCGAGGGGCTGCTCGATCAGATGAAACATCGCATCCTGCCGCTCTTGGGTGGCATTACAAATGGTATTGAAGCTCATGAAATGGTCATTGAGAGCTTGGGGGCCATACTTACGCAGCAGGGTGGTTTCAAACAATTTGGCGATGGCAAGGGTTTCCCCTTCTAGCATCGTGGTTTGATTGGCGATGCCCACCCGGATCAGATCTTGCTCTGGATCAAACTGAGGGGATGTGGCGGCCCTAAACTTTGCCAAAAACTGATCTCGATCACCCCCATTCAAGATATAGTTGCAAACCCATTGAGCTTCATCTAAGTTGAGAACCACTAAATACTTGTCAGCAAAAGAGCTGGTGGCCAGGGTTTCTTCGTGTTTGTATTTGCCATGAATAATGGAAGTGAATTGAGCGGCACGGTGTTTGTCCACTTGATTCCAAACGCGTGAAACCCAAGGACAGGTGGTATCTACGATTTCATTGCCGTTGCGCCGAAAGAACTCCATCTCCTGGACGCTAGCCCCAAACGCAGGCCAGATCACCACATCTTCGGGCTGGATCCCAGAGAAGTCTTTGCGACCGCCCTGCTCCTCCACAAACTGGATCCCCATGGCTTTGAGGTGCTGATTGACCTGGGGATTGTGAATGATCTCGTTGGTAATCCAGAGCTGGCGATCCGGAAAGCGGCGACGGGCTTCATAGGCGTATTCCACCGCCCGTTCTACCCCCCAACAAAATCCAAAGGCCTCGGCCAAGTAAATGGTGACGGATCCTTGGGTATAGACATTGCCTTGGGCGCGGATGTGAGCCACCAGGTCACTTTTGTAGGTGGTCTGGAGTTCCCCCTGCACTTGGGATTTGTGCTCCTCAAAGCCTTTGGCAAAGTAGTTGGAGGACTGCCGTAGGCTTTTGCGCAGGGCACGGGGATCCACAGCAGGATCCATAGGTGCAGGAGCGATGGAATCATCGATGGGGGCAGGTGACTCAAAAGCAGGTGAAGACATAGGATCTGGCGGATTTTCCATATTCATCTTACAGTCTGTACTTGTGAACCCGAAGTTGACTTGGATCAGAAGGGATCCGGGAGGAACCCGGTGGGGTATGGTGGGGGGTGGCGGCTTGACCGCTGACAGCACTCGCCTCACATCCCCCAATCTCGCACCGTGTCGTGATCTAAATGATCTGGCAGCCCATAATCTGGTAACCCATGATCTGGCAACTGATAATCTGGCAACCATGATACAGACGGATCGGTTTTTTCTTGACCAAGGGCCAAGCCTAGTGGATCCTTGGGATCCGGTGCTGGTCAATCCCGCCAGTTTAGACCTGCGTATGGGGGTGACAGCTTTGGTATTGGGATCGGCTCATCAGCCCCAGCCGGTGGATCTCGCCTCTGGCTACGCTCATCCTCCTCAACAAACGCTACTGCTCTCCACCCTAGAGACCCTTCGGATCCCAGGCGATTGTGCGGGTATTGTGCGCCTCAAGTCCAGCAGTGCGCGCGCGGGTTGGCGGTTGGCGGGGGCAGAATTTTTGGATCCAGGATTTGAAGGCATCGTCACCCTATCCCTGTCCCATGGTGCTCACGATCCGATTGGGATCCAAATTGGCAAGCGATTTGCGCAGTTGATTTTGTTGCGAACTGAGGGGATCCCAATCGATGGCTATCAGGGCAAATATCAAGGGGCAAGCCAGGTGCAAGAGGCGAAGTAAGGAGGTGAGTCAGGATGCGAATTGACAATATTTTGGGTGACGGAATTGGCTTTGTGGAGTTGCAAGATCATATGGGGGGAGATACCCAGGTGGTTAACTCAGCCCGAGTCAGCTATGGCAAACAAGTGGATCGTTTGAGCGACAAAGATATTCGTCTAATTAAGCGGTTGATGGCTGACAAACATGTCTCTGTTTTGCGCTCAACCGTGTTTACCTTTCGGGTGGCTTGCCCGATGGCGATTCGCAATCAATGGTATCGGCATGTAATCGGGGGAGCCTATGCTAATGACCAAATTGGCTGGAATGAAATCTCCCGCCGCTATACTTCCTTTAATCGGCAATACTACATCCCATCTGAGTTTCGCGGCCAGGATCCTGATAACAAACAGGCGAGCGTACCCCTAGAGGGGGATGAACAGGAGATGCTGCGGGAGTTATTTACGGCTGTGATTGATGTGGCCGAAAAAAACTATGACGAATTATTAGCAATGGGAGTAGCGCGAGAGCAAGCCAGATTGGTGTTACCTCAAGCCCTCTACACCGAATTTCTGTGGACTGTTTCCCTACAGGGGGTGTTGCACTTTTTAGAACTCAGAGATAAGCCTGAGGCTCAATGGGAAATCGCTGCCTATGCCCAAGGGATCCGGGATTTGATCACTCCGATTGTGCCGACAGTCTTAAACATGATGACCGAACCCGATCCAGTCGAATCTTAAAGTCTAAAAGTGTTTTTAGGTGTGTTTAGTGGGGGGCACGATTGCGCATTTGCTTGAGAAAGAGTGGCAAAATCTCCTGCTCGATGTGCCCGAAGGCTGCCTCCAAACCCGCTTCACCATAGACCAGCCCAATCTGAGCCTCCACACGGGTGGGATCCCCCAGTCCTGACAGAAATTGGTTGTTGGTGAAGTAAGTAAATAACTTGCCCCGTTCTGCGGTGGGCTGGGCGTGATCCAGGATCCACTGACGGGCATAGAGGGATAACACTGCATCCCCAATCCAGGCCAAATCTCGAATCACTTGAAGGTCTTGCGGCAAAGGTTTCACAGGTCTGGCTCACGGGATTGCAGATTTTGGACAATACTAGACAGCTCGTTTTTTTCGTCAATACTGGTCCGAGTCGGGGATCCGCTGATCACCCGCTCATATCCCCTAAAGGAGTCTTTGATCTCGATCCCAGAGCTGGCGATAAAGTATTCTCTGATCCCCTTGTCATGCCAGGATCCACGCATCTTAAAAACATTGAGGGCACGAGCCATTTCTCCTCGAATCTCCACATATTGCAGCAGCAAAATAGTATCGGTGATGGTAGAGATATGGGACTCAGTGATGGAGTGGGATCCCATAAATTGATCCGTGGTATTGGTAAAAAATCCTGTGATCTCCTCTTGTTTAGCCAGCCCTGTGACCCCAATCACAAACTGTCGAAAAGCATTTTGACTGACCCCACGGGCAAGCGCGGATAGAGAATCAATGGCGATACGAGAGGGCTTGAAGGAGGCCATCTCATTTTTGATGATTTGCAGATGATCTTCCAAACCTGCCGATTCGGGATAGGCACAGATGATCCGCAGCAGCCCCTGGCGCTCAAATTCTTCTAAATCAATCCCCCAAGAGGATGCGTTGCGAGAAAGCTGCGCCCGTGATTCTTCATAGGCAAACAAAATACATCGCTCACCCCGCAAACAACCCTCTTGTGAGAATTTGCTCACCAGAGACGTTTTGCCCGTTCCGGTGGCACCGGTAGCCAAAATAATCGAATCCTTGAAAAAGCCACCACCACACATCTCATCCAACTTGGCGATCCCTGACGACACCCGCACATTTGAAGATCGCTGGGTAAGCTGCATTGCCCCCAGAGGAAAGATATTAATGCCGTGATTGGAAATTGTAAAGGGATACTCTCCCTTCATGTGAGTTGTACCCCGCAATTTAAGGATCTCCAGAGTCCGGCGGCGTTTCTCTCCTTCCATAATGTTTCGCATGATCACCACATTGTCTGAAACAAATTCCTCTACCCCAAAGCGGGCAATCGGGCCATATTCATCAGTACGTTCTGTGGTCATCACTGTGGTGACTTGAGATTGTTTTAGCCGTGCTGCTAGGCGAAATAACTCCCGCCGCACAATCCCAACCGAGTCATATTGCTGAAAAATCGCTGTGACTGAATCAATCGAAACCCGTTGTGCCCGATACTTTTGAATCGCATACTGGATCCGCTCAATCAAAGCTGACAAATCAAAATTGCCGCTGATCTCATAGCCTTCAGGATCCGGAGAGGCATCCAAAATAAACAATTTCCCCTGATCCATCAAGTTCTGTAGATCCCAGCCAAAGCTGAGGGCATTACGCTTGATATCAATTGGGGACTCTTCAAAGGTAACTAGAATTCCAGGTTCCTGAAAGTCCACAATACCCCTGTGCAAAAATTGCACCGCAAACAGGGTTTTCCCTGTGCCTGAAGTGCCGCTGACCAGGGTGGTTCGCCCCGCAGGCAGACCCCCGTAACTCACCTCATCAAACCCATCAATACCAGTGCGAATCTTGAGAATAGTTCCGGTTTTGGTAGCAGAATCAGTCATCACATTTGCCTCAACAGAGTTCTCGATAGGATCCATTTAGCTCTGCTCTAGCTCCTCAAACATCAAGTCCAGACCAATCAAAACTCGCTCTCGATTTGACAGATCCCCAATAATTTTACGCACAGGTGGCGGCAAAATCCTAGAAAGGGTAGGGGTTGCTAAGATCTTATCTTCTTCAGCTAATTGAGGATTTTTGAGGACATCAATCACCTTGAGACTGTAGACCCCTCGAAACTCCGTTGCCAAAATATCCTGTAAAGTGCGAATGGCCCGTGCCGAATTGGGGGTATTGCCCGCCACATAAAGCTTGAGAACATAAGCGCGTCGGACAGCAGGAAGAGCGGGATCAGACTCAGACATAGGTAAGGTGGGGTAGTGGGGGCTTAAGATACATCACTGGATCCTTTCTATTTCAAGGGATCCGCAAACAGAGGGGCAATAGGTTGGAGGGTTTGGGGCGACCGAGGCACAGCCCGTCGATACATCTCACTGAGCTGGGAGATCACATCAATTAGGGTAATCCGATAGTCCAACAAAATTTCCTCATTACGCCCCTCAATTTTGAGCTGTTTAGAAAAATCTTCCATCAACCCCATGTGCAGCTCCAGAATCTGAGAGACCCCCATATCCGCAAAAAAAGCTAGCGCCACCAGCTCATCAGTCCGCAGATTGGCCCGCTGAGGCAACTGAAA
Source organism: uncultured bacterium (assembly GCA_964578595.1). GTDB lineage: Bacteria > Cyanobacteriota > Cyanobacteriia > Thermostichales > Thermostichaceae > JAAUUM01. The sequence continues at coordinate 43,048 of CAZODP010000014.1, forward strand.
GTAGTCCAACACAACGGCCTGGTACAGTCCCCGTAACCGCTGGAGCAACTGCTGCTGCTCACCGGCTGACAGATTGCGAAAAAACCGTTGTGGATCCCGGTGATAGTACACCCCTTTGTAACCCAACTGATCCCGAAGTTTTTCGGCGAGGCGGGCCTGCTGAGTATGAATCCGATCTGGAATTGGGGCCACCCCCTTGAGGGAGGATCCCTCCGGCAAGCCACAGGTGGGGGAGAGCTGCAAAAACAAAGCCATCGCCTGATCCAACAAGGCCATCAGCCCTAGCGATACCGCAGAGTTTTGGGATCCGCTCATGGCCTGCTGAAACTCTGTCCACCCCAAGATCTGAATCAGCGTCGCCGTATGATAGAAGCCCTGCTCCCGAATCACCTGAACAGCCTGTTGATCCTCTCGGGATCCCGACTGAGTCAACAAAACCAAAACCGCCGGCAACAAAAAACCACCGCTGCATAGCTGTTGAGCAACAAGCTCCAACTCCGCCCCATCCTTGCCACTTGCAATCACTAGCAGGCCGTCAGTCTGATCACTGTGCTGCTGCACCCCCTGCAAAAAAGCCTCTAGCGTCAGGAACACATCGATCGCAAACCGCTCTGGTGGCAAAGCCAACTGCCAGTGATCAGCGGATAGGGCCACCCCAAAATCCCAAAGTTGAAGCACGGAAATGTGAAGAGGCTTGGTGGCCAAAGGCGGGGCTATAGAAGGATCCAATGTCAAACCAATCAGGGTTGTGCAAACAGCCTTGAGACCCCCAGCTTGACCCAGACCAGATCACCCAGAAGCTCACCCACCAATCCTAGCCAAACCGAACACCATCTTCATCTCTGAGGACATCCAGTCCCTAACCAGTGCTGGATTTTTTGAGCAGACCGATTGGAATCCACTCACTCTTGCTATAGTAGTAAAGCACTTGCGATGCAATGGGTCGCAGGATCCGCTGTGGGTCGATGCCCGAGGGGTTAAAGGGGGCGGACTGTAAATCCGCTGGCTATGCCTACGTTGGTTCAAATCCAACTCGGCCCACCACTAATGATTCAGCCTCGTCACAACTTGCCCCCATGGCTCAGTGGTAGAGCACTCCCTTGGTAAGGGAGAGGTCACGAGTTCAAATCTCGTTGGGGGCTTACCGCTAAAGCCCGCTCCCAGCAAGGATCCTGGGATTTGTAGAGTCTCAAATTGGTGTTAGTAAACCTCTTGCATAGATGAGGAGGAAGTGAGATACCAAGCGTCTTACAGGTGTGCGGCGAGAAACATTCGAGCACATGGTTGCCTACTTGACCCTGCCCCCATGGATCCTGGCCTGCGGATCCCTCGATAAAGGCCACACTTTCCCATACATTTTAGGTACGGATC
>CAZODP010000015.1:0-13963 GCA_964578595.1 uncultured bacterium
CCTGAGCTGAAAAACTGAAAAAGTTAAATTCGGCCTGTATCAAAAGCTAAATACAGGATCCCTGCATCTGCCAGCCATAGGAGGCCACTGGCAATGGCCAGCCAAAGGTACATCCAGGGTTGCACATAGGGATTAACTGCTCTGGTATCAAGGCCGGTCTGAGCTTGGATCCGGTTGAGCAGATGGCGGAGGCGACCCATTCTCAGGGGCAGCAGATAACGGGATCCATCCCCAGTCTCAAGGTAGTAGGCCAATCCCCCCTGACTGGTGGAGGATAGGGATAAATCTACAATTTGATCCCAGTTGAGATGCCAGCCCCGGCCCAAAAAACCAGGCACCCAAGCGGGATAGACAATGGCAATGGAGGTCTGATCGAGCTGAGTCTCTTGGCTGAGGGATCCCAGCAGAGCAACCCAACCCAAGAACACAGCACCGCCCATCAGGTCAAACCCAGTTCCAGTCTGGCCCTGGATCCAGAGCAACAACAGCAATGGCAGCGTCAGGGATCCGTAGAGGCTGTGGAGGCTGAAGCGAATCAGGGGGGAGATCACAAATCGATCGGCTAAATCTGTGGATCCGGCTGGGTTTGATCGATCTGGATTTGGCAGGGCTGAATTGGACATGGGATGGTGCCATCAGGTCTATGTTGAGTGTAACTGGAGTTGAGTTTAAGCCCATCACCGCATAGACTGTGGCAGACCAGACCAGGATCACAGTGTGGCATCACAATTTTTGAATCGTTTGACCAAAACCCAGCAGCGGGGATGGCTACAGCAAACCTACGAGCGGCTGACAGCTCTGATTATTTTGGCCAATTTTACTTTGGTTTTGTTTGATATCAGCTATGTGCCTTGGCGAGATTTTTGGTTGCAGGGAAAGATTGAGATTTTTGGGATCCGACAGCTTTTTTTGGGATCCCAGCGACCCATTACCATTGGGGTACCTGTGTTGTCTCAACGCACCGATCAATCTTTTGTCACCCGACTCTATGATCCGATCAAAGGCATTGAACCCAACCCTGAAACTCAGCGATATTTAGAATTGGTTGACCAACTCCAGGAAGTTGCCCTCCGACAAGGTTTAGAATCTCCTCAAGCTCAAAACCTTTTGGCCCGATTGCGAGCCGCCAGTATTCAGCTTCTGGATCGAAATCCCTTTGGATTGGTGGGCAGAAGTGGCCGTCTGGTGCAGATTCAAAACTTGATGCTGGCTCATGTCCCCAACGAAAATAATTCTGCCCGTGAATCCTTTCGATCCTTTTGGAGTAGTGATTATCTCACCCGTGTTGCCCCATCAGACGGGATCCCATTTTTTCAGACCCGGATCCGACCTTTGATCGAGACCAATTTCAGCCGACCCATTGGAGAAAGTGGGGCTTTTGTGGACTTTTTTGCGGTCTTGGATGGGCCTTTTGTTCTGTTTTTCTTTGGAGAGTTTTTACTGCGCACACTGGTGATCAGTCGTCGCTATACGGCGGTGGGCTGGCGAGATGCCATGTTGTGGCGATGGTATGACGTTTTTTTATTTCTGCCTGTGCTTCGGTTTTTGCGCTGTATTCCGCTGTTATTGCGGCTGGATCAATCGGGTATTTTTCAGCTTAAGCGGGTTAAGTCACAGATCAGCCAGGGATTTGCAGCGGTGATCGGATCCGATATTTCTGAGATTGTGATATTGCGGGTGCTCAATCAGCTGCAAAGGTTTGTCAAAAAGGGGGATCTATCTCGGCTGATTGCTCAACCTAGATCCGCTCGTACCTATGTCGATTTGAATGGGGTCAATGAGATTGAAGCCATTACTGCCCTACTGGCTCGCACAGCCGTCTATAAGGTGCTGCCCCAAGTCCAGCCTGAGGTCGAAGCGGTGGTCAAACATAATCTGGATGGGATCATTCATCAGATGCCGGGCTATCAACAGGTGTCTGGATGGTCAGGATTAGCCCGGATCCCAGAGCAGATCAGCCAACGCTTGGCGGCGGATATCACCCACGGGTTGTATACGGGCCTGATTGCAGCCTTTGAGGATCCGGTCAGCCAGCAATTGCTCAATCGCTTGACCACTCGATTTGTGGATACGTTGCGGACAGAATTGGGCCAGTCTCGACCCCAGCAAGAGATCGAAAATCTGCTGATTGATTTACTCGAAGAGATCAAGATTAATTATGTGGAGCAGCTCTCTGAAGAAGATGTCGAAGAGATATTAGAACAAACCCGTGTTTTGCATCGCCGGGCCGAACAATTGGAACGCAATGCCATTGAAAACACATCCCTGCGCTCGGCCTATCCTCCCGGAGAGAACCTAGCCAAACGCTGATCAGCGTGGTTTAAGTGGGGAGTGATCAGAGACAATAAAGGATCCGTAACAGTTTTTTAATGTCAGGATCTATGCCCAACCTGCCGTCGCTCCCAAAGACGCCCAAAGATAAGAGGCCCAACAATCTTCGCCTCCTGGTGATCCTGGTGGGCACCCTGGTGGTCTGTGGGCAGTACCTGCAGGCCCTGAGTGGGATCCACAGTGCCGTCGCCCCCTATTCGGGTGGGTTGGCCAATGGGCTGGTGATACTGACCCTTGTGGCCACCGCAGGATTGGCGGGGCTGGGCTGGCAGTGGATCCGGCCTCAACCCTCCCCCCAGCCGGCTCAAGCCAAAGGATCCCGTCGGCCCCGGCGTCAGACCACCCGCCAACAGGTTTCCCGCCAGATCGAGGCCACCGATCGGTTGATCGCTCAATTACAAGACACCATCGCCCGCCAAGACCTGCTCAATCGCTCCCAACAGATCCAGGCCGCCCTGCAGGATGAAACCCTGCACTTGGTGGTTTTTGGCACGGCTTCGGCGGGCAAAACATCCTTGGTCAATGCCCTCTTGGGCCGCTGGGTGGGCCAAACCGCCCCCACACTGGGCACCACCGCCACCGGATCCGCCCACACCTACACCATTGCCGGAGTCAAAAGCGAGATCCTACTCACCGATACCCCCGGTCTGCAAACCATCGGTCAAGCGGGAGAAACCGCAGCCCGCCAATTGGCCGCCACCGCTGATCTGCTGGTGTTTGTGGTGGCAGGCGATCTATTGGCTTCAGAATATGAAGAACTGTTGCGGCTGGCCCGCTCTGGCAAACAGGCGATCCTGGCCCTCAACAAAACCGATCAGATGATTCCAGCCGATGTAGATACCATCCTCAATCATCTCCGCCAGCGCACTCAGGGGGTGATCCCCCCCCAGCAGGTGGTGGCCATCGCCGCCCAGCCCCAGCCCCTCAAAGTCAAGCATATTCATGCCGACGGCACGGTAGACATCAGCTACGAAGACCAGGATCCCGATACCCAAGCTCTGGTGGATCTGATCTCTGGCTTACTCCAAACCCAAGGGCATCATCTGCGCCTGGCCAATGCCCTCAATCAAACCCAAACTCTGGCTCATAGTGCCCAAGCGGTGCTCGCTCAACAACGTTGCGATCTGGCCCGTCAAGCGGTGGAGCAGATGCAATGGGCGACAGCCGCCGCCGTGGCAGCCACCCCTCTGCCGGCTTTGGATCTATTGGCCACCATCGCCATCAATGCCCGCCTGGTGTATCAACTCCATCAGCTCTACGAGCGGCCCATCCAATGGATCCAGGCCAAAACCATCGCCCAATCTCTGGGGCAAGTGCTCCTCAAACTGGGGGGGGTGGAGTTAGCCACCCAAACCCTCGGATCCCTGCTCAAAGCCAGTCCCTTGGCCTTGGTGGGGATCCCTGTTCAGGCCATGAGTGCCGCTTATCTGACCCGGATTGCCGGACTGGGCTATGTGGATCTGCTGCAATCGCAAGAAACCTGGGAGCTAGACCCCAACTCAGATCAGCCCGCCCCTCAGCCCGACCAGGCCACCCTGACAGAACGGATCCAAGCTCAGTTGCGCCGCCACCGTCAGCCCGCCCAACTCCAGCAGTTTACCCGGCGCGCCCTTCAAGTGGTTCCGACCCTGATGGCACAATCCCCTCAGCCCTTACCCCAGCCGGATCCTGCCCCTGAGAAGCTATCGGCCTAGACCTGATCCCCTGCCGCCATGTGCAAGAATCTACATGGATTAGATGCACTCATTTAATGCACTGGTTTTAATGTAATGGTTGTAATCGTGGGGAACAGGTGATGAGACAGATCGATTTTATGATTCTCTTTGTGGTGTTGCTGGGCATCTCTTTGTTTGCCATGCAAAATGCCAGTGCTGTGGCTGTCACCCTGGCCCCTGGCCTGACCTTTGAGTTGCCGTTGGCGATTGAGCTGCTGATCTCTGCCGGGATCGGGGCGGCTTTTTTTTGGATCTATGGACTGTGGATGAGGATGCAGTTTGTGGTGGAATCCCGCAACAAAAGCCGAGAGCTGCGAGAAAAAGAAGCCTTTATCGAAGACCTCAAAAAGACCATGACCGAGATGGAGAGCAAACTCAAACAGCTCCCCCCCTCCAAGCGGGCTGAGGCTGGGGAAGAGGAGGTGGAGGTGGATGCCACCCAAGTCTCCGCCGGATCCTGAGGTTGCGCCAATAGCCCAATCGCACCCCAAACCCAATTACTCCCCAAACCAGACAGCCAAGATTTAGCTCCGTAACCCCCAATACAGCAGCCCTATCTTCGGCTGATTAAGCTCTAATTCTTATCCAATCGGATCATCAAGGCTATGCGGATCCTGCTGGTGGAAGATGATGGGCAGCTCTCTGAGTCGCTGGTGGACGCTCTCAGTGCCCAAAACTATGGGGTGGAGGTGGTACGAGATGGAGAAACCGGCTGGGAATACCTCCTAACCGGTGACTATGACCTGGCTCTCCTGGATGTCACCTTGCCAAAACTAGACGGGATCCGCCTCTGCCAACGGATCCGCAATCAGGGCCTATCGATACCGGTGTTGATGCTGACAGCACGAGATACCTGTGATGACAAGGTTTTGGGGTTGGATGCGGGGGCAGATGCCTATATGGTCAAGCCCTTCGATCTGCAGGAACTGCTAGCCCAGATTCGAGCGAGTCTGCGCCGCGGCCAAGGATCCCCATCCCCCGTGTTGGTCTGGGGCTTACTGAAGCTACACCCCACCCGCTACGAGGTCACCTACGGCACCACAGGGATCCGGCTCACCCCCAAGGAGTTTTCGATATTGGAACTACTGATGCAAAATGGTCGGCGGGTCTTGAGTCGTTCCTTTTTGCTAGAGCGGATTTGGACTCTAACTGATCCCCCCACCGAAGAAACCATCAAAGCTCACATCAAAACCCTACGCAAAAAACTCTGCCAAGCCGGTGCCCCCCAACACTTGATCGAGACAGTCCATGGGGTAGGCTACCGTCTGATGGATATTTGAGCTGGATATTTGAACCTCTTGATGCTCAGGATCCTCAAGACACAAGGCTCAGGGCAAGTACTTTTGCACCACCTGCCAGCCTGTCCAGCTCACCCATAGCAGCACCAGACCCAAAACCCCGTTCAGCATCACATGGATCCCCCGCGAGCTAGGCCAGCGGATCCCTTGCCAGCCATGCCAAGCACTCAAAAGCGATAAACCTGTCACCCCCAGTCCAGCCCACAAATGCACCGATTGCCCCAGGGATCCAAACTGCCCCAAAGTGCCCACAATCCCAATCGCCAGCAATTCCAGCACCAAACCCACCAACAGGATCCCCAACAGAATATGTATCCAGCGGGATTGGCCTGAAATCTTATGCCCTGCGATCTCACCCCCTGAACCCTGAGACGATGAGCGCCGCCGCAGTCGAAACAGATGGGATCCGGTCACCATCAACAATCCATACAGCACCACCACCCCGCCCATTGACCAAGCGGCCCATCGCCACAACCACAAAAAAGACGGCAGATCCACAGCAGAGTCCCAATACCCCTCAAAATCTGGCCAGAGGGTGGATGCCACCAGTCTAGCTGGGTCTGGGCGGCCATCTCCACTGCCCCATCTCCAAGCCCTCTATAATGTGAGCGAATCCGTCCATGCTGCTGTTCTGAGGCTTACCTGTTTCCCTCATGTCTATTGCATTTGGCCACCCTTTTTATGGCCCGACGATCCAGTGCCCTCACTGCCGTCAAACCATCGCTGCCCTGACGTTGACAGACACCTATCTCTGCCATCGCCACGGGGCCTTTGAGGTCAGCCTGGAGCGGGAAGCCAATGGCCAGCCAGACTTAGTCCATCTGCAATCGGGCCGGCGTTGGCGGATGTGGCAGGGCCGCTGGTTTCGACAGCACACCCATGCCGATGGGATCCGCTTTGAGATCCACGAGGAGCTTGATCGGCTGAGAATGCAAGGGATGCGGGCTACCCAAGTCACCATCGCCCGTCGCTATCAGGATTTATTGAGTCCTTATCTGGAGCAAGCCTCCTTTCGCCGCCACAATAGCTTTGGCTATCCCCGCCTCTATGGGTTGCCGGTGGTGTTCAGCCCAGAGCCTGACTGGGATTTCCCCTGCGCCACGGATGAATTGAATCATGAGTTTAATCATCAACTCAATCACGGTGATCTCAATCCTGCTGAACTCAAACGCTGGTCAATTATCAACTTTGAACTGACTCAAGAACGGGATCCCGCGATGCGAAAGCCTCAGGATATTCGATTTCAAGCCTAGGTCATTCTCTAGCTGAATTAATCTAATAGCATTAGCCTCAGATTCAGCCTTGGGATCCCTTGATCCCAAGGGCAAATGATCTGCGGGTTGAGGTGATCAGCACAGTGTGTTACGGTATGAGTGTCTTAGCCCACAGGCATTTGAGGGCTTTTGATCCTTTGATTTGCCGAGATGGCTTGGGAAATACGATTTCAATCTATCTGCCTTGGGCAGAACTGTTCCTTCTATAATCTTGACTACATCCGAATATGAACACGCCCGAACCTAAAATTCGCATTGAGAATCTGACCAAGATTTTCGGAAAATCCACCCAGGAGGCTTTGACCCAATTTCGAGATGGACTCAGTCGAGATACAATTTTTCAGGCCACAGGGAGCGTGTTGGCGGTGGCAGATGTATCACTGACCATCAACCGGGGTGAGCTGTTTGTGATCATGGGATTATCGGGATCCGGCAAGTCCACACTGGTGCGCTGCCTCAATCGTCTGATCCCGGCCACCACCGGCAAAGTGTTTGTGGATGGCGAAGATGTTTTGAGCCTGAGCGAAGCTCAATTGCGGAAGGTGCGACGCACCAAAATGGCGATGGTGTTCCAAAAGTTTGGCCTCTTTCCCCATCGCACTGTTTCCGAAAACGTAGAGTATGGCCTGAAGGTGCAAGGGATCCCGCCTCAGCAACGGCGTGAAAAAGCCCTCGAAACCCTGGAGATGGTGGGGCTACACCAGTGGGCAGATCGCTATCCTTCCAACCTGAGTGGCGGTATGCAGCAGCGGGTGGGTTTGGCCCGTGCTCTGGCCACGGATCCCGATATTTTGCTGATGGACGAGGCGTTTAGTGCCCTGGATCCCTTGATTCGGCGGGAGATGCAAGACGAGCTGATCCGTTTGCAGGAGCAGTTTCACAAGACGATTGTTTTTATCACCCATGACATCCAAGAGGCCCTCAAAATCGGCGACCGGGTGGCGGTGATGAAGGATGGGGCCTTTGTGCAGGTGGGATCCCCGCAGGATCTACTCACCCAGCCCGCCAACGACTATGTGGCCGCTTTTACCCAGGATGTCAACCGGGCACAGGTGCTCAAAACCGGATCCATTACCCGCAAAACGATCCCGATGATTTTGGGACAGGCTTCGTTACGGGCGGCAGCCGAGCAGATGAAAGCCCACGATTTGGATTGCCTATTTGTGGTGGATCGTCAGGGCAAGCCAGCGGGAGTGGTGACCCAATCTCGATTAAAAATAGCCCTAGACTCCGGCAAAGAAGATATTCGCGCCGCCATGCAAACGGATTTTCCGCAGGTGCGAGCCGCCACCAGCCTCGAAGATTTGTTTCAGTTTTGGGATCGAGACTTGCCGATTGCGGTGGTGGATCGAGATGGCCACTTCAAGGGTGTTGTGGAAAAATCCGATATTTTCTCCACCATTGGTCGCCTCAGTCAGAGCAACGATATCGAGGCTAGCAACAGACTGGATCCGGCGATGGCAGTGGCCAGTTAAGGGGCTGGTTAAAGAGTTTGAATTGAGTTTGATCGGCTGATTTTTGAGACCCATTTTTGAGCCGTAAGTGAGTTGACCAGAGGATCCGCAAATCCTCATTTTTAGGGAGAGATCATCATGATCATCGCCTCATTGCCAAACATTTTGGATCCGTTTCAGGAGACGCTCCTACCCCTAGGAGATTGGGTAGAAGTGGGGGTGCGCTGGCTGGTGGATAACTATCGAGGGGTCTTTCAACTGATTCGAGTGCCGATCAATCTGGTGCTGGATGGGGTTGAGTCTTTTTTGCTGGCGATCCCGTCGCTGGTGTTTGTGATCATAGCCCCTCTGCTGATTTGGCAGGTGGCAGGGCGGGGAATTGCCTTGGCTAGTTTTGGGGGACTGCTGCTGTTGGGATCCTTGGGAGCCTGGCAGGAATCGATGACCACCCTTTCATTGGTGCTGACGGCAGTGGCTTTTTGCACCCTGATTGGCCTACCGGTGGGGATCCTTAGCGCCACCCATGATCGGTTTGAGGGGATCCTGCGCCCGATCTTGGATGCGATGCAGACGTTGCCAGCTTTTGTCTATCTGGTGCCGGTGGTGATGCTGTTTGGGATTGGATCCGTGCCGGGGGTGATCGTCACCTTGGTATTTGCGGTGCCTCCCCTGATTCGCCTGACCAACTTGGGCATCCGGCAAGTCCAAGCCGAAGCCGTCGAGGCCGCCGAAGCCTTTGGATCCACCCCCAATCAACTGCTCTGGGAGGTGCAGATTCCCTTGGCGATGCCAACCATTTTGGCAGGGCTGAATCAATCTCTGATGCTATCGCTATCGATGGTGGTGATCGCCTCCCTGATCGGGGTGGGGGGCTTGGGCCAGATGGTCAATCGAGGGATCGGACGGCTAGATGTGGCTCTGGCGGCGACAGGAGGGATCAGTATTGTGATTCTGGCGATCTTATTGGATCGAGTCACCCAGGCGATGGGCAAGCCGCAACGGATCCCCTTTTGGCAGCGGGGGCCGCTGGGGGGCCTTTTGAGTCTGCTCAACGCCCAGGACTCTGTATCTGAGCCATCAGTCCAGTAGAGGCCCGGTCAAGCCGGTCAAACCTGAGTCAGGCCGGACATCCAAGGTCAATAGAATCAGTAGAAACTGGATTGCTTCTGCTGATGAAACTGTTGATGTCAACAGAACTGATCCTACAGATTGTTTCGAGCAGATTGTTTTGAGGCAATTGTCCAAAGCAATCCAAAGCAAATTGAGACACTTCTCGCTGATCAAAATAGACCCCAAATACCATAACTTGAATAATCTTCCAAAGTTTTTTATCCTAGAGAGGAATAGCATCTGACGCAGTTCAGAGTCTCACCCTGTCTGAAGCATGATTTTGAGGTCAAGATCCTAAGACTTCTGCGTTAGGATCCAGAAGCTAACGCTATTCAGATGTTTCGATCTTTGGTATCGGATCCATCCCTTAACCTGTTGTTTACTAACTGATCTCAGCACTATGAAAATCTCCACCCTGTTAACATCTGCCGCCGCTTTTACGTTAGTGGTTGGCACTGGCCTCGTAATTTCTCATCATCCCACTGCCCAGGTATCTGCTCAAGCCAACCTGCCCGGATCCGGGGTACAGGTAACCCCCGCCTATTCCGTGTTGGGAGAATTATTCCAGACTGAAATTGTCAATATCGGCCTCGAACAGCTAGGCTACGATGTCCGTCCCGGCCAAGAACTGGAATATGCCACCCTTCACGTCGCGGTTGCCAATGGGGACGTGGACTTCAGCCCCGTACACTGGACCTCACTTCACCAAGAGTTTTTTGAGCGTAATGGCGGTGAAGACCAGATGCAACGACTGGGCACCATCGTCCCCGGTGTGTTGCAGGGCTACTTGATCGACAAAACCACCGCTGATGAGTACGGCATCACCAGCCTTGACCAATTGGCGGATCCTGAGATTGCCGCTCTGTTTGATAGCAATGGCGATGGTCAAGCTAACCTCACCGGCTGCAACCCCGGCTGGGGCTGTGAATTGGTGATCGAGCACCATCTGGATGCCTACCAGTTGCGGGATGTGGTCAGCCACGATCAGGGTCGCTATGATGCCCTGATGGCCAATACCCTGACCCGCTTCGAGCAGGGGGATCCTATTCTGTACTACACCTGGACACCTTATTGGGTCAGTGGCGTCTTGACCCCTGGCCAGCAGGTGGAATGGCTGTCGGTGCCTTTCACGGATCTACCGGAGGCCCAGGGCAACCTGTCTGAAGCTGACACCACAGCCAATGACATCAATCTGGGCTTTGCCGTGGATCAGCAACAGGTTTTGGTCAACAAAGCTTTTGCCGAGTCCAATCCCGCTGCGGTGCGCTTTTTTGAATCAGTCCAGATTCCACTCGATGATATCAACATCCAAAACAACCTGATGCAGGAGGGGGAAGACTCGGTGGCTGACATCCGTCGCCATGCCGAAGAGTGGGTAGCCGACCATCAGGATCTGTTCGATACCTGGATCGAAGCGGCCCTTCAATAACCCTTAGCCTTAATTTCCTCAAACACGGGATCCGGTGGTGATGTGCAGTGGAGACATTGTGTATCACCACTGTTTTTTTTAATTCCTATCAAAACTCCTACCCAACGCCATCAATCAAGCCTGCCCTCACGATCTAGCCAGGGATCCGCTTGACTGCGTTGACTTGGATCCAGTATCCTCTTTCTTAAAGAGACTTATTCTCAAAAAACAAGTCATTTAGATGCTAAGTAATGGCATCCCAGTCTGGGGCTGGCGGCAGCCCTAGTTGATTTTGGCTGAAACTCAGACAAGTCGAACTGGATCCTGTGTAGAGATCCGGTCATTTAGCTTGAATTCATTGCAACACGATTAGGAGTTGGTTATGCAGCTTTTGCGACGACGGTTTTTGGGGGCGGCGGTTCTAGGGGCCTCGGCCTTGGCGGTGGGATCCCGGGTGCGTCCAGCCCATGGGGCCAATACTGAGGTAAACTTATTTACATCCCGCCACTATGGCAGTGATGAGGAGTTGTACTCCCGGTTTGAGCAGCAGTCTGGCATCAAAGTCAACTGGGTGGAAGGGGATGCCGATGAGCTGACCCAGCGGATCTTGAGTGAGGGAGCCAACAGCCCCGCCGATGTTTTAATGACCGTGGATATTGCTCGTCTGTACCGTGCCCAGACCGCAGGGGTGTTTGCCCCGATTGAATCTGAAACCCTGAGCAGCAATGTGCCTGAATCACTGCGGGATCCCGAAGGCCATTGGTTTGGCCTGACCAAGCGGGCTAGGGTCATCATGTACAACACCAACACGGTGGATCCCGCTGAGCTGTCCACCTACGAAAACCTGGCGGATCCCAAATGGCAGGGCAAGGTTTTGGCCCGCACCTCCAGCAATGTCTACAATCAGTCCTTGATCGCCTCCGTGATCTTGGCCAATGGGATCCCGGCCACCGAGGAGTGGGCACGCGGTGTGGTGGCTAACTTTGCCCGTCCGCCGGAGGGGGGAGATACCGATCAGCTCAAAGCTGTGGCTGCTGGAGTTGGGGATTTGGCAATTTCTAACACCTACTACTTGGCTCGCCTGATTAAGTCAGACAACCCCGAAGACCGGGCTGTGGGTGAAGTGGTGCGGCCTTTCTTCCCCAATCAGGAGGGTCGGGGCGCCCATGTCAATATCAGTGGTGCTGGCATTGTCAAAACATCTCCCAATCGAGAGGCCGCTATCCAGTTCTTGGAGTTTTTGTCCGGGCCGGATGCTCAGGCGGTTTTTGCCAATGGCAACAACGAGTATCCCGTCTTAGCTGGAGCTGATGTGGATTCTGTGGTGGCCGAGTTTGGCAGCTTCAAAGAAGATACCCTCAACGCCGCCAGCATCGGTCGCAATACCCCTGAGGCCCTGAGGGTGGCTGACCGGGCGGGCTGGGTGTGATTTTCCATCCACTACTCAAGAGCTGAAGTCAATTTCAACGGCGTGTCAAGTCAGTTTTAAGGCTTAGCTTTCCGCTACTGTTCAAATCCCATCGCTTTCTCTAGGAGGATCTTCCAGCCTTGGGCAGGTCATGGGAACAGGTGGGGGAGCTGAGCCTTTTATTATTTAGAGTTATTTAAAGTAGACAGTCGGGTTGTGTATTGGGCTAGCCCTATGGAAGTCGAAAAGCCGTCTAAGCACTGGCCCCCAGGGATCCGGTGGGGCTGGGGTGCTGTGAGCCAATGGGATGGCTGGAGCCTCTTGGTGATAGGGGTGATGGGACTGGTGATGGTGCCCGTGCTGAGTGTATTGCTCAGTCTGTTTTCCGATCAGCGGGAGATTTGGCAGCATTTAGCCTCGACGGTATTGCCCACCTATCTGCGCAATACAGCCCTGCTGATGGTGGGGGTGAGCCTGGGGGTGGCGATACTGGGAACGGCTACGGCTTGGGTGGTCAGCACCGGAGAGTTTTGGGGTCGCCGTTGGCTGGAATGGGCACTGGTCTTGCCCTTAGCTGCTCCCACCTACGTGCTGGGCTATGCCTATACGGATTTTTTGCAGGTGACGGGGCTGGCTCAGGTCTGGCTGCGGCAGTGGACGGGCTGGCAGTTGGGGGAGTATTGGTTCCCCAATATCCGCTCAGTCTGGGGGGTAGTGCTGCTACTGATCCTGACCCTATATCCGTATGTCTATCTATCGGCTCGGCTGGCGTTTCAGGAGCAGTCGGTGGTCAGCTTGGAGGTGAGTCGCTCGTTGGGGCAGGGGCCTTGGGGCAGTTTTTGGCGGGTGGCTTTGCCGATGGCCCGACCGGCGATTGTGGGGGGGACAATGCTGGCTCTGATGGAAACCCTGAATGACTTTGGCACAGTCAGCTATTTTGGGGTTCAGACTCTGACCACAGGCATTTATCGCACCTGGACGGCGATGAATAATCGAATTGCAGCCTCCCAGTTGGCGGCTCTGCTGCTGGTGTTGGTGCTGGGTCTGCTGGTGTTGGAACAGTATTCGCGGCGGCAGGCACGGTTTTATCGCCAAGGGGGGCAACAGCGGATCCCGCGCTATGAGTTGCGGGGTTGGCGCGGCTGGGGGGCCAGGATCCTGTGTGGACTGCCGGTGGTGCTGGGATTTGGGATCCCGGCCTTGATTTTGACCTACATGACCTGGCGGCAGGTGCAAACCGGCTGGAGTTCCCGCTTTTGGGACTATGCCCGCAATAGCCTGACCGTATCGGTGCTGGCGGCGGTGCTGACGGCGATGGTGGCGGTGGTGGTGCTGTACGGATTGCGATTGCAGCGGCTCAATTCAGCCCAGCCGATCCCGGGTTTACAGACGGCGGTGCGGCTGGCCTCTCTGGGGTATGCATTGCCGGGGTTGGTGATCGCGGCGGGGGTGATCAGACCCTTGGGCTGGCTGGACAATTTTATTGATGGCTGGTCTGGCCAATTGTTCAATCACTCTACGGGATTGCTGCTGAGCGGGACAATCATGGCCCTACTGTTTGCCTATCTGGTGCGATTTTTGGCGGTGGCGTTTGCCACATTTGAGGGCAGCTTGATCCGGGTACCCCCCAACCTAGATGAGGCGGCCCGGAGCTTGGGCAGCGGATCCTTGCGCACCCTGTTTCGGATCCATCTGCCCTTGGTTTGGCCTGGGATCTTGGGGGCAGCTTTGTTGGTGTTTGTGGATGTGATGAAGGAATTGCCCGCCACATTGGTGTTGCGCCCGTTCAATTTTGATACGTTGGCGGCACGGGCCTATCGAGTCGCTTCCGATGAACGACTGGCAGAAGCGGGGCCTCCGGCCTTGGCCATCGTTTTGGTGGGGATCCTGCCGGTGATTTTGCTCAATCGGCGTTTGTCAACTCAATCGACAACAAAACCAACAAAAAACACAGACTCTAAAAAC
>CAZODP010000015.1:14063-15337 GCA_964578595.1 uncultured bacterium
GACTCTAAAAACATAGATCCTCAGGATCTAGATCCAACTGATGATCACCCCAACTAAGATCATCCCAACTAAAATCATCCCAACTGAATAGACAGCATCGACACGGATCCGCCGTCCACACCTGTGACCGGAAAGCTAACCGGATCCTCAGGTTGTCGCAGCCCCAGGACATAGAGCAAGGGCAGATAATGCTCCGGCGTTGGAATCGATAGAGCTGCATCTTGGCCCAATTGGTGATAATTAATCAGCGGCTCATGGTCTGACTTCAGGATCCAATCTTTGGCCTGAGCCTCAAATCGGACGGCCCAATCATAGGGATCCCTGTGCCGCTGCCCCCAGCCGTAGGTGCTCAGATTGTGGACAAGATTGCCGCTGCCCATGACCAGGATCCCTTCTTGGCGCAGAGGGGCCAATCGCTGAGCCAGCTTGTAATGAAACTCCGGCGGTTGAGTTCGATCCAGACTGAGCTGCACCACTGGGATATCCGCCTCAGGAAAGCCATGACACAGCACCGACCAAGTGCCATGATCCAGACCCCAGCTTTGATCCCACACCACTGAGACAGGATCCAACAACTGTTGCACCCGCCGCGCCAACTCAGGACTGCCTGGAGCAGGATAGTGCATCTGATAGAGAGCCGCCGGAAAACCGCTAAAGTCGTGAATGGTTCGGGGGCTGAGCTGGCCCGTTACGGCTGTGGCTGAGATGTACCAATGGGCCGAAATGGACAGGATCCCCATGGGCTTGGGGACTCGCTGGCCCATAGCAGCCCAATTTTTGGCATAGGGACTTACAGATCCGGTCTGTTCTTCAAAAACCTGATCCGGCAGAGCATTGAGGGGATTGCCGTGCCCCCAAAAAATCACAGGCATCAGGGAAGTGCTCATGGCCATCACAGACAGGCTGATCTCATAAAAGACGGGCTTCATCTGCTAGCATAGTTGACTGTCACTATTTTTTTACCCAACCTGTTTGGAGAATCGGATCCCCATGCCCCGCGCCTATGAAACGATGTTGATCGTGCGCTCTGACGCCAACGAAGAAACCCTCGAACAACTGCTGAGCGACCAAGAGCAGTTTCTCAAAGATCAGGGAGTCACAGAGCTAGAGCGGCAAAGACTAGGCAAACGTCGCTTCACCTTCGAGATGGATCGCCAAAAAGAAGGGATCTACGTCCAGATGAATTACCTGGCTGAGCCGCCGGTGGTGGCCATCTGGGAGCGAAATCTACGCCTGAATGAGAGTATTCTGCGCTACATGACCATTCGCCAAGA